>JAGPKJ010000007.1 GCA_018053995.1 Lachnospiraceae bacterium | reverse complement strand
GAAATATTCCGGAAGTGGAGCGTCTGTTTCTATGTACTCTCCTGTTCTAGGATGAACGAATCCAAGTGTTTTTGCATGAAGACACTGTCCATCAAGGTCAAAGCCGCTGTCACCGCCGCCATAGACGCTGTCACCAAGAAGCGGATGACCTATATGACTCATGTGCACACGAATCTGGTGAGTACGTCCGGTCTCGAGCCTGCACTCGATATATGTGAATTTTCCAAACCTTTCAATGACGTGGTAATGTGTTACCGCATTTTTTCCATGCTCATTATCTACAACAGCCATCTTTTTTCTGTCAGAACTGCTTCTTCCGATATTTCCTTCAATAACACCTTCATCATCAATCACGTTATTCCAAACTATGGCATGATATAGTCGTTTGATGGAATGATTCTCAAGCTGCGCAGCGATACTTTTATGTGCGTCATCATTTTTACATGCTATGACGGAACCGGTCGTATTCTTATCGATCCGATGTACTATGCCAGGTCTCATTACACCGTTTATGCCGGAAAGCTGCCCCCGGCAGTGATACATGAGGGCATTTACGAGTGTGCCACTGTAATGTCCCGGTGCGGGATGGACGACCATGCCTTTTGGCTTATTGATGACTATGACATCTCTATCTTCATAAAGGATATCAAGCGGTATATCTTCCGGTTCAATATCCGGAACGGATGCATCGGGTACATCAAATACAAGTTCATCACCGGTACAGAGTTTAGTGCTTGATTTACAGGCAGTCTTTCCATTTACCGATATACATCCTTCAGAAATGCATTTCTGAATATATGATCTGGAAAAATCAGGGATTGTATCTGATATCCATTTATCGATCCTGACATCAGAGTCTTCAGGTTCAATTGTAATTTCAAGTTTCTTCATCTATTTTATCTCGCGGTATTTTTTCTGATGAAAGCCTAAAAAGCTGAGGTCGTTTTCCTTATATACAAAAAGTATCAGGATAACAAGAACTATAGTTCCTATAGTAACGCACATATCAGCAAAATTGAATATAGGGAAATTGATGCATGAGAAATAGATGAAATCTACTACATAATCAAGACGTATCCGGTCGATCATGTTGCCTACAGCACCGGCGGCAATGCAGACCAGCTGTGCATGAAATGCGTTATATTTCTTTTCCTGAGGTGTCTTATAAAGAACAAATATAATGACTCCTATTATTATCGCAGCTATAAATACGAAGAACCATTTCTGATTCTGCATCATTCCAAATGCGGCGCCTCTGTTTTCGAGATAATTAAGCTCAAGAACTCCGTTCATCAACGGAAATGCCGGTTTATCTTTAAGAAATATGACTGCCAGATATTTTGTAAACTGGTCTATAGCGATAAGTATGATCATACAGAATATATCGATCATGATAGTTTTTATTGATGATCTTTTTCCATTATTATTCATTGATGTTATTTCCTTTTCACTTTTAATCATTCTCGTTAAAATTCAGTTCGTTTAGTGCGCCGATCATATCTTCATCAGTAACGGTTGTGTCTATCACCGCTTTTCCAACACGTTTAAGCAATATAAATTTCAGAACTCCGTCTGCAGCTTTCTTGTCTGAATGTGTCAGTTCAACGACCTTTTCCGGGACGATATCATCTATAGATATAGGAAGCCCGAATGGAACGAACATATCTCTTATCTCGTAGAACTCGTCTTTTGACAGGAGTTCGTGTTTCCAGGAAATGAAAGAAGCGGCGATACATCCAAGTGCGACACATTCGCCATGAGTCATTTCGAATTTTTCGTATTTTTCTATCGCATGTCCTAAAGTATGACCAAAATTCAGCATAGCCCTGTCACCTTTTTCATACGGATCGCGTTCAACAAATGATTTCTTGATATTGCATGTCTGATATACCATTTCCTCAAGTATATCAGGATCTTTTTCTTTGATCTCATACATTTTATCAATAAGCCATGAGAAAAACGATGCATCTTTTATAAGAGCAGATTTCATGACTTCAGCAAATCCTGATACGAACTGTCTGCCTTCAAGAGTTTTTAATGCGGATACATTTGAATAAACAAGACGTGGCATATAAAATGAACCGATCATGTTCTTATATCCATTAAAATCAACACCGGTCTTTCCACCGATGCTGCTATCGCTTTGAGCAAGAAGTGTTGTCGGAATCTGAATAAAATCAATACCCCGGAGATACGTCGCTGCAGTAAATCCGGTTATATCACCTACAACACCACCGCCAAGAGCTGCAAGCAGATCAGTCCTGCCAAAATGTTTTGAGATAAGAGATTCATATATAGCTCTTACGGTATCAAGATTTTTATTTGCTTCACCTTCGGGAATAATGTATTCTGTTACTTCAGCAAAAACCGTTGATAATAATTTTTTTATCTCATCAAGATATAAAGGTGCGACCTTAGAGTCAGTGATTATACATAATCTGCGCTTTTCATATCCTTTATCTGAAAGTTCTTCCGGAAGCTTTTCAAAACTGTTTTCAATCACTATGTCATAAAGTGGATTTGCTTTTGTCCCTATACTGATTCGCTGTGCCATGTTTTAAAATACCATCCTTTTATCATAATAAATAGCTTCCGTCGATAAGCGGAAGCTATGCAGACGATCATAATACAATTGCTACTTTTGACATCAACATCATTATTATTAAATCAGGCAGATTGTCAGAATGTCTTCCCTAAAGTTGAACTGCTAAGGTCAGATCCCTGTATACCAGGTTCTACGAGACTCTGAAAATCACCTGAGATATTTATATTTTGCGGTGCGATTATAAGTATAGATTTTGATATCCACTGCAGATTGCCACCTAATGCGTAACATGAACCTGATGAAAAATCTATGATTCTCTGTGCAAGGTCGAAATCCAGTCCTTCAAGATTTAAAATTACGGCTTTATTTTCAAGAAGAGTATCTGTTATGATCCTTGAATCTTCATATGTCTTAGGCATTATCGAAAGAACATCAGCATTTCCCATTGATGAAGTCCTCCTAGGTTGAGGTTTATTTATTGGAGTTACTTTTTGTGTTATCTTTCTTAAAGGGTTCTGCTCTTTCTCTGAAACATCAAAATCCTCTTCATCACTTGCAGTGTTCCTGCGCTCAGCAACTGCTGCCGGTTTTCTTGCAGGCGGCTTATCCTGAAAATCATCGTCTGAACCACTGTCGTAAAATCCATCATCCTCATCATCCTCATCATTGAATTTCATTGCGCTGAGGAATCTGTCCATAACACTCATCTTCTATTTTCTCCTTAATCGTTCTTATTTATTATAATCACGTGCACCAAATATCGCCGTACCAACTCTAACAAATGTGGCATTTTCTTCAATTGCGGTCTGATAATCTCCGCTCATTCCCATTGATAATTCGCCCATCTTTATATTATC
Source organism: Lachnospiraceae bacterium (assembly GCA_018053995.1). GTDB lineage: Bacteria > Bacillota > Clostridia > Lachnospirales > Lachnospiraceae > JAGPKJ01. The sequence goes on along the minus strand of JAGPKJ010000007.1, from coordinate 43,523 downwards.
TATTTTTTGTTCATTTATGTCAACAGATAACTTATAAAGCATCCTGAAAAATGTGCGATTATCTTCTGGAATCTTTGCTATCGGAGGTACAGTCATAAGCCCGTGCACTTCTATTCCCGGAAGTATTGAAATCCGTTTTATCATATCAATCGTATTCTCAGGTGATATACCGGATTTTGATTCTTCACCGCCAGTATTTACCTCAATTAGTATAGGCATTACAATACCGGCATTTAAAGCACGCTTGCTTATCTCCCTGGCAAGATCATATGAATCTACACTATGAATCATACATACCTTATCGATTATATATTTCACTTTGTTTTTTTGTAGATGACCTATCATATGCCATCTTATATCTTTCGGAAGCTTATCATATTTTTCTACTATTTCCTGAACGTGATTTTCACCGAAATCACGGCATCCACAATCATAAGCTTCCTGCAAAAGAGAAACCGGTTTTGTCTTGCTCACTGCGATAAGCTTTACTGCAGATCGTTCGCGTCCGGATCTTACACATGCTTCTTTTATATTTTGTTCAACCAAATCAAGATTATCTTTGATCATCTATATAAACACCTCTATCCTGATGTTTGTGTGCTGTGATAATAATTATATTTAACGCCACATCATAGCATAATTGCTGCTTTCAATCTCCGGCTTCATATATTTTTTTTATTGATATACAAGATCATTTTCATTGACTGCGGCAGCATCAAGTACTATATAATCGTATGTGCTAAGTCCATAAGTCGTATTGGGTTTTACTATGGAATACTTGTCATTCTGATACAGGATATTGACTTCTCGGAACTCAGCATATCCTTTGTTGATGTTATAAACTCCGACAAGTGTACCCGTTTTACTTATAGTGTCTTTATCTGTAGATTCCGGTTTTGTTATAACATCGCCTGCACGAAGTGTCGAATCATCCAGATAATACATTCCATCCTTCTCACCATATAATTCCGTATCCACAAATTCTTCTGTCTTTCCCCCGTTTTCATCATACCTGTCACGCATTACACCATAGCCGTTGCGTTCACCGCCTTTAGTTATGAACTCCTTGGGTACTAGGAAGAAATTCTTTTTAACAATAGATGAGTTTGGTATCTTAAGTCCTGACTGATTTTCCATAAGAAGCTCAAGATTGATAAATCTGTCACTACAGAAAGTTATCATTGAATTTGTGAAGCTTAGCTGAACGTAGGTGCCGCCGTCCTTACCGGTTATAACCTTTGTGCCTGCCCATGATTCATACTTGTTTTTCAGGAATCTGACCTCGACATATTGCATATCTTCAAGCTGTTTTGCTGTAGTCTCGTCGGTCGGTATGATCACAGACCATTTTTCGTCTCCACACATCTTATATACATTGTCACCGGAGGCGATCAACTGATCATTTGCATATTGCACCTTTTTGTATTTTGATTCGTCAAACATATCTTTTGTGATATCGGCAGGTTTTAAGGACTCATAACCATCTGTATAATATGTTACGATGCCGGAATTGTCTGCAGACTGGTAGTGAATCAGTGAAGAATTCGAATCACTTATCTTTTTTATATCAGCAAGCATCTGGCTGCTTGAAAGCTCGGTTATCTGGTTCTGAAGATTGTATTGAAAATCATATGTTTGTGAAAATGAGTCGTTTCTGAAATGATCAGAAAAATCAGCTATAGAATTTCTAAGTTGCTCAAGATCTGAATCAGATATTTTCTGCTGTTCACTATCTGCGATCTTATCAGACAGACTTCCTGCTTCATCAACGGTATAGACAAGATCACCCTTGGCGGCATGTGATCCCTCGCGTATAAAATAATCAATATATCCAGCCTGTGTTGCTTTATATGTGTTCTCATCGCGAAGCGCGATACCTTTGTAAATATTATTTGTAGAAAGCGAACCTTTTTTTACTTCATATCCGATAATGTGATTTGTACGAAAATACATGATCACAACGATAGAGATATGAATAAAGATGACGATAAATATGATCATCACAAGGTTTATATTTTTTGATTTTCGGTATTTGACTACCTTTCCATCAGACTGCGTCGACATATTTTTATCCTTTATATCTAAATAAGAAAGCCCCGGACAAAGCCGAGGCTTTCTTTCTATTGATTCAAAGTCGTTATAGTGAAATTATGATTTTCGATTTTAATGATTCAGGAACGGTATTTTCATCTAATGACATGCATACGACAAAATCTACATTAAATTTTGCACCGATCTCTTCGAGTTTTTCTATTGTAGGTGTTACATCAGTACCTTCAAGATTTGCCAAGATCAGCAGACTATCAATATATATTTTTTCCACATCATGATCCTGAGAAATAATACCACAGATAAAACCAAGAAATTCATCAGCATTTGTAACCAGATAATCAGAAACATCAATTAAACGAATCCTATTGTTAAGTTCAAACATGTGCTTCGTACTCTTGTCAAGATATACGATATTTCCTTTAGTCATTTCTATCTCATTATTTACTTTATCGAGCAGCTGTTTTGTTTTGCCTTTTCCTTTGTTACCTACGATCAACTGAACCATTGGCACGGCCTCCTGAGCATATATTCAAATCGGTTGACTGTAATGCTTTGCACTTTTTATTATAAGTGAATGATACATAAAATACAATCATAAAAAGACTTTCAGTTCACTTCAGAGCGGAACTCATCTTTCATTTTAACCTTACTTGATCAGAGCAAGAAGTTTATTCATATGATCATAGAGTTCATCAATATTTTTAGTATTAAGTATCACCGCAATAAACGGATCCCCTGGGGCATTCTTTACATATAGTATCAGACAGTGACCGGCAGCATCAGTCGTTCCGGTCTTACCACCTATCACAGTGATGTTATCGGGTGCATCTACAGTACCCTTGATATACTGATTGGTCGATGTTGTCTCAATACTGACAGCATTGCCGGAGGCATCGTAGTATTCAGTAGAATATGAAGACATCGAGATTATCTGATTAAAAAGTTCATATTGTGATGCAGCATTCAGTATCAGATACATATCATAAGCTGTCACATAATGTTCTGATGCAGTAAGACCGTTTGGGTTGACAAAATTACATCCGGTCGCCCCAAGTTTCTTGGCTTCATCATTCATCATCTTTGTAAAGCCATCAACGGAACCGCCTACATTTTCTGCAATGAGTACAGCGGCATCATTTGCTGATTCGATAAGCAGAATGTGCAGAGCCTGATCGAGAGTCATCTTATCTCCGGCTTTGATCCCTGCAACCTGTGCACCGCTTTCTGTGATCTTGACATTTTCAGTTGCGGTGAGCATCTGATCAGGCTGACAGTTCTGAAGCGCTACAAGTGCAGTCATTACTTTTGTAAGACTGGCAGGCTGCATCTGCGCGAGCAGATTCTGACCATATATAGTTTTTGCGTTTTTTATATCGAAAAGACCTGCAGCTTCATTTTCACCAAGATCTAATTGATCCTGATCATCATTTCCATTAGTTATACATAGACTGCTGGCAAATGAATCAGCTCTTCCATCTGTCTTTGAATCATTCAATCTGAATGATGTTACGGAAGAGTCAGGATCATATGCAAAGCTGTATGGTAGACCGCATCCGGACATGAACAAAGTACATGCCAAAAATACCGCAGTGACCCTGCAGAACTTAGTTATACATTTCACGCCACTCAAGGTCTCCTCTGTCAAGTGATTTTATGAGAAGTTCAGCCGTTGCAAGATTCGTTGCAAGCGGGATGTTATGCATGTCGCAAAGCCTTACGACATTATTTACGTCAGGCTCATGCGGATTCGGTGTAAGCGGATCACGCAGAAAGATAACAAGATCGATCTCATTATGTTCTATCTGTGCACCGATCTGCTGCTCTCCGCCCAGATGACCTGCTAAAAATTTATGAATATTAAGATTTGTTACTTCCTCGACAAGACGTCCTGTCGTTCCGGTTGCATACAGATCATTTTTGCTTAATATCCCCCGATACGCGATACAAAAATTCTGCATAAGCTTTTTCTTAGCATCATGTGCGATCAGTGCTATATTCATTGCTTTGTTTCCTCCAAATCATTGATTTTCAGAATATACCCCTTAAGTTCTAGCCTGAAGTCTAACATTCAAAACAAACCCCATACCTATAAAAAGACTGCAAAGAGATGTAAGACCATAACTTACGAAAGGAAGCGGCAGTCCTGTATTTATCATTACCTGTGTGGCAACTGCGATGTTCATAAAGCCCTGAAATGCGATAAGCGCTGCCCTTCCACTGGCGATGATCGTACCTGCCAAGTCACAAGCCTTTCTTGCTACAATGATACATTCAAATGACGTTAAAATCAATAAGACAATTACGGTACAGGAGCCAACAAACCCGGATTCTTCACCAATTACGGCAAAAATAAAATCTGTCTGTGGTTCAGAGATGAAATTACCATTCTTTACAGATGATATCTCATTATTCTTGTATCCTTTTCCCGTAAGCTGCCCGGAACCGATGGCCATTACGGAATTGATCTGCTGGTACGCGTCTGTAGTCGCGTATTCACTTGGATTTATGAACGCCATTATTCGATTTTTCTGGTAATCCTCGATTATGTTCTGATCCGGCTGCATGATCAGAGTAAACATTATTATTATTGTTGGAATCGCGATAGAAAAGAGCGCGATCACTGTCTTTTTATTGATTCCTCCGATAAATATAAGTACAAAAAACACTGCTACCAGCAGAATACTTGTTGAAAGATCCGGCTGATCATGTACAAGTTTTACCATTGGCAGCAACAAGATAATGCTTATGATAAAATACTTGAACGTCTTCATCTGTTCTTTATGTTTCATTATAAATGCGGCATAAAACAATATCATGCATATCTTCGCGGTTTCAGACGGCTGAAATCTTAAGGGACCGAGCTGAAGCCATCTTTGAGCTCCGCCGCCCTTGTCTCCCATAACAGCTACCATTCCAAGAAGAACCAGGTTAAGCGCATAAATGAGCCAGTATAGTTTGAGTATAAGGTGATAATCTATAAGAGATATAGTTATCATGAGCATAAGACCGAGGATAAAGCCGTATACCTGTGTATTCTGTTTTGATGCTTTTGCACTGCCGATAGCAAATATACCGATCACAGACAATGCACATATAAATATTATAAGTTTAAAATCATAATTTCGTAATCTGTATCTGTTTATCATGTCTACCTTTTCTGTCTGCATTGCAGGGCATTATAATTTTATATATCAATGTTGATCTTTATATGTCTTTTATTCAGGAATATTTTCCAGCATTTCCTTTGTCATCGGTTCCATGATTATGATACCGGCATCTTCATAAGCTATTCTTGGTACAGCTTTTAACCGGAGCCATCTTGCAGGCGGTTTTTCATTACTGCTATAGACTGTCTCACCTATCTTAAGAACCTGAGGCGACATATCGAGTGCAGCGACGAAATGATGACCAAGACCATCGCCTCCGGCAAAAGCCGCGCCATACAATGCGCCAAGTATGATTATATCTTTATCGGATATAATACTTGCATCTTCTGATACATCTCCCATTATCACTATGCTGTTCTCTGTTTCCATCTTCTGCCCGGATAATATGCTGCCGCGGTATATCTGTGCTATATTCACAGCCATATCATTATGTATGACAGTTTTTTTTATCGCGTGAACATACTCCCTGTCTGTATCTTCGTCCCGTCCTGCAGTGCATATGACATCGATCATGCTGTTATCTCTAACGGCATTTACGAGATCGATCTCTTCCTGTGGATCAAGCTTTCTGCCTTCAAAGGAAATGACTGCCTGAATATTTCCCAAAAAATCAGAGGATTTCCGGAGGCGCTCTATAAGATCTGTTTTTATCGCAGAAATATCAGCATTTGGATCCAAAAGGATCTTGATTCCATCTCTATAGCTTTTTAGTTCTACTGTATTTGGCATATCAGTCTCCGTTTATCGTGCCGCCATCAAGTTCGGATGCAGTACCGGTTATTATCTCTTCTTTATTTCCAAGATCATAATAGTACATATATAATTCTTTTGCTATCTGTGCCGCGTAATCAGATGTATAACCATTGGCTACACGTACTGCGATTGAAATCTCGGGATTTTCATAAGGTGCATAGCTTAGGAAAAGAGCATGGTTTGGTCTGCTCTTTGATTCCTGCGCAGTACCGGTCTTTCCAGCGACATTTACGCCAAGATCTTCATAATATGACTTGCTTTCAACAACACCTCGCATACCTTCATGTATAGCGCTCCAGTATGATGAATCCATCTGTATCTGATTTCGTACAGTTGCATGATAATCCTGGATGAGATTGCCCTTATGATCTGTAAGCTTTGAAAGAAGCGTCAGATTATAGCAAGTTCCACTATTGGCTACAGTTGTGATATACCTTGACAGACCGACCGTCGTATAGTTATTAGTACCCTGACCTATCGCAGAACGTACAGAATCCGTGTCAGATACTTCGGGTTCGGCCTCATCTATCTCTATCCCGGATTTTTCGTCAAGACCATAAAGATCAGCGTATTTACCGAGCTTTTCAAGTCCTTTGTCTGAATTATAAACGGTTCCGTTAAGTCCTAGTCTGTAACCGACTTCATAGAAGAAACAGTTGCAGGAATTCGTTATACCTTCAGTTATATTAAGTGCACCATGAGAGCCTGGATATATCCAACAGTGAGCCGGTTTATCAAGCTTATCAAAAGTACCTGTACATACGATATCGGATGATGTACTTATCACACCTTCCATCAGACCGGCAGTTGCAGACACCATTTTGAATGTAGATCCAGGCGCAGTTTTCTGCATTGTAGCATAGTTGATCAGTGGGGATGATTTGTCTTCCCGGAGTTTTGAGTAATAATCAGCATCAACGCCATTTGCCATTTTGTTATTATCATAGCTTGGGTACGAAACGAGAGCTTTTACTGTACCGTCTCGTACATCTGTTATGACAACAGATCCGGAATAAGGATCCAGCGCGAGCTGCGCAGGTGACAGATCCAGATTCTGTATCCTATTTTCAATAAATACAAATGCTGATTCGGAGCCATTTTCAAGTTTTGTTCTCTCTGCGTCTGATACGGTAACGGTCTTCTGATCAATGAGCATGCGGCAGACCTGATTCCCGGTGATCTCATCGTTCAGGATCATATTTTTATATATTTTTCTGCCAAAAGCATCATCATTTGGCAGTTTTTGGGATAGATAATCGACTATATGATCAAATACTTCATCTGAATCTGAATACTTATCTGTTATGTTAAGTTTGGAGACATCGACCCAGTTTTTAGAGATCGCATAGAGCAGATAATCATGAAGACTTATCTTTTCGTCAGTCGTCCATGCAATATATGTTTTATCTTTTTTATCGATAAGGCTCTCATCAATGACTTTATCGTCATATAGTCTCTGAACAACATAACTTTCATAGACCTGATATTCCTTATCAAGCTGATCATAGGGCGTACATTTATTTTTCAGTTCATCACCGATACCGGCTATGACCTTAACTGTTTTATCCTTAAATGATGCATATACTTTCTTCTCAGTATCTGATGCATCAGATTTCGAAAAATGATCTATATCCAGGATATTGTTATTAAGGCATGCATAATAAGCATCATAGATAGGAATGACAATATCACTTCTGCTTGAATTCTCTCCTGCCGTATATTCTTTTATGTTGCGGAGCTTTGCAAGTATTATGCTCGCAAGTTTTTCTTCAAGGATATTATAGGCTGCTATCTGAAGATCACTGTCAAGTGTCAGATAGATATCATTACCGGCATCGGCTTCAACCCTGTTGCACGTCTGGATAACTTTACCTACATTGTTGACGTATACGGTCTCCGAACCTTTTTTACCTTGAAGCTGAGATTCCATTGATGATTCGATTCCGGATTTACCGACTGTATCATTTACAGCGTAATCGCTTTCCGGATATTTTACTTTGAAACTGTCAAGTTCATCCTGCGATATCTTGCCGGTATATCCTATGATCTGTGAAAAATACTGGCTGTCATTGTATTTTCTTATCGTTCCCTCTGAAATCTCAACACCGTCAAGCTCATCGCTATTTTCCATTATCTCGGCTATAGTTTTTTTACTGACATTTTCAGCTATCGTTGTTGCAATATATTTCTGATAACTATTTGCATTCATCGCATATCTAACAGTCAGTATCTTTATGATCTCGCTCTTTGTATAACCACTTTCAGGAACAAATGTCGAGTAATCGCCGGCTTTGGTACATTTTCCGATTCCGAATTTTGCTTTGGCACAGAGAAATGAGACAACCTCACTGGCTGTTGCATTACGCTCCTTGTATTTTAAGTCACTTACTGCACTGTGACCGTATACATCGGACAAGAAACGTTCAAGTGATGTGCCTGAAACGTTAAATTGATAATCACCGGAATTATCAAGTGATATATCAAAATCGCTTACAATATGATCATTATTGTTTTCTATATATTTTATTGTCTTATCAATAGTATTATTAAGCTCTGAGTTCTTACTCTTGCCTGATTCATAGACATCTTCGATCTTTACTGAATATGCGAGTTCGTTATACGCAAGAAGTTTCCCGTTGCAGTCATAGATGTTGCCACGAGTGCTAGCTATACTCCTCTGCTTTTCAATCTTAAGCTGAAAATTATCCAGATATTCCTGTCCGTTTACAATCTGCAGATCAAATACACGATAGATCAGCGCACCACCAATCACAAGGACTAACAGCATTAGCACAAAAAGTCTGGAAGTGACCAGAGATATTAAGTTGTCCTTCCAATTGTCATGCAAATTTCTTAGCGCTCCTTCGTTCGTCATGGTCAAGAATCTTATTTACCTTCAGGATTATCGGATAAAATACTATAGTGACAACGATCGTATAGATCATCTCAGGAATGATTATATGCAGAAAATAATATGGAAAATTAAATCTTCCCCGCATCATGAACAGAAAGACATAACATATCAGTCCATAAAAGATATCGCTCACGGCGATAAGCGTTATTGGAAGCTTTATATCTTCCGGGAAGAATATATAACTGAATTTTCCGTTGAAATATCCGACATACATATAGATCAGCGCATATGCGCCAAGCAGATCACCAAAAAAGATATCCGTTAGGAGTCCACAGAAAAATCCGATCACAATGCCGCTCTTCTCACCACGCATAAATCCATAAGAAGCGGTAAGGATTATCATTAGATTTGGCACAATACCTCCAAAATCGAGCCTTGAAAAAACTGAGCTTTGAAGGATGAAAAGTATTAGTATCGTTAATGCAGTGATTATCTTTCGTTTCATCTTTTATACCATAGCCTTGTTCTATTCAGCCACTGTAGAGGCTGAGACCGTGACATCTTCATCTTCAGATGTATTATCATTCTTGAGGGAATCTCTGCCGTCAGTCTGTTTCTTTTCCATTATGATCAACACTTCATTGATATGAGAAAAATCTACCGCAGGTGTTATTTTGCCCGACTTTGTAAGGTTGTTTGAATCAGTCTCAACATCATTGATATATCCGATAAGGATTCCAGGCAGAAATTTCTCACTGATATTTGACGTAACAACTTTGTCGCCAACTTTTACTTTATTTTCAGTATCTGAAAGCTGCGAGAATGTCACTGATCCGTTTGAATACTCTTCAAGATTTCCCGATACTATCATCTGATCTGAATTTGAAAGTACCATTGCAGCGACATTAGAATCATCTGCAATTATCGATTTTACTTTTGACCAGTTGCTGCCTACATCAACGACACGTCCGACAAGTCCGCTGCCTGCCATAACATTCATGTTGATCTTTATCCCGTCAGATGAACCTTTGTCGATAACAAACGATGCAAACCAGTTTCCTGAATCCTTTGCTATCACACGGGCACCAGTCATAGTATACTGCTCGTATTGCCCATCAAGATCATAAAGATTCTGCAGCGTTGTCAGTTCATATTTATCCTGCTGAAGTTTCGTATTCTCTATCGTGAGTTGATCAACCTCACTTTTAAGTTTTTCATTTTGCGAAAGAAGATCTTTTATTTCAGCAAGCTGTTCCGAACGTGTGCTCAGGTAACTCCCTGCTGAACTGATTCCCTTTTCAAATGGAATGACAAATATACCGGCAAACTGATTGACAGGTTCACCGATCGTAGCCGTATTGTAAGTGACGACAATCATTCCCGCACATGCAATTGTTAAGATCAAGAGAAGATATTTTACAGGTATGTGAAATTTCTCCTCTTTCTTTTTGACAATAGGACTCATTATTTCATTGATCCTTCAATATCGTATGTCACAGATTTATAGTTATCATCTTTGATTATCTTTGCAAGACCAAGTGCAACTGATGTTACAGGATTTTCTGCCATATTGACCTTAAGTCCGGTACCGGCACTCATCATCTCTGCAAGATTTGCTACCTGTGATGCACCACCGGTAAGATATACTCCGTGCTTGTATATATCAGCTGAAAGTTCAGGAGGTGTACGTTCAAGTATGACTTTTACATTATCGATTATCATTGCAAAATATTCTTTAAGGCAATTGCTCAGTGTTTCTGTAGATATTGCTCGCTCAACAGGAAGACCGGTGACGATATCGCGGCCATATACGACTGAATCACTGCCACTCTTTTCACTTTCAGACATCTGAATCTTAAGCTGCTCAGCTGTCTTGCTGCCAATGATGAGCTGATATTCCTGTCTGGTAGCCGATTTGATCGCATCATCAAACTTATGCCCGCCTGTCTTTATCAGTTTACTTAGGACGATTCCACCAAGTGACAGGATCGATATCTCGGTAGTATCATAACCTACATTCACAACAAGAACACCTTGTGAATTTTTAACATCAATATCCATACCGAGACCATCGGCTATCGATTCATCGACAGTCTTAATATTTCTTGCTTTAACTCCTGCTTCTTTGATCAGATCTTTGAATGCCATACGTTCAACTTCTGTGACATCTCTTGGTACTGCAATATAATAATCAGCAGGCTTGATCTGACCTTTCATAAGGTTAGACATATATAGTTTTATGAGTGATTCCATATTCTTGATATCAGCGATAACACCATAGTTCAGAGGATATGAGATCGCTATATTTGACGGTGCCTTTTCGTACATATCAAACGCAGAATCTCCATATGCGCAGATATCTTTTTTGTTCTTGATAGCTATCATGTTTTTTTCAACAAAGACATTATCCTCAGTCCTGCTGTAAATCTTGATGCTGCTCGTTCCCAGATCTATGCCGAATACATTCACTTTAAAATCTCCCTTCAAATTCTGCAGTCTAGTGCAGAAATCCTTTCTCTTTGAAACTAGTGTATCTTCTGTCTCCGATTATAATATGATCAAGTAAAGATATTCCGATGATATTTCCGGTATTCCTTACTCTTTCAGTCATTTCCACGTCATTTTCACTTGGCGTTGTATCACCGCTTGGATGATTATGAATAAGCACAATATGAACAGCATGATGCTCGAGCGCATATATGAATATCTCTCTTGGCGAAGCTATCGCGGAATTCACGGTTCCGCGCGATATGCATTTTTCTCCGATCATATGAAGCTTGTTATCAAACATGACAAGCATCACCTCTTCAACCGGTTCATGGCGCATCTTTTCCATATAGGCATCGGCTATAGAAGAAGGACTGTCATAACTTATTCTGGAAAATGCATCTGTTTCGTGAATGCGTTTGGCTATCTCGGCAACCGCTTTAAGACGACATGATTTAAAACATCCGACACCGGGTATACCACAAAGCTTTTCAGCAGGAACGCTGTACAGTCCGAGCATACCACGTCCGTACTGCTCTGATAATTCAAGCACCTTGTCTGAAAGCTCAAACACACTGCATGTCTTAGTTCCGGTCTGAAGTATGATCGCGATAAGTTCTGAATCAGTAAGTGCATCCGAACCGCGCTTTAGCATTTTTTCGACTGGAAGTTCATGAATCTCTGATACATTATTCTTTTTTTTCATATGCTGTCTCCCATGAATGCTCTCCGGGCAGATCACAGGTCAACATACAGCATTTATATTAACATATTCCTTTAGCAGATAAAAGTGTATTTTATTTATTGAAATAGTGAAAATCTGTTTATTGAATTTTCGAAATCAAAATGTGGTCTCCACATTTCCAAGGAAGTGTACCTATTCCTAAGCATATAACACAAATACTGAATTTAACACTAACAAAACTATACTTGATGGTTCTAGTCACGCTTTGAAATGGTCACCTATAATGCCGCAGTCCATGAGCTTCTGAAATGATGACAGAATCCCAAGCTTTGCATGAGGCCAGGTAAGTCCGCCCTGAAAATATACTGCATAGGGAGGCTTGATCGGCCCATCAGCAGAAAGTTCTATTGAAGATCCTGAAACAAATGCGCCTGCCGCCATGATGACCGGAGCATCGTATCCAGGCATGTCCCAGGGCTCAGGCACAACAAAGCTGTCAACCGGTGCTGCCGCCTGTATGCCCTGACAGAATCCAATAACACCTTCAGGTTTTCCAAAAGTGATTGCCTGGATAATATCATGTCTTGATTCTGTACTGTCGGGTATTACCGCAAATCCGGCTCTTTCATACATATTTGCGGCAAATATAGCTCCTTTGAGAGCTGCTGCTGTTACAGTAGGCGCAAGGAAAAGTCCCTCATAGAACTGCGTGAGAACTCCAAGTGAAGCTCCTACTTCTTTGCCAAGTCCCGGTGAAGTCAGCCTGAATGCCGCATTTTCTATCATATCTTTCTTTCCGGCAAGATATCCGCCGATAGGTGCAAGACCGCCGCCGGGGTTCTTTATGAGCGATCCTACTACAAGATCGGCTCCGACATCTGACGGTTCTATTGTTTCGACGAATTCCCCATAACAGTTGTCAACCATGCATCTCACGTCGGGCTTGACTGATTTGATAAATGAAATAAGTTCTCCGATTCTTTTGACCGAAAGAGTCGGCCTCGTCTGATATCCTTTGGATCTCTGGATTGTCACAAGCTTTGTCTTTTCATTTATCGCTTCTTTTATTGCGGGAAGGTCAAACTCTCCGTCAGGCAGAAGATCTACCTGCTTATACGTTATTCCATATTCTGCGAGAGACCCCTTCGATGGGCGTATTCCGATAACATCTTCAAGTGTATCGTAAGGTTTTCCAACAGGCGAAAGAAGCTCATCTCCCGGGCGCAGGTTGCTCATAAGTGCAAGAGCCAGTGCGTGTGTTCCGCATGTGATCTGCGGTCTGACAAGTGCATCTTCCGTGTGAAATATATTTGCATAGACTTTTTCAAGAGCGTCCCTGCCTATATCGTCATATCCATAGCCGGTAGTGCCGGATAAACATGCTTCTGAGACATGTGCTTTCTGCATTGCACTTATGACTTTGAGCTGATTGTATTCAGCGGTTTTATCGATCTTTCCAAAGCGCTCCGACAAGCCATCCTCTATGCTTTCACCATATTTATGAAGTGCCGGGCTTATACCAAGTTCTTCGTACATCTTAAGCTTGTTCTCTTCGGTTTCAGTCATTACAATAATCCTCTTTCTTTCATCTTTTTTTCCATAAAATCAAGTATTTTTGTATAATCATGGTCAAACTCATTCTTATCTATCCAGATAACATCTTTCTCGCGTCTGAACCATGTAAGCTGGCGCTTTGCAAAATGGCGTGTCTCTTCTTTAATGTCTCTGATAGCTTTTGCCAGTTCGCCTTCATGTTTCTGCGATTCGATATACGGGATAAGCTGTCTGTAACCAAGCGCCTGCATTGATACCATGTCTTTCGTGCAGCCCATATCAAGTAGCTGCCTCACTTCATCAGTAAGCCCTTCACTCATCATATTATCGACGCGCTCATCGATTCGCCTGTACAGTGTCTCTCTCTCATCTGTAAGCACAAAATAGCAGAAATCATATGGGGATGATCGTTCATGTTGTTCATCATTGTGTTCAGATATCTTTTTGCCTGTATCCTTATTGAACTCAAGTGCGCGCATTACACGCTTGACATTATTGGGATGTATCTGCTTGGCAGCTTCAGGGTCGATTTTTTTCAATATATCATGAAGTGCTTCGTTTCCGTTTTTATCAGCATAATCCAGCAAATAAGAGCGATATTCTTCATTTACCGGATTCCCTTTAAAATCAATATCGTATAAAAGTCCCTGTATATAAAATCCCGTACCGCCTACAACTATAGGTATATGACCATTATCGTATATCTCTTCTGCCGCATTCTTAGCCATATCTTTAAAAAGTGCGGCGCTAAACTCATCTTTCGGGTCAAGGACATCTATAAGATAATGTTTCACACCCTGCATTTCATCTTTAGTGATCTTTGCAGAACCGATATCCATATGTCTATAGACCTGCACAGAATCAGCTGATATGATCTCTCCGCCTATATCTTTTGCAAGCTTTATCGATATCGCGGATTTTCCTACGGCAGTAGGTCCTGCAATTATTATTAGAGGTTTTTTATCATTCATCTGACACATACCCATAAATGACCCTTTCTATATATCGGATTCCTGATAATGGGCGTTCTTTTGATAAGCGCTGTCCTAGATAATCTCTAAACTTATCTCTGTATTGTTCTCTGATAGTATCATTATATTTTTCCATTATTACTCCCATATATAATAAAGCTCATTATGAATTTAATTTTTTCGTTTCAGTCTGCTATGCGCTTGAATTTTCTGTCCATCTCGTATTTGCTTATCGTTATTATCGTAGGTCTTCCATGCGGGCAGTGGTAAGGATCATCTAATGCCATCAACTCATCAAGCAGTGCCTCTGCTTCCTGAACAGATAATCTGTTATTTCCCTTGACCGCTGCTTTACATGACATGGAAGCAATGCGGAATCTTATCGAATCAGGTGTATCCTTTACGTTTCCGCTCCGGAGATCTTCAAGAATCTCATCGAGCATTGTCTGGGGACTCGTGCGGTACAGATCCATAGGCACAGATCTTATCGCTATCTCATTTCCGCCAAAATCTTCAATAGAAAAACCTAATGATTCAAATGAATCCTTATTCGATGAGACAATATCTATCTGTGAAGGTGTAAGAGTCATTATAAACGGAGGATTGAGCATCTGCGATGATATACTGCCTTCACGATACTGCTTCATCAGATGTTCAAACATCACCTTTTCATGTGCTGCATGCTGATCCATTATGAGAAGTTTTCCATCAAATTCTATAAGCCAGTACGTTTCGAATACCTGTCCTATAAGATTATATCTTGCACGCGACGACGCAGATATTATCTTACCCTCGGCATCCTTTTTATTTGCCAGATCATCAATATCAAGAGAAAGCTGCGCGCCTATATCAGCGTCAATCTTGTCAATAACTGCATTTATATTTTTATCGTTACTTTTTTTGACATCAGAATTTATATCGCTAAGATTGTTATTGTTAGCAGTTATATTACTATTGATAACAGTTTTGCTGTCACTACAATTATTCGCAAATCTCACGTCAGGTTCAGATACTTTTGACTGTGCGGATGCAGAATCATCAAAAAGGTCACCGTCTGTGATATTGACTGTTTCGTGTAGATCAGGCGCCGCCATGGCTATGATATCATCTTTCATATCTTTTTTAGGGATTGGCGCAGGTTTGTCTATAGACTTCTTCTCGTTATCGAGTGATGCGTCAGGCACTTCCTCGACATTAGAAAGCTTATTGTGAACGATTCCTGACATAAGATCGAATATCTCATCTTGCCTTGAAAGTCTGATCTCACGCTTCGACGGGTGAACATTGACATCGACCATATGTGTATCTATTGTCAGAAATAAGATACAGAATGGGAATTTATGCTGCATCAGAAATCCCAGATATCCCTCTTCTACGGCTTTACTAAGAAGTTGGGATTCTATGCACCGGTGATTTACAAAGAAAAATTCAAAATCTCTGTTAGATCTGGCAAATGCCGGATCCCCAATATAACCGGTGATGTCGATTCCAGTGCTTTCATCATGTTCTTTGACTGGCAGCACATGTTCAGACATCTCGCGTCCAAATATCCGGTAAATAACTTCCTTGAGATCACCATCACCGCTAGTCTGAAACTTGAGCATATTGTTCTGAATGAATTTAAAAGAGACATCAGGTCTTGATATCGCAAGACGTTCCATCAGGTCGGCAACATATGAACCTTCCGTCTGCTCCTTTTTAAGAAATTTTCTTCTCGGAAGCGTATTGTAAAAAAGGTCACGAACGATCACCGTAGTACCGTCGGGCGCGCCAACCTCTTCCGTTCCGGTATGAACACCGCCCTCAACTGTATATGATGTTCCGGTTATATCTTCCGGAATCTTCGATACCATCTCCATTCTTGAGACTGCAGCGATACTGGCGATTGCCTCGCCTCTGAACCCCATCGTCATTACGTCCGAAAGATCCTCGGCAGTTCTTATCTTGCTTGTCGCATGCCTCATAAATGCATTTTCAAGCTGAGACCTGTCAATCCCGCAGCCATCATCCGTAACCCTGATAAGATTAATACCGCCGCCTTTTATTTCCACGGTAACAGCATGTGCTCCTGCATCCAGCGAATTTTCAGTAAGTTCTTTCACAACGCTTGCCGGACGCTCAACAACCTCACCGGCCGCTATCTTATCAATTGTCGAATGATCCAGAACATTGATTTCCTGCATAGCCATTACCTCCCCGCTATTCTTTTATAAATTAAATATTTCATGATATGTGTGTCAAAAGTAGTTATTGTGCTATGAAACTACGCGCTATGAAGCTAGATGTTATGAAGCCACGTGCTATGAAATTACATGGTATGAAGCCCCATTACCATTTACTAAGCTACCTGTCACTTAATCTATATCATTATCAGATTCCTGAGTTTTACGTACTAATGATGATTATTCGTGTTTTTGTCCGTAATTATTTTTGTCTGATTTCTGGGTTATACCTACTAAAGATGATTATTTGTACTTTCGTCCGTAATTAATGACTCAAATATCAATGATAATAAAACTAGCTTCCTGTGAACTACAGCTTTTTACCAACTTTATGTATTGTTTAAGTCACTTAGTCCGTAATACTCCTAATCCATGAAACAAAAAGTTGTCCTAATCTAAAAGTATTTACGTACAAAATGTATTATTCAAGCCTGCTGTAGGTAATATCCCCAATCTGCGGATGAATATAAATTGAAATTAAGGATTCTATATTTTATCCGCCTGCGGCTGACATTTTTATGTCTCTCAGACACTTTACCACATATCTGCAACCTGTACCCGTATGTCTTGTGGACACGCATTAACGCTTTGTCTACAATCCGTGCCTGTATGTTTAACGGACACGCTTTACTGCTTGTCTGCAATCTGTGCCTGTATGGCTTATCGGACACGTTACTGACCGTCGGCGCTTACGAGCGTATAGCGAATGGCACATTCGCTGCGAGCTAGCGTCCGCTACGGTCAGTACGTAGCGCAAGCGAGTCCGAAGACATACAGCGCACCAGATGCAGACATCTATATCCCAGCGAGTCCGAAGGCACACAGCGCACCAGATGCAGACATCCATACCCCAAGCGAGTCCGAAGACATACACCGCACCAGATGCAGGCAGCACCAGCACCGGTTCAGTAGCAAATCACTCGTCCGGCTGGTACCTGTTGTTGATCTTGTTCTGCAGCTTGTACAGCGTATTAAGCGCATCAATAGGTGTAAGCGTAGTGACATCGATGTCAGAAAGCTCCTTTATGATATCCTCATCCTTCACCATGCTGCCAAATGACATCTGTTCAAGATCGACCTCATCATATTTGACCGGCTTCGACTTACCCGAAGCGCCCGAATCCGTCTTAACCTCAATACTCTGGACTTTCTCAGTTATATCATTATCAGAGAGCTGCTCAAGGATCTCCTTCGCCCTGTCGATTACCATATCCGGAACACCGGCGAGCTTCGCAACCTGAATACCATAGCTCTTGTCAGCTCCGCCTTTTATTATCTTACGAAGAAATACGATATCGTCGCCTTTTTCCTTGACCGCGATACAGTAGTTATTCACGTTATCGATCTTTCCTTCAAGCTCGGTAAGTTCATGATAGTGCGTGGCAAATAAGGTCTTAGCGCCTAAGAGACGCTTATTGCTGACATGTTCGACTACCGCCCATGCAATGCTCAGGCCGTCATAAGTCGACGTTCCACGCCCAATCTCATCCAGGATAAGAAGACTCTTAGGTGTTGCGTTCCGAAGGATATTCGCAACTTCGTTCATCTCGACCATAAATGTACTCTGACCACTCGCAAGATCGTCAGACGCACCGACACGAGTGAATATCCTGTCTACAAGACCGATATCCGCAGACTTTGCAGGCACAAATGAACCAATCTGCGCCATAAGTACGATAAGTGCGCTCTGGCGCATATATGTTGATTTACCCGCCATATTGGGACCTGTGATTATCGCGACACAGTGCTTATTGTTATCAAGAAACGTATCATTTGATATGAACATCTCGCCGTTCATCATCTGTTCAACGACCGGATGTCTGCCTGCTTTGATATCAATAATACCTTTCTCATTCAGAGACGGTCTTACATAATTATTTCGTTCAGCGACAAGTGAAAGTGTTGAGAAAACATCGACTCTTGCTACTGCTTTTGCAGTCTTCTGTATGCGGGCTATATTGTCTGATATCTTATTTCTTACCATACAGAACACGCTGTTTTCACTGTCAAAGAGTCTGTCTTCTGCATTAAGTATGATATCTTCAAGTTCTTTGAGCTTTGTAGTCGTATATCTCTCAGATCCGACAAGGGTCTGCTTTCTTTCGTAATCAGGCGGCACAAGATCTTTATATGAATTTGTCACATCAAAATAGTAACCAAATACTGAATTATATTTTACCTTTAGATTTTTGATACCTGTACGCTCACGATCCTCAGATTCAAGATCTGCAAGCCATTTCTTGCCGTCTGTCTTTGCTTTCCTGAGTTTATCGATATTTTCATCATATCCGTCCCTGATGATATTTCCGTCGTGGACAGAGACAGGCGGATCATCCTGTATGGCTTTTCCTATGAGGTCATAAAGATCATGAAGATCATCAAGTTCATCGTTTAATTCCGGAATCATACCTTTTTTCAGGTCTTTAAGTGATTCCTTTATTGCCGGAAGGTATTCTAGTGAATTTCTGAAAGATACAAGATCACGGGGATTCGCAGTTCCGTAACTTATTTTCCCGATCAGTCTTTCAAGGTCATAGACGGGATTAAGGTACTCCCTTATCTCATCACGCACGATAGGCGCAGACGAAAATGCTTCTACCGAATCAAGTCTCTTATTTATCTCATCTTTATCAATAAGAGGCTGCTCGATATCATGTCGCAGCATTCTGCCACCCATTGCAGTCTTCGTTTTATCGAGTACCCACAGGAGCGTACCGCGCTTGGTCTTCTCACGCATAGTCTCAGCAAGTTCTAGATTACGACGTGTTGAACTGTCCAGAAGCATGAACTTGTTCGTAAGATACGGATAAAGGTGCGTAAAATGCGCCATGTCAGTCTTTTGCGTATCATAAAGATATTGAAGCAGGACACCTGCGGCGATAAGTCCGTCAGGGAAGTCTTCTATTCCAAGTCCTATGAGCGAATTTACATGAAAATGTTTCATCAGGCGCTGCTTGCATGATTCCTCATCAAACAGATTTGAAGGAAGTGTATTGATGCATATATGCTGCCTGTTCTTAAGGTCATCTATATCGAACCCGCTTACGAGAAATGCTTCATTGCATATTATCTCGGATGGCTCATATTTATTGATCTCATCGTTCAGCTTTCTAAGATCATCCACCTGCGTCAGATAATAATCACCGGTCGTAACATCGGCTGCGGATATTCCTATCGAATTCTGTTGAAATGAGATGCATAAAAGATAGTTATTCTTTTCACTGTCAATTCCGGTTACATTTAGATTAGTTCCAGGCGTAACGATACGAATAATGCCACGTTTTACCAGACCCTGCGCAAGTTTAGGGTCTTCAAGCTGCTCGCATATCGCGACTTTATACCCGCGTGAAACAAGCTTGTTGATATACGAATCAACCGCATGATACGGGATTCCGCACATTGGAGCCCGTTCCTCCTGCCCGCATGACTTGCCGGTGAGCGTGAGTTCAAGTTCCTTAGATGCGACCTTTGCATCATCAAAGAACATCTCATAGAAATCACCGAGACGATAAAAAAGGATACAGTCCTTATACTGTTCCTTAGTCTCAAGATATTTCTGCATCATAGGTGTAAATTCAGCCATAATCTACCTTCTCATATTTCAAAATTCATATATACACATATCAACTAACAATTATACATATCATTATGCGGGTTTCAAAAGCAGCAATCATACTACATTTTTTTACCTATAAAATAAAATCCGCAGCACTTATCAAGAGAGACACTCTGCAGTGTTCCGATCATTGACGCATCTCCCGGAAAATGAACTACTGTGTTGTTGTCAGTCCTTCCTGTGACAAGTGAAGGATCCTTTTCATTTACCTCTTCAACAAGGACTTTTTCAGTACGTCCGGTCATCTTTGCAACCTGCGCTTTGCCTGTATCCTGAACGACTTTAAGAAGTCTGTCAAAATTATACCTTACTTTTTCCGGAGTTACCTGGTCTTCCATTGCGGCTGCGGGCGTTCCCGTACGCTTTGAATATTCAAATGTAAACGCATTGTCAAATCCGACATGCTTTACAAGTTCTATCGTTTTATCAACATCCTCGTCAGTCTCACCCGGAAAACCTACGATTATATCAGTAGACAGCGCAATATCAGGCATAGCCGCCTTTATCCTGTCAGTAAGCTCTATGTACTGTTCACTCGTATATCGTCTGTTCATAGCCTTAAGAATGCGATCAGAGCCTGACTGAACCGGCAGATGTAGCTGACGGCATATCTTCGGAGTTGAAGCCATCACATCAATAAGCTCCGGCGAAAGATCCTTTGGATGCGATGTCATGAATCTGACCCGCTCTATCCCGTCAACTTCCGCAGCCATTTTTAAGAGTCTGGCAAATGAGATACCATCCTCTGTATTGTTTCCGTAAGAATTGACATTCTGCCCCAGCAGCATTATCTCAAGTACGCCATCTCCGGCAAGTCTCTTTATCTCATTGATTATATCCTGTGGAGCCCTGCTTCTCTCACGCCCGCGTACATAAGGGACAATGCAATAACTGCAGAAATTGTTGCAGCCATACATGATATTGACGCCTGACTTAAAATGATATTTTCGTTCAATTGGAAGATCTTCAACTATCTCATCAGTCTCTTTCCAGATATCGATTATAGGACGATCAGACTCAAACATGTCACATACAAGTTCGGGGAATTTAAAAAGATTGAATGTTCCAAAGATGAGGTCAACGAATCTATAGCTCTTCTTAAGCTTTTCGATGACCGCCGGTTCCTGCATCATGCATCCGCAGAGTGCGATCCTCATATATGGATTATGTTCTTTATGCGTACCAAGATATCCCAATCTGCCAAATACACGTTTATCCGCATTGTCGCGGACTGTGCATGTATTGTATATTACGAAATCTGCTTCATTCTCATCATCCGTTATCTCATAGCCCATAGACTTCAGCATGCCGCGCAGTTTCTCAGAGTCACGAGCGTTCATCTGACATCCGAAATTTGTCACACAAGCTTTGGGTTTTCTGCTGATCTGGTTTTCGATTTTCTTTACATATTCGTTAGCTTTACCTATAAAGGTAAGCTGTCTATCAGTTTCCTCTCTGTCATTAGCAGAAACCTGCAGTTTCTTATCACACATATCCATTTGATTTTCCTCTATTTATAGCATCATAACACAATATTAACTTTTGATATCCACAAAAAAAGCCATCAGATTCCAAGAAGATGAATCTGATGGCATTAAGATCGACCAGCTTTACAGCTTTATTCTTCTGGAACAGGCAACAGCAAGGATTCCGGGACCTACATGACAGCATACACTGAGTGATAGCGGATCCATCTCTATATCGAATCCTGAAAAGGCTTCCTCAAGTTCTTTATGCCATGCCTCAGCCTCTACCGGGTTGTGTGAATATGCGCCGTACAGATGAATATTCTTTGGATTGCATCCTCCAAGACGACCTTCCATATCTGCTTTCATTGCATTTTTCATGATAGTCTTGCCATGACCAACGGTTCTTGCTTTAGAAAAAGCATCCAGCTTATCACCTTGTATCGTAAGGACTGGCTTGAGTCTGAGCAGTGTGCCAAGCGCCGCCGCAGCCGGGGTGATACGACCGCCTTTTTTCAGATAATATAATGTATCGAGCATAATATAAATACTTGATTCCATCTTGTTCTTTTCAAGTATCTCGCGTATCTGCATAGCAGTCTTTCCTTTTTGGACAAGCATTACTGCGTCGAGAACT
This sequence comes from Lachnospiraceae bacterium, assembly GCA_018053995.1. Lineage (GTDB taxonomy): Bacteria > Bacillota > Clostridia > Lachnospirales > Lachnospiraceae > JAGPKJ01. The sequence goes on along the minus strand of JAGPKJ010000007.1, from coordinate 21,059 downwards.
GACTGTTTCTGTGTTACTGATATACGCTGATTATTTACTACTTCGACTTTTCCTTCATAGTCACTTGCAAGCATCTTAGCACTTTGACAAGATCCCGAAAGACCTGAACTCATTGGAATATAGACAATCTGATCATATGTACGCAGCACATTATCCCATATTCCCATGACTGTTTCGGGTGATGGCTGACTAGTACTTATATCAGATCCACCGGCCTGTTTATCAAAAAAGACATCCTGAGTCAGATTTACACCTTCAAAAAATGTCCCGCCATCTATCATGAACGGCATTGGAACCATATATATACCTAGCTTTTCGGCTTCTTCATTTGTGATTCCACTGTTGCTGTCTGTTATGACTGCTACTTTTGGCATACTTTTCCCTCTAGTTACAAGTTATAAATACTCTAATTATAGTACTTATTTGATTAATCAAAGTCAATGCACAGATTTGATATATTGTCGCTTTGTGTAAAGTAGATCTAAACGATCTTTTATATGGAGCGCATATCCATTGAAGATTCTTCTTTTTCCATTAGTATCCCGGCAAGTTTTTGGTGATCATCTTTTTGGAGCATTTTGTCATCAGAAAGTATAGCATCAGAGTCGCGGTCAGCCATTTCAAGAATATCCGCGTCCTGATAGATATCACCAATCTGAAAAGACATATCACCACTCTGCCTTATACCGAATATATCACCAGGACCTCTCCTCTTCATATCTTCTGATGCAATCTTAAATCCGTCATTTGTACTGTTAAGTATATTAAGACGCTCTTCGGCTTCTTTGTTTTTTGAAGTATTTACAAATATGCAGTATGACTGGTCTGCACCACGGCCAACCCGGCCACGTAGCTGATGAAGCTGTGCAAGTCCGAACCTTTCAGCATTTTCTATGACCATAACAGATGCATTAGGTACATTTACACCTACCTCTATGACCGTCGTTGATACAAGGATATCTATCTCACCAGTGGCAAAATCCTCCATTATACGGTTCTTTTCAGCAGGGCGCATATTACCGCTTAAAGATGCGATTCTTACTGTTTCAGGAAATAAACTCTTAATATTTGTTGTATAGTCTTTTACATTTTCCAGATCTGCGCAGTTATCGGATTCCTGTTCCTCATCGCCGATCATAGGACATATGATATAAGCCTGATGCCCTTCTTTTATCTGCTGCATGATCAACTTATATATCTTTTCCCTGTAACTTGAATCAACGACGGCATTCTTTATAGGCACACGTCCGGCCGGCATCTGTTTTATCACAGATATCTTAAGATCACCGTATATTATCATTGCAAGTGTTCTTGGTATCGGTGTTGCACTCATTACTATGATATGCGGGCTCATGCCTTTTTCAGACAGATCGACACGTTGACGCACACCAAACCGATGCTGCTCATCAGTCACAGCAAGAGCAAGATCCTGATATACAGCTTTCTCCTGAATAAGTGCGTGAGTTCCTATTATGACATTATAATTACCGTTTTTCATGCCTTCATATATCTCACGCTTTGCTTTTGCGGTTACCGAACCTGTAAGCAGAACGGGTCTTAAAGGAAGAGAATATCTTTTTGTCATTTCCGAAATAAGCTTAAAATGCTGCTCTGCAAGTACTTCGGTCGGTGCCATCATCGAGCCCTGATGACCATTTGCAGCAGTCATCACAAGAGCAAGGATCGCTATTATAGTCTTGCCTGAGCCGACATCACCCTGAATCAGCCGGTTCATACAGTATTTTCCCGACATATCATCTTCGATCGCACGATAAGTCTTCATCTGGTCATCGGTAAGACGATACGGGAGCTCTTCGATAAGTCTTTCAGTATCAGAGACTGCGATCATCGGGTATGAGTTTGGAATATCTGCAGCTTTATCGCGATATCTTTTTATCCCTAAGATAAATAGCAGAAATTCCTCATAAACCAGCCTTCTTCTGGCAGAGATCACAGTATCAAAATCTTTTGGAAAATGAATGTTCTTCAGAGCATCGGCATGTGAAAGCATTGTCTTCCCGCTTAAAATGTCGTCCGGGAGAAATTCAGTCAGGACAGAATTTTTTGGATCACAAGTAAGCATCTTATTTTCAATATCAAATGACTTTTTAACATATTTTGCGATTGACTTGCTTGAGATACCTTTTGTTGTGCGATATATCGGCTGAAGAATTCCGACAAGCCTGTCATAATCGTCGGGCTTAAAGCACTGCGGCTGCTCCATGACATATCCTGCACCCTTCTTTTTGACGAGTCCCCTAAATACATAGAAAATGCCAGATATAAGGTTTTTCTTCATGTAAGGTTCATTGAATATGCTCATTTGCATCTCTCCGGATGCATCAGCTGCCTTAAATACGATAAGTGAAAGACCTCGCAGATACCGCAATGAAACGCTGCCTTTTATAATGCATCGTACCGAACATATCTCATCGGGTGTGATTTCACTTACCGCACAGACCGGCTTAAAGACCTCATAATCACGCGGAAAATAAGAGATCATATCTCTGGTAGACCTGATATTCAGTTTTTCCAAAAGCAAAGCTGTCTTTTCGCCTATGCCTTTGATATCTTTGATATCCATGTATTTTTCCTGCAATTATTCAAAATGAGAGACACCGATAGGGCATCTCTCACTGTAAGAATCGTATATCTATTATCTATCATTATTCAGCTGAAACAATATAGTAATAGATCGGCTGTCCGCCAAATTCAAGTTCGACGTCACATTTAGGATACTTCTCGCTTACAAGCCCTTTAAGAGTGTCTGCATCTTCAGATTTTATATCTGAACCATAATAAATGCTTATAAGTTCAGTATCGTCACTGATCATATCTCCGATCATATTAAATGTTACTTCAGACATATCACTGCCGACAGAAAGGATGCCATGATCTCCGATACCCATGAAATCACCCTGCTTTATAGTCTTGTCATCAATAACGGTATCTCTGACTGCGTATGTGACCTGCCCTGTGTGAACTCCGCTTATCTCATCCGCCATATTCTTGGCATTATCATCAGGAGAGACATCAGGAACATAATTGATAAGTGCTGTGATGCCCTGCGGTACAGTCTTAGTCGGAATAACGATTATCTTCTTATCCGTGGCAAGCGTAACAGCCTGATTCGCGGCAAGAATGATATTTTTGTTATTTGGCAGTATGAAGATCGTATCGGCATTTACTTTATCAATTGCCTTAAGCATATCATCTGTGCTGGGGTTCATTGTCTGACCACCCTCGATGATATAGTCGGCACCAAGGCTCTTAAATATCTCTTTAATTCCATCGCCAACAGAGACTGCTATGAAACCGACGTCTTTATGTTCAGATACCGGTTCCTGCATAGACTCATCATTGGTTTGAGAATGAGCACCTTGGGAAGATACGTTTGTATCAGATGATTTATGTTCACCTCTCATATTTTCAATCTTGACATCATTGAGAGCGCCATATTTCATTGCTTTTTGAAGTGCAAGTCCAGGATCATTTGTGTGAATATGAACTTTAACACTGCCATCATCAGAAACAAGTGAGATATTCTCACCGATAGATTCAAGGTATGATTTGAAATCCATTTCTGATTTGATATTAAAAGGCTTATCCAGAAGTATGATAAATTCTGCAGCATATGTATATTTCAGATTACGCTCATCACATACGACCTCATGAGCTTCTTCTTTTTCAGGCTCGGACTCATCAAGATCAAGGTTCACTTCCTTGCCCATCATTACTTCATATGCGCCTTCAAGTACTACCATAAGACCTTCGCCGCCGGAATCAACAACACCAGCCTGCTTTAGTACAGGAAGCATATCAGGTGTCTTATCAAGCGTTTCACGTCCGCTCTTTAGTACCGCCTGAAAATAAGAATCAATATCTTTTTCTCCGGCGTTCGACATATCTCTAGCTTTATCAGCCATACCTTTGGCAACGGTGAGAATCGTACCTTCCTTTGGCTTCATGACTGCTTTATAAGCTGATTCGACAGCTTTATCAAATGCATCCGCGATAACGGATGTGTCTATCTCGTTCTTTTCTTTGACTATTTTTGTAAATCCACGGAAGAGCTGTGACAGGATGACTCCGGAATTGCCTCTTGCTCCGCGCAGCGAACCTGAAGATATCGCCTTACAGAGTGTTGTCATATCAATATCCGATACAGAATACAGCTGAGCGACTTCTTTTGCTGCTGACATGATAGTAAGAGTCATGTTAGTTCCTGTATCTCCATCAGGTACGGGGAAAACATTAAGTTCGTTTATATGTTCCTTATTGTCACGGATATTGATGGCACCGCCAAGAAACATTTTCGCCAAAAGTCTGGCGTCGATAGTATTAACACTCACGGTAAATGACCTCCCTTAGTCTATTACTCTGACACCTTCGACGAAGATGTTGATTTTTTCGATCTCGATCCCGGTAAATTCTTCAACCTTATATTTCACATTATCGATAAGATTATCAGAAACCGCAAGTATGCTTACGCCATAAGCTACTATTATATGAAAATTGATCGTTAGTTTATTATTACGTAAAAAAACCTGTATACCACGCGTCATACTCTCACGGCCAAGGAGCTTTACGATACCATCCTTGACACTTACGCCTGCCATGCCTACGATACCAAAACATTCGGTAGCAACTGTCCCCGCGTACTGGGCAACAACTTCATCATCGATTGAGATACTGCCCATATGAGTATCAATAGAAGAAGCTTTCATTATTTCACCTCATTTCGATTCATTATGATTTCGTTTTAAGTTATTCTATCATCTTATTATAGAAAAATAAACCAAAAAGTAAAATGAATGCTTGCATATTAAAATATTTTCTGATATTATACTACTGTTGCGTCGACGACGCATAATGTTGTTTCGTAAAATTTTGGTGTTAGGAGGTGTCAAAATGGCTAAATGTGATATCTGTGGTAAAGGCGCTCATTTCGGTAATAACGTAAGCCATTCACATAGAAGATCAAACAGGATCTGGAATTCTAATGTAAAGAAAGTTCAGGTCAACGTGAATGGTACTGTTAAGACTATGCATGTATGCACAAGCTGCTTACGTTCAGGTAATGTAGAAAGAGCCTGAGCCTTTTAACACGAACATATAAAAAAGACTTCACAGATCCGTGAAGTCTTTTTTTTATATTCTCATACAACTGAAAACTCTTTAGAAAATTCCTCACGAAGTTTTTCATATTCTTCGCTTATACGCTTAAATGTATCATGATCTCCTGCTTTATTGTCAGGATGATATATCTTGATAAGATCTCTGTATCTTTTTTTTAAGGCTAAAGGATTATCAACTCCGATGAAGAAAACAGAAGCACTTGTATCATCCTGTCTGACTGAAGACATCATATTCCGGTATCTGTCCCAGTTATCCTGCAGGTCTCTCCTGTCTCTGTCAAGTTCATTAAATCCGTTACGAAGAATATCCATTTTCTTTTCAAAGAATTTTCTGTCTTCCTCAAGTCGCTGCCTTTCAGCGGCAGATCTTTGAGTGAGCATGTTCATCTCTGCACGAAAATCCTGTCTTTCACGAAAGAATGTATTTTTCTTCTCTTCTAACTCTTTTTTTTCTGTTGAGACACGAACATTTTCATTAAAAAGCCATTCTTTGAATTTTTCAAGTTCTTCTCTGTCATAACAGCTGATAATCTCATCAGAGTCCATTTTTTGATCATCTCCGCATTAAAGCACGATAACACTCAGCAATCAGTTCTGGGTCGCTGATGGATTGACATGTTCTGAATCAGCTTTGTCATCTTCAGGGAAGGCTATATCAACCGCTTCATCATCAGACACATTACTGTCCTTGGGCTTTGAAAAATGATCTACAATATCAGGAACCATATCAAGAAGTTTTGCGACAGAATCCTGATTTTTGATATTAACAAGACGTGTTGATCCGTTTCTGATCACAAGTACAGCACTTGGTGTAAGCTTACCGCTGAAACCGCCACCGCCGCCATTCTTCTTATCATTTGATGAAGCACCGGCACCTACGCCAAAAGAAACATCGACGAGTGGAAGGATTATCGTATCTCCAACTTTCGTCGGTTCACCTACAACTGTTTTTGTCGACATGATCGAATTCATTCCCTGCATAAGTGAATCTATAACGCTTGTAAAGTTATTATCTGACATTACTTATTCCTCCTTTTTAAACATCTTTATCAGTTTTCTTGCATCTTTATCAAAATAAAGTCTGAGTCCACAGTAAACGACAACGAATATCGTGATTCTTCCATGAAATCTTATATCTGCTTTGATCGTCGTATTCTCAAAATCTCCAGTGATATTGACCTTATCACCGATCAGCGGATATAACATCCCCCATACAGCCAAGACTTTAGCTGTTGATTCAGGATCTCCGGTACCTTCAATGATATTTGCATAAAAATATCTCGGAAGAAGCTGGTGAATGATCTTAAAAATAAGCTTTTTACATCTCTCAAACGTTGTCCCAAATCTTTCACATGTGATGATATCGTAATAATATTTTATATCTTTACGAATATCGCATGTCTTTTCATATATGCTGTTAATTTTATCATATATCTTCTTTAATGTGTACCTGATACGTGAAAAGATTCTGCTTATGATATTTTCAGTGGATCTTTCACTTTCAGAACCCGAAGTCCCGCACTCATCAGTTTTGCTGTCACTATGGAAATCTTCTTTTTCATGCTTATCTGATTCTTGTGAATTGTGATTTTCGTGAATATCGCTGCTATGAATACAGTATTCGGTCTTTCTTTCACATGGTGTCTCTGTTTTGTGATCATGAATCGCTTCTTGATCTGATTGTTTATTTTCTATATGATCCAGATTTTCTTTATAGTCAATATTATCTACATCTTTTATCGTATCTTTGTTATCTGTTTTATCTTTAATTGTTTTATTATTATTTTTTTTCTTATATTCATTACTTGCTTTATTTTTGTTGCTATCATTTTTCTTTTTGAACTTGCTTTTTTTCTTATTTTTTTTGTTTTTTGTTTTTTCGTTATTATCAGGCATCCGGAATAATTCATGTAAACATATGCGGACGTGAACATTTGGGTCGCCTGGCCATCCTGCATATACATTCAGAAAGCCAAGAAGCCACTTTGCCTTAAAACAAAGGACAAACGGCGGATCTCCTTCTGCCTCAGTTCTCTTTGCCGTTCCTTTGTATGTGATCGGCCAAAACAATATAAGGAGAATGATGATCAGAACGACCAGCAGTATCCAAAGGATCACTATACCTATAATTTTTAGTATCGATAAAAACATAGCAAGCATTTATTTTACCTTATCCGAGAAATACTCATTAAGATATCGTTTAAGATCGGCATCACCATTCTTTTTTACACATTCTTCAGTTATCTTTTTTATGATATCAACAGCTTCTATGTAAAAATGTGCGATCCCGATGACATGATTTTTTTTCTGACGATAATACTGCTGTCTTAAGACTTCCGCATTTATGATCTCAAGCTGATCATTGTCCTGACATATCAGTACAAGAAAGACATCAGGAAGATGTCTGTTCATTCGAAGTTTGAGTTTTATATCCCATGTATTTTTGACCGTGGGAGCAAGATAAAGCGGTGAATAAAACCTATACATATTTTTTCCTTTTATTGTATCATGATATTATGAATTGCTTTCACAACTTAACATCATGATATCACATTTGACCTCTATTTCAAATTGACATATTCCCGATATTATCTATACTTAAATATATAAGGTCAGGAGGGAAACTGATGAAGACAATCGCAACATTAGCACTTAAACCGGGTATGGTTCTTGCTGAAGATGTTACAGATTATAAAGGGAAACTTCTCTATTCTACAGGCGAAGTACTTTCAGATGATGATTTAAGGCGCCTGACCGTACACAGCGTAGTCGCAGTAACGGTCAAAGAAGAAGTCGATTATGCGACTACTCATTTTGAAAAGATCACGTACAGCGATGACTATAAGCAGTTCGTGAAAGTATATAACGAATGTATGCCTGAGTTCAAGTCAATGATGGAGAAACTTGTTAATGATAAAATACAGGTTCCGCTCGACAGACTTATCCAGATATATAACAAGATCTATCATTGCGCAAAAGCACCTGAAAAGCTTCTTGATTATCTTTATGTCATGCTTCCCGGCGAAGATGACATGACACATGCGCATTGCCTTAATTCAGCTCTTATTGCCGGTGTGTTTTCAAAATGGATGAACCTTAATCAAGAAGAATCATTTATATTTATCGAGAGTGCTTTCTTCTATGATATTGGTAAGCTCATGCTCCCTGCGAGTCTCATATGGAAGCCCGGAAAGCTTACAGATACTGAATTTGCTGCTATAAAGCAGCATACATTCTATAGCTTTAATATACTTCAGGCGCAGACTAATGTTAACAAGCATGTACTGAATGCCGCGCTCATGCATCATGAAAGGTGCGACGGAAGCGGCTATCCTTCACATCTTAGGGAGAATCAGATAGATAGATTTGCCAAATATATAGCGATCGTAGATTCGTACGAAGCTATGACATCTCCAAGAACATATCGTGCTTCGAAAAATCCGTTCCAGGTTATCGCGATCTTTGAAAAAGACGGATTCCTGAAATATGATGAGAGTATCTTAAAACCGATACTGTTCCATATTGCATCGACGCAGATCGGATATACTGTAAGATTAAGTGACGACACAGAAGCTACTGTCATGCTGATAAATGAAAAAGCTATCTCCAGACCGATATGTAAACAGGAATCCGGGGAAATAATAGATCTTTCTGCAAAACCTGATCTTTCTATTGAAGCAATTTACTGATTTTGTGATGTCTAAATTGGCGAAGCGCAATTTACTGTGCTGTCTCAACTGACGAAGCGTTTTCTGTAGTACTGTCTCTATCCGCAAAGTATCTGTCAAATATACGCTTGGCCACAGGCACCGCATAGTCTCCGCCTGATCCAGCACCTTCAATTATGACAGTTACGCATATCTGAGGATCATCTGCCGGTGCAAAGCCGGTGAACCATGCATGTGAATCTCCTTTTATATTGTCATATTCTGCGGATCCGGTCTTGCCGGCTGCAGTATAGCCAGCATCGCGGAGCTTCTTTCCGGTTCCCTCTTCTACAACGTCTTTCATAAGTTCTGTCAGTTTCTGACTTTCATCCGGCGTCATGAGTGAGCCATATTCTTCCGGTTTATTTTGTTTGATGACCTTTCCTTCGCTGGTCTCTACATGATCGATCTCATAAGGCTTCATAAGCAAGCCGCCATTTGCGACCGCATCTGTGATCATATTGAGGTGAAGCGGACTCATCTGCGTCTTTCCCTGACCGATCGACGCCTGTATCATATCAGAATCAGAGATATCAGTTCCCATAAGGATACTGCTCTTTGTATAATTCATATCAACAGGAAGTTTGCTGTTGAAAAGAAGTCTTGATAATGTTTCCGCAAAACTCGTACGGTCTAATGTAAGTCCTATATTTGCAAATGAACAGTTACATGATTTTGCAAATGACTGCATAAAATCAACTTTTCCGTGAGATTCACCATGGTAGCAGCTTATACTGTCATCATCATGCTTAAATCTCCCGGTACAGGTATATGAATAATCATTATAATTATCCGGATTTTCTCTTATATATTCGAGAGCAGTCATGATCTTGAAGGTCGAGCCCGGAGGATACACACCTTGAGAAGCCCTGTTTATCAGCGTTCCGGTCTCGCTGTCATTCATATAGTCATCCCATTTTTCAGAAACAGTATTCGGATCAAAATCCGGTTTTGATACCATCGCAAGTATCTTGCCCGTCTTAGGTTCTGATACTATGACTGCTCCTTTATAAACCCCAAGCGAATCATATGCGATCTGCTGAAGTGCCGTATTATATGTTGTTACAACGTTATCTCCGGGGTATTTATTTCCCTCAGCTTCATTTGCTATCTTATCAGTCATATCGGCGTGCGAATTGATCAGATAATAATTTGCAGATGCTTCCAGCCCTGAACGTCCATTACATTCAAATCCAACTGCATGTGCAAAAAGCTCGGCAAATGGATACTCTCTTACTTCGGTTCCATCCTTAACGGATGTGCTTGCCAGTATCTCTTTTGAATCTGAATATATGATGCCCCGTGTATTTTGATTTGCCAGAATCGCCTGGTGACTGTTATAGCTGTTACTGAGCATAGTCTCTTTATGGATATGTGCGTATACTGCGGCATACGATATCGCGGCCGTAAGTACACTTATGAATATGACAGAGATAACGATCAGCGGACTGTTACGTTTTATCTCTGACTTTCTCATTTCTTTATTTTTCCGATCGGACTTACGCTCATCGGGATTTCTATCATCCGACATCCTTCTGCCATCGTTAATTCTGTCGTCTGATCTTCTGTCGTCCGATCTTCTGTCGTCCGATCTTCTGTCGTCCGATCTTCTGTCATTAGATATTCTTTCATCATATCTTCTGTCATCTGACCATTCGTCATCTATTTCATCATCTATCATTCTGTTATCCGATATTCTGTTGTCTGACTTATTATTTTCTGAACATCTTTTATTTTTCATATGGTCGTCCTGTATATCGTTATGCTGAAGTCAAAAGTAGTAATTAGGTTATGATGCTACAAATTGCTTCGCTTCTTTCGGAAGCTTGCATCGAAAACTTACTAAACTCTGTATTGCGGAAGCGTACTTATACCCTCAATAACATAGAACATGATAAGTGTGCTAAGTACAGAACTTCCTCCGTAGCTTATCAGTGGCAGGGTAAGTCCCGTCATAGGTATAAATTTCGTCCCACCGCCTATAGTCAAAAAAATCTGTACTATATATATTACGCCTATTCCGACTGCGATAAGCCGATAGAACCTGTCTCCGGCATGTCCGGCTATTCGCATCATCATGATAAAAGTACTTATGCATATTCCTACCAGAGCTATGGCGAATATCATCCCAAGCTCTTCGGCTATAGCAGAAAAGATAAAATCTTCAGTGACAAATGGAATGCTCTTGGGTGAACCGCCAAAAAGACCGAGTCCGAAAGCACCGCCGCTGCTGATCGCAAACAGTGATTTTGATATCTGATATCCCGCATTATCGATAACGCTCCAGGGATCGCGCCATGCCTGTACTCTTACCCGTACATGCGGGAAAAGACGATATGCGCAATACCCCGCAAAACATCCAAATATCATTCCAAATATCAGATATGAAATTTTATATGTCGCAGTGTAAAGCATACAGAAATATACAATGAAAAGTATCAGCGCACCGCCAAGATCTTTTGACATGACTAGTATTAATACATGTGCCGCTGCTATAACTGCAGATATGATCAGCTCATAGATACCATCAGCCGCATAAAGCGATGACGCGACAAAGAAAACAAAGAGTATCTTTACAAATTCAGAAGGCTGAAAAGTCACTCCGGCTATAGAATATGTTATCTTTGAACCATTAGTGACAGATCCAAGTATCATAACGACAGCAAGTGCTCCGACACCGAGAAATGCGTATATCCATTTGAAATTTCTGAGCGAATCAAATCTTCTGATGATATATGGCATGATTAATGATATTGCCAGAGAACAGGCTACTATCACGAACTGTCTCAGTGCTTTACTGTATGACAGCCTTGTGATTATGACAAGGCCGATGCTAAGAAGCATACACATATTATTTACGATAAGCCTGTTTGAGCCGGGATATATCATCTGAGTCAGGACAAGAATCGCAAATATAAGTATCTGCTGAAATGCGTAGAAAAGAAAATATTCCGGTTTATCTATCTTGAAACAGATAGCCATGAAACATGAAAAATGGATCAGAAACATAAATACTATCTGTCTGTTATATAATCCTTTTCGGGATTCTTCGTTATCATATCTGAACACGAGAAATGATTCTATCATATAGATAACGAGAAAAACAGGTACAGCGTATCTCGAAAGATGCGTTATATAAAGTTCTATGTATTTAAGCATATATTGACTCCGTAAACATTACTGTATTCCATGTATGAAGTGACCTGTCGTATAAGCATTGGGTCTTAGTCTGTATCCATCCGGAAGCCTGCCGCTCTTTAAAGCTTCATCAAATGCCGAGATTATCCTCGTTACTTCCGAACTGTTCTCATAGACGAATTCAAGTCTGAGCGATGAAGCTCCTGTCATTTTGATCTCTTTTATATGTCCTGACAGATTCATTGGAACACTGTTGAATATGACATTATAACAGTGATCACAATTCGTATAGACAGAAAATCTGATACCTTTCCTGTCTCTGATGCCTGTTTTGATATTTAGTATATCTTCTGAATCACGTCCATCACCATGTCCGTGAAGACATTTCCCAGCCGTCTTTCTAATGCAGTTTGAAGTGATCATCATTGGAATTGTTGAATATACGATCAGTTCCCCGCCGGCAGCTTTATCTGCATTTGCTTTTGTGTTGACGCTGCCTTTAAGATTATCTGCCATCATCTTGATCTCATGATCTGTAAGTTCATACGGATATGTAAACCCGGATACTTCACCAGAAATAAAATCTGCTGCAGCGCTGTTGAAAGTATAAAATCCGGCATCTGCGATAAGCATCTTATTTTTTCCATCAGCTTTGATTTTCTCTATAAAATGAAGTTCATCCAGATTCCTGAATAAAAATCCTTTGATCATATCATCTTCAAAGGCAAGTTCAGTAAGATCATTCATAAAATTACGATCGCTGTTCCTGCTTGACCTGAAGATGTACGGAAGAACGATATAATAATCATGTCTGCCTGCTTTTTTAGAACTGATCAGTTCTCTGACATAATCATAGTCTGACAAATACATATCACTGTCGATGATTATATTATCGCATGATGATCGTACCGCGGCTTCAAGCTGTTCAGCGGTCATTACGGATATGCTTATCTTCATGCTGCTTTTATGCGTCTCTTTTGACGTTTTTACAGTTTCATCAACTCTATTGTTTTGAGATGACCTTTTATTTTCAGAAAGATTATCAGCTACAGATTCACTGTTTTCAATGTTACTATAAGCTGATGAAGACCGGTATTTCCCATATGATGATATTTTGTTCTTTACATAATCATCTATGGCAGCTCTTCTGAGTTCATTTATCATACCGTTAGGCATAAAGATGCCTTCATCGGCAGTCAGACTTATATTCTGCACAGGGATATCAACAACGGTACCTCCGGTCTTTGATATTCTTTCTTTAAACAGATCTTCTGAAAGCGGTGCTTTTAACGCTTTCTGCACAACACCTGCACTTGCATGACCTTTGACCTGACCGTCACTTAAAACCATCTCAGCCGGCATGTCTGTCTTTAACGTCACTTTAGCTGACAGTGATTTCTTTGTGGAACCACCGAGATACTTTTGACGTATCATCGCAGTGATATTTTCATCGTTGCCTGAGTATCCGGGCTTATCTCCTGAAATCATATCAGCTCCGTTTGGTCTGTTATAGTATCCGTCCTGAAGCTGGTTCCGGACATAAAGATGACGGAGTGTATTCATATCATCAGGATCGACCGAATAAGCGGCTGCACCTTTTTCAAAATAGCGGTCGATATACTTTCTATATATAGCTGTAACACCGGCTGAATACTCAGGGCTCTTCATCCGGCCTTCTATCTTGAACAGATCTATCCCTGATTCTATGAGTGACGGAAGGATCTCTATCGTGCACATATCTCTCATACTGAGCGGATAATCGGTAGTCCTTAATTTTTCAGGGTCTTCGCCATCTATCACGGTATCATACATCTGTCTGCATGGCTGCGCGCATCTCCCTCTATTACCGCTTCTGTCTCCAAGCATGCTGCTCATAAGACACTGTCCTGAATAGCAGTAGCACATTGCCCCATGAATGAAACATTCTATCTTCATCCCTGTCTTTTCTTTTATCCGTTTGATCTCATTAAGTGAAAGTTCACGTGAAGGGACTATACAGTCTATTCCTTTATCCTTCATCCATAACGCGCCTTCTTCACCGGCTATCGTCATCTGGGTGCTGGCATGTATCTCAAGATCCGGATATATTTCCCGAACTTTAGACAGTATACCAAGATCCTGGATTATCACTGCATCAAGACCAGCTTCATACATAGGTCTTATATAGGAAACAGCATCTGATATCTCATCATCTTTCATCAGCGTATTTAACGTTAAATATACTCTTTTGCCATAAAAATGTGCTTCTGTTATCGCACGGCATACTTCGTCGCTTGAAAAATTATCGGCATATGCCCTTGCGCTAAATCTGTCTCCGCCAAGATATACCGCGTCTGCTCCGGCATTTAGCGCTCCGCTGAAACTTTCATAACTGCCAGCAGGTGATAGTAGTATCGGTCTGTTCATTTTGACTCCTTAATATGGATTATAGAAATGATATACACTTCTATAAACAAAAAGACTGTCTCAAAAGAGACAGTCTCAAGTAACATCTTCATTTCTTCTGATTCTTTTCGAGATTTTCAAGTTTTATCTGGGATGCGATAAGTTCATGCTTCAGATCGTACATATCCTTTTCCTTGCCCTTGATCTCTTCCTGAAGCAGTTCGATCTGTTTCTTCGCTTTGAAATAATCATCTGCGATATTAAGATGAAGAAGAACATTCTTTGTCTCAGCAGACTGCTTACTGTAGCTTTCAATCTGTGAGAATTCCGAGATCTTTCCATTTATATATGAGGCCAGTTTCTGTAGATATTCTTCTTCCTCATAACCGGTCATTGTATATACTTTTCCATCAATTATGACATCGGCGTCAGTTTTTGCTGCCATACAGGATTCCCCTCTCGTACTTAGTGTGATAATACTGCGAATTACTTTGCAATTCTTTAAACACTCGTATCAATTATAGATATACTATTGTGGAATTTCAAGCCCTAAATGGTGATAAGCGGCTTCTGTAGCCACTCTTCCGCGAGGTGTCCGGTTTATGAAACCATTTTGTATAAGATATGGTTCATAAACATCTTCTAGAGTACCGGAATCTTCACTCAGCGCTGCTGCAAGTGTATCAAGACCGACAGGACCGCCGCCGAATTTTTGGATTATCGTAAGCAGTATGTTATGATCGAGTCTGTCAAGCCCCATCGTATCAACTTCCATTAGATCAAGCGCGTTATCTGCTACTTCTTCTGTAATATTCCCATCATATCGTATCTGTGCAAAATCGCGGACTCTTTTGAGAAGTCTGTTCGCAAGTCTTGGTGTTCCCCTGCTCCTTCTTGCAAGTTCTGATGCACCTGCATCATCTATCGAAACGCCAAGTACAATAGCTGAACGTTTTATTATCTTCTTCAGATCATCAGGCGTATAGAAATCAAGTCTGTGGATCACGCCAAAACGATCACGGAGCGGAGCAGATAAAAGCCCTGCACGCGTAGTAGCTCCGACAAGGGTAAAATGCGGCAGGTCAAGTCTTATCGATCTTACAGACGGACCCTTTCCGATCATTATATCTATCGCAAAATCTTCCATTGCAGGATAAAGGACTTCCTCGACCTGACGATTAAGTCTGTGAATCTCATCGATAAACAGAACATCGCCCTCCTGCAGATTATTAAGGATTGCCGCAATGTCACCGGGTTTCTCAATGGCGGGACCACTCGTGATCTTCATATGTGTTCCCATCTCATTTGCAATGATTCCTGCAAGAGTAGTCTTCCCGAGTCCGGGCGGTCCATAAAAAAGTACATGATCCAAAGGCTCATGTCTCTCTCTGGCTGCATCTATATAAACTTTCATATTTTCTTTGATCAGGTCTTGTCCGATGTAATCTTCGAGTTTCTGCGGTCTGAGCTTATTCTCGATCTTTATATCTTCTTCCTGAAGTTCTGTTTCAATCATTCTGCCCATATGTGATCACCAATCAGATGTTTTTAAGAGCTGCTTTTAATAGCAGTTCAACATCCATATTTTCTGCACCATCCACTCTGCCTATCGCCTTAAGCGCATCTGAAGAAGAATATCCCAGGGAAATAAGAGCTTCCAAAGTTTCCTGAACATTACCGCCGTTAACCGGATTATTGACATTCCCATGTCCGGATGGTATTGTTTCCGGCATATCAATCTTGCCTTTAAGATCAAGTATTATCTTTTCGGCGGATCTAAGACCAACTCCCGGAGCTTTTGCTATAGCTTTGGAATCACCAGAGATTATCGCATACCTTAGCGAATCAGAGTCAAATATCGATAAAATCGAAAGTCCGCCTTTAGGACCTATACTATTGACCGTTATCAGTTTTTTAAACATATCAAGATCATCTTTTGTAAGAAAACCATATAGTTCAAAAGTGTCTTCTCTTACAAGTGTATATGTGTAGATCTTGATCTCTTCCCCGACATGCGGAAGCATCTGAGCTGTGCCTGCGGAGATCCGTACATTATAGCCTACATCATGAACGTCGATAACAAGATTGTCATTACTTACTTCTTCTATTATACCTTTAAGATAAGCATACATAAATTAATCTCTTCTTTCAGAATCTATGACATGCAGCGTCATAATATATTTATTGTTCCTGATGTTCGGATTTCTTTTGTTTTTTATTTTTTTTCAGAAAAACATTTTTAATATACCTGTATGTTTCATCCTCACCTTTTTCCGCAAGCATGGTAATCAGCATCTCAAGCTGAGAACGCGTATACTCATGCATCGGTGCCGGATCATGTCCTCTTTTGTAATATGCGAGCGGCGAAGCATCGGTATACTTGCTGCCTTCATAAGTCTTACATGCGGCCACCCTGTCCATCAGCATTTCTGCGATATACTTGTCAGGCATTGGAACAGGCAGCATTCCTCCGGGAACGCGGCTGCTATAGTCAATCCAGTATTCATAATGATGCAGGTTTCTTCCCTTATGATGCAGCCATGCTGTAGAATAGCCGATGTCTTCACGTTCTGCATTGTTTGGACTTCTGAAACCCTGCCAGTACTTTGCGCCTACCCTGAATTCTGTCGGACTGAATTTTGAAAGATCGTGAGTCAATCCCTGCCAGTACAGACCTACCTTAAAACATCCCTGGCAGACAAGAGCTCTGTGATGTGTTACTGTCTTAAAATGTTCCCATGTTTTATTCATTTTCCTTCATCCTGAAATAAATACCGCAGTGCTGCGTGACGGTATTATCGCATTTTTTCCTTTGCTGTCGATTATCTGATCGGTCTTTCCTGCACTGCACGCATAAAGCTTCCATTGCTGTTCAGGAAATGGTTTGGGAAATGATATCTTCTGGGGTTCCCAGTGCATATTATATACAGCATAGATCAGCCCGCTGTCATTTTCACATGCATATCGCATGCAGTACATCACCGCTATAAGATGATCATTCGGAGTCGTGGCAGTTCTCCATGCGTCTATCCCGTGAAGTGATATATCAGGATACGCACAAGAAAGATAATCGGTTCCCTTAAACGGTTCATTCATACGAAGTATACGATATTTTTCTCGAAGCGCTGCGATGGTGTGAGTCCATTCAAGGATATCCCTACTCTGCTTCGACCTGTTCCATTTTACATATCCTTCTTCATTATCCTGACAGTATGGATTATTATTGCCATACTGTGTATTTCCAAATTCGTCGCCGCCATATATAAGCGGTATTCCCTGCGTCAGAAATACCATCGAAATGCCGTTCTTGATCTGACGAAGACGAAGGCTGTTTACGGAAGTTCGTCTTGTTGTGCCCTCAATCCCGCAGTTCCAGCTGAAGTCATCTCTTCGTCCGTCACAATTATTTTCTCCATTATGTTCATTATGTTTTTCATTATAGGTGACTATATCGATAAGCCGCATGCCTTCCTGACGCGCAATATAATGGATACACCTACATGGATTTTCAACATTTCTGATCTGAGAGATCATATTACTTACCGAATATGCGTCTCCCTTAAGGAAACGTCTTATATCATCTTCAAAATCATCATCCATGCAAGCCGTATATGAGTCTTTTGGCTCATCGCCGCTTATCATATATCTGTCAAATAAAAGTTTCCTGTCCGCAAGCATTGGATCGTCTTTGATCTCTCTAACAGGAATTTCTGCACCGACAAGCTGAAATCCATCTACATGATAGACAGAAGACCAAAATTCCAAAATTCCTGTTATCGCTCTGGAAGACATATCAGGTTCAAAATAGAACTGCATGATGATCTCGATATTATCCTTGTGAAAACTGTCAACAAGATCTGCAAATGAACTGCATGCGTCACCTGTTTTGGAAAATGATGACTTTGGCATATAGTAAAATGCATTACCGGTATAGCCCCAAAGATTGCATTTTACTGCTGTTCCATCTTCGGGTTTATCCTTATAATGTTTTACGGCATAATCCATTGAATCATTTTTTCTGGTGCCATCATCCATTCTTTCATAGAATTCATAGCATGGCATAAGGATAAGCGATGTTACACCAAGTGATTTGATGTAATCCTTTTTCTCTATAAGACCTTCAAATGTGCCGCGAGCCTTTACCCCAGATGATATATGTTCTGTATAAGAACGTACCGAGAGCATATAGATAAAAGAATCCTCATATTGAATATGCGGTTCCCTGCAAATATCATATCTGCCGTTTCTTATAATACCATGAAGCGATAATCTGGAACGATCCTGCATCCAGATGATATGTTCAGACACTCCGCATGCGCATGAGTCAATAAATTCCCGGTCATCTTCAAATAATCTGTAAGTGAGATCATCAGAGGAAACATCCCTGTCAAATGATATAAGACAAGAAAAAATATTTCCCTGCCTTAGTTCATCGCTAAAGCTGATCCTTACAGGTGAATCTGAACCTGATCTTTTCTTGAAAAATATGATCCCACGATCTTTCGAAGCACCGAAAACGGCTGAGACCCGTACTTTTCCATCTATGTATGATATTCCAAGCGGATAATGATCCGCCTGTGTAATCTTATAACTATCAGCCATCTGGCATCTCCGTCTGTGTCATATCTGCATACACATGAACATTTTAACATAAATTCACATAATATGTTACAATCAAAGAAAAAGAGGTGCATTATGGGCAAAAACGAAAATGAGGATTTTGACGATGAACTTACTGTAGACATGGAACTTGACGATGGTCGTACTGTTACATGTGACGTTATAACTACATTTGAGTCAGAAGGCAATACATATATCGCCCTTCAGCCGCTTGACGAAGATGGTGAAAACACTGATGGTGATGTCTGGCTCTATAGATTTTCGGAAAATGAAAAAGATCCGGATGCAGAACCCAAGATAACATATATCGATTCAGAAGATGAATATAAAAAAGCAGGTGAAGCTTTCAATCATTTTCTTGATTCGACTGAACATGATGAGATCATTTGAATCATAGTGTGAATCTACTTGAGCTCTTTGTGATTAATCAAAATGTGAATCTACTTAAGCAGCTTTGTGATGAATCGTGAAGGCGCATCCTGTGCATTTCTCACGTACATTATCACAAGCTGTTTTTTCGCTCTGGTTACAGCCACATAGAACATTCTTCGTTCTTCTTCGATTGCTTCAGTAGTGCTGCACTGCTTGGGCGGAACTTCACCTTCATTTGCAAACGGCAGAAATACCGTATCAAATTCCAATCCTTTTGATCCATGATAAGTCATTATGTTTACACCGTGTGATTCGGATTCCGTGTTTTCCCGGCTCTTTGTTTCAAAATCCTCTTTTATTTTCTTATAATGATCCCGAAGACTTTCTAAGCTTCCTGCTTCTTTTGCCGCCTTCTGAAACTCATCCGCTTTAGACAGATAATCCGTATTCTGTTCGGATGTATGACTGCCTAAGAACCATTTATCATACCCTTCTACTTTTCTGATGAAATTGACCGCAAGAAATGGTCTCATCCCACTCATACGATCAATATCAGCAAAAAGATGTCTTATCCTCTCCTTCATTTCCTGATTATCAGCATAGTAATCGGCAATATCTTTAGAATCCACTATATCCGTTCTGACTGCCTCTCTTCGTATATATCTTACCGGTCTGTTCATTATCATGAGAAATGTCTTTCGGTCTCTTTTACCATAGATAAATGACATGTATCCCATGAGGTCTCTAATTGCTTCTTCTTTCATTGGATCTTTTAGTTTCTCTTTTATCCTGAATGAAACGTGAGCGTTAAGCAAAGTCTTTGCGATCTCCCTGCATTCACGGTTCTTTCGACAAAGGATCGCAGATCTATCCGGTTCATATTTTCCGATGAGCTCTGTCAGGCGTTTTTGTTCTTCATCTCTGTTTCTGACGCAGATGAACATGACCTGTGCACCGCCTTTGTTATAAGCCGTGATACTCTTTTGTATGCGATCCTCATTTGATGATATTATCCGGTCTGCAATATCAACTATTGTCTCGGATGATCTGTAATTTGTGCTGAGCGACATTCTTGACGCTTCCGGATAATCAATTGTGAATTCTCGCATTATCCCGGGTTTCGATCCACGAAATCCATATATTGACTGATCATCGTCACCCACAACAAATACATTATTTTGCGGGGATGCTATTATCTTTATCACCTGATACTGAAGCGAACATATATCCTGAAATTCATCTATAAGTATATATTTAAAACGTTCCTGCCATCTTTTACAGAATGAACTGTCAGTCATAAGCCTGTTTCGGCACCTGAGTATCATATCGTCAAAATCAAGCCTGTTGTTTTCAAGCATATATGCATTATAAGAACCATATACTTTTCTGAGTTTTTCAGCCTTAGTCATTATTCCCGCGTCAGACACATATGATGCAAATATGGCCGGATCATCATCATTCCCCTCATTCTTTATACGTCCAAACATCTCAGATATCCCAATGATCTGATCCATGTCATCCAGAATCCGATATTCTCCGTTTTGTTTCAGCATTTCTGTGAGAATTCTTATTTTCCCGGATTCACTTATAAGTGTGCACTTTTTCATATCCGGACATGTCTTAAGCATTTGGAAAAATAAGGAATGGAAAGTACCAAATGTTACGGATGGCTGCTCGTTATCCATGAGTCTGTAGAACC
>JAGPKJ010000045.1 GCA_018053995.1 Lachnospiraceae bacterium | reverse complement strand
GATGTAAAATTCCGTCTGCTGTTGTAGTGCTGCCTGATGCTGTTACATTTACATTGCTGCCTGCAATGACTGCAGATGCGATCGTGTATGCTGACGACGGTGCTGCAGCAGCTGCCGCCTTCTTCGTCTTAGCCATTGCTGTCTCAGGCATAAGCATCATGCCGATCATAGCGCTGCAAAGCAGTATAGCACCCATTTTCTTTACTGCCCTGGTGAGCATTCCCTTACATATCATATAGTATCCTCCTTATAAGTCCCCGTATGCGGGGCACGATATGTATATTATACAATATTTCATGCCAGTTTCCACTCATTATTAATGCCGCTTGCCTGATTCTGACTATCTCAGTTTATCCTGCCTGTACTGCTTGACTGGCTGGCTTGTTTTATCCTGCCTGTACTGCTTGACTGGCTGGCTTGTTTTATCCTGCCTGCACTGCTTGACTGGCTGGCTTGTTTTATCCTGCCTGTACTGCTTGACTGACTATTATAGCTGTAATCTGCAACAATAGCTGTTACACCAGTGATGCTCAGTACTCAGCTATGCATACAAGCCCATTGTTATGCGCCGTCGCATCATAGTACAATAATCACTTCTGACCACACATTCATCCGATACAGTATTTGCAGTGATTTTGTTGTCATATACTGTATTTTTTATTCGTATTTTCCATTGCTCTTAAAACAGTACAGTACTACGTAATAATGTTTAATTCTTTACTGCATTTTTTTCTGCTAAAGGAGGGTCATAATGTGATGAATACAGTACTTAAGAAATTTTTATTGGTGGATACTGCATTTTTCGGAGATTTCATTCCGATTTATTCTGCAAGACCCCTTTTATTGATTCCAAAATGCAGTATATATGAGTATTATTTTTCTCTATACTGTACCACTTTTGTATACAATAAAAACTGTTGATAAAAATACAGTATTATTTCTCATTTTCTCTCTCGATACTGCACATTAGATGTGTGTGTTTCTACACTTAAAACACGAAATTCAGCAATAGCATATAGCACGCCGTTCCGCCTGCGATCGACAGAAACATATTTTTCTTCCAGAGATGAAGCCAAGCCACAACTGTGATCGCAATAAGTTCCGGAATTCCGTGGCTTCCAGACAGTATGTGTAAGTCCTTCAGGCTGTATACGACAAGAAGTCCGAACACTGCGGAGGGCAGCACCTTCCCTAGATACTGTATGCACTCAGGTGTCTTCTTTCCTGCGGGAAATAAAATGAATGGTATAAACCGTGTCAGCATCGTTCCCACTATAACTGCTGCTATCGTTATTATCTGCTGCGTATATGTCATCGACATGACTAACCTGCTTTCTCTGCCCTTTCTCAACCGGTCTCCTTACCAGCATTAGCGCACCTAATATCATGAGCATAGACGGTATCATGAAATCCGCTGCTCCGAAGATGACAAGGCATATGGCCGGCAGTCCAATGCCGATCAGTGAGCTGATATGTGACTTGTCCTTCTGCCACTGATCAATGAAAAACGTGATGAACATCGCCGTCATGACAAATGAAAGTCCTTCTGTGTCAAAACTGATGAGTGATCCAAATATACCGCCGAGCGTTGCGCCTAAGAACCAGTAAAAATGGTCGAGTGCCGTCACCCAGAACATGAACCATCCCCTGTCCACCCCTTCTGGGATCTTTGCAGAATAATTGATGGAAAACGTCTCATCACACAAGCCAAAGATGAGGTAGAATTTCTTCCACCCCATTCCTTTGTATTTATCAAGCATTGAGATTCCGTAAAAGATGTGACGCGCATTTACCATGAGCGTCATAAGAAACGCCTGTAGCGGATCAAAACTTCCCAGCAGGAGATTTGCCGCGACGAATTCCATCGACCCGGCAAATATGGTAAGGCTCATTATCATCGGATACCAGAAGCTGAACCCCGAAACATTCATATATATCCCATACGCAAGACCTATAAACCAGAATCCCGCAAATATGGGTATGGTATGTGGAAAGGCAGCCTTGAATGCACTGCCTATCCTGCGCTTCCTGCCGGCTTCAATCTTATTGACATCATTCTTGTAGATTTTAGTTTTGTCTTTCATCGATATCGTACACGCTCACTGCTTTTATAGTCGAAAGATCGGCATCATGCTCCGCAGTCCATACCGGGCTGTCTACTATCTTAAGTGTACGCGAGCCTTTCTCCATATCAAAATAATTATCCGAAAGCTGAAGATTCCCGTCTTCAGTATAGATATACACGCCTTTGCAGAAAGCATCTGCTGTAACAGTAACTTCATCACCGTTTACACTGACTGCAAGATGCGGGTTCGCAAAATGATAATGCTTAGGCGCACAGAAAAGCGTCGATCCCGTGCTCACTGTATGCGGGTCTGCGCCGCACATCTCATCGCCAAGTATCAGACTGTATGTCAGATGCACATCAAGCTGATCTTCATCTGAGAAATCGATCTTATCAAGCCACGCACCTGAATACGGCTCCGCATGAACCTCTAAGATACCCTGCTTCACAATGCTGGAATCTGAACGCATAAGTCCCCAAACGATAGTCCCGTCCATCTTATTTTCCGTCTCATTAGCCACGTGAAATGTTGCGGAGAGTTCTATGGGACGCGGCTGCGTGTTCGGATGCGGCTTCTGATCTATCTCACCGTGTTCCTCACAAGATAAAAGTATTGGCGCAAACATGCGCTTTTCTGCATAATGAAGCGCTTTCCAGCGACCGTAATAATCTACGCTGGACCATGACGCTGTAGGCCATATATCATTAAGCTGCCACACGATCGTGCCCATACATGTTCCGCGAAAGCGCCTGAAATGCTCGACGCCGTACCTGATCGCATCCATCTGAAGGAGCTGTGAGACATAAAGCAGCATATCAAAATTCTTCGGATAGAGATATGTCGATGACAGGTAGTTCATTATCTTGCCATTTGCATCATTATTACGCTGATGCATCTCCATTACACGCGAAAAGATATTGCGGTCTCCCGGCTCAGTAAATGACCGCACTGTTGACGAACAAGGGAACGACTGAAATCCGAATTCCGACAACATGCGGAAATGGAATTTTCTGAACTCCGTAAATGGCTTGCAGCCATGCCAGACATCCCAGTAGTGCGTATCGCCGATATTCTCAGCCCACGGATTATCATAGCTGCCGCCTGATGACGGTGATGACGGCCAATAAAACGTTACCGGATCCTCTTCTTCCATTATCTTTGGAATTATATATTCGTATAATTTCAGATAATCCGCTTTCTGCTTTTCGGTCGCATCAAAACAGCCGCTGTAAACCTGCGTCTCCATCTCATTATTGCCTGTCCAGACCGCAAGGCACGCATGATGACGCAGGCGCCTTACATTATCACGCGTATCGGCTGTAACATTTTCCTCAAAATGATCATCAATCTCAATATTCTGACATGCGAAAAGCTGATCCATCCATACAAGAAGTCCGTTTTCATCGCACAGGTCAAAGAGATAATCGTCAGGAAAATAACCGCCGCCCCATATCCTTATCATATTGTAATTTGCCTGAACGCAGCTGCGCAGCAGTTTCGCTGAACGTTTCTTTGAAAGTCTCGGCAGAATATTATCCTCCGGAATATAATCCGCGCCCATTGCAAATATCTGAAGTCCGTTAACCTCTACCGCAAAATTCTTACCAGGAGTCTTGTCCGGTGTCTGATCTTTCATATGCGGATCCCATTTTTCATCCGGAAGCGGATCCTGATTGATCGTTACCGTACGAAGTCCGATACGCTTTGAGACTTCATCAAGAACCTCGCCGCTCTCTGCATCTGTCAGCCTCACATCCACTGTATATAGCGGATGAGCGCCATACCCGTTAGGCCACCACAGCATCGGGTCTTCTATCTTTATTGTAAAATAAGATCTGTCTGATATTGATCTTCCTGTTATAGCTCTGCCTGTTACGTTGCCGCAGCAGCAACCGTCTTCAACATCATCTTTTCTGATCTCAAATGTTTTTTTCCGTCCGTCAGGAGCTGTGACTGTAACTTCTACATTCTGTGCTTCATCCTGTCCTGTCGTGCTGCTGTGACCTGATGCAATCTCAGTAGCTGAATTCATACGGCAATTCTCAACATCTACGCGAGCCGTAAGTTCAACGCTCTTCACCGAATTCCCGCGGACGCGCCTGCCGGTGACTTCGTGTTCCTGCGTGATCATCACCTGTGAGATACGTGCCTTATTTACCGCAATCACTGTAACATCACGAAACAGACCTGCATCGGGAAGACGCGGACCCCAGTCCCAGCCGAACATACAGTCAGCTTTTCTAAGGTGTGGAAATCCTTTCATGCTGTCAGGGCTTCCGCCGATATAATGCTTTTCATCTTCTTCCGCAATAAACTTCGTAGGTGAATGAAGCAGAACCTCGAGATCGTTATGTTCCGCAGCAATGCTCTTTATGTCGAACTCCCACGTACGGTGCATATCATCGACACTCGCGATATGTGTACCGTTCAACGTAATATCTGCAAGTGTATCGATTCCGTCAAAATGCAATAGTAACCTGTCTGCACCAAGCATCTCAGTGTCGAGATCAAAATGCGTGCTGAAAACAAAATCATTGTCCATGAGCTTAAGCGCATCCAGCTCATTTGCACGGTAAAACGGATCCGGCATCAGACCGTTGTCCAGGAGCGTACTGTAGACCGATCCCGGCACTTTCGCAGGTATCTCATTTTCCGGAATATGATAGACATTATCCCCAAGTATCTTCAAAGACCAGCAAGTATTAAGATTTATCTTTTTCATCCTTTATCCTCCCAATAGAATTACCATATATGACGAGTATATCTTGAAAGTCACAAGAATGAAAGTGAAAAAGCCAGCCACATCAATGCGGCTGGCTATATGCATCATACTATTATCGAATTTCTATCTTTTCCCGATATAATGCAGCATCCGCATAACGGATAAAATCTGATTCCTTATGCATACTATCAATAAGGACTGCATATCCTATACTTACCAGCAGATCGTACGAATACCCGCTGCTCTTCTTTTGAAGTTCTGATTTTATGCTCTGGCTAAACCTTTCCGCTTCATCTTTATTTTTCATACTGCAGATTGCCGCAAATTCGTCGCCGCCATATCTGGCGATAAAATACCGTCCATCATCGCAGCATGCCTTAAGCGCATCAGCAACCGTCTTAAGTGCATTGTCACCTTCCACGTGACCATATGTATCATTGATAGATTTGAAATGATCCATATCCATCATAAAGAGATACGTTTGTCCGTCTTTATTTTTATGCGCCATGCATTCAGAAAGCTGCTGCATAAACCTGTTGTAGTTGTTTATCCCTGTCAGTCCATCTACAGATATCTGCTGTTCCTTAAATGAAAAAAACACATATAATACTGCAAACGTTATACCAACACATAAGATTGGCAGTGGTGCAAAAATCTCCTGAATTACTCCCGCTATCAGAACCGGCAGTCCGAAAGACGCTACTGCCGCATATCTCTGCCTTTGCATATAACTGGCAGATGTTCTTGATAAAATAAGAGCCTTTATCTCTGCTACCACCAGATACCCATATGTCAATACAACCGCAGCGGCATAAAGCGGTCCGGTTCTATATGTATCCGTACTGTCAACGTAGAAAACCCATCCGGTTTTCATCGTTGCCAGCATAAGTATATAGAGAATCACCAAAGGCATCGCACCGATGATCGCTCTCTTTCTGTCGTGATGTGGTTCCCATATCTTATCGGAATACACATACCACAGATAGCATGTCAAACCTGAAATCAGGTAGTAAGACAGATAGATGATCTTCTTTACCTGACTGCCTAACATCGCACCTGTATTGTCAGCGATTCCCCACAGACAGTCTGATACCATAATCAGACAACATAACACGATGATTGCGTGATATAGTCTGCTGAAATATGTTGCCGATCTTGATCTAAAGAAAACAAGAAGCAGGAACAATAAACATGCGATGTTTACCTCACAATACATATGTGGCTTTTGGATAAATACCATCATCCATTCTATGTTGTATATACAAACTATCCTGGTGAGATTGTATATGAAGACAAATATCAGGTCGTCGTTAAGGTAGACGACCCGATAATCGTGCA
This sequence comes from Lachnospiraceae bacterium, assembly GCA_018053995.1. Classification (GTDB taxonomy): domain Bacteria; phylum Bacillota; class Clostridia; order Lachnospirales; family Lachnospiraceae; genus JAGPKJ01. The sequence goes on along the minus strand of JAGPKJ010000045.1, from coordinate 9,585 downwards.
AAATCATGAGCATTCGATCTAAAACCATATTGACCTCAGGGCACCTAGTCATTTCACATCTCACGCCCTCTTTTCAGCAAGCCTGACACTTATGACATTCTCGGTGCCCGGCATCATCCTTTCGACCTCAAGACTGGAAATCCTCACTCTGGTGCTGCCTTTTGCCGGTTCGGTCAATTTTCCATTTACCTCTATCGTATCTATGACATAATGACCATAATCAAGATGTTTCGGATTCTCATACATAAGTCTGATATTTCTGTTGCCAAACAGTGTGACCGTTGCAGCTTTCCCATCTTTTGAGAACTGTTCCGCAACAAGTTTCGGTTCTATTATAAGGTCACCCAGATCTCCCTTAAGACCAAATGCTTCATTAAGGACAGTTATGAGCAGCCAGCTTGCAGCACCCGTCAGATATGTATATGCTCCCTTTCCTGAAATATCAAAGTACTCAGGTATCCCGGGATATATGCCACTCTTGGCGTAGTCGCATGAATGCCTGTATAAGCGATCAAGCACCCGGTATCCTTCGCGTACAAACCCTCTTCTGTATAATGCATTCGCATACATTATCGCCATATGGCAGAATACCGATCCATTCTCCTTTGTGCCATACGCAAAACCGAAGCATCTGCCCATATCCATCTTTACTTCACGAAAATCCGTATTAAGCCTTGCTCCGCCATTATCTTCATCCCACAGATATCTGTCCACAGTGCGGATTATATCTGCGACCTGCTCGTTATCGGCAACACCGTACATAATGCTGAACGTCTGCCCTGTAAGTGTCATCCTTATGCCTGATTCGAACTCGCCCTCAAGCTTATCCGAATGATCATCATAGTAACCATTGATCCACTTGTATCCCTCAGAACTGCTTACCCATTCGTTATCCCTGATATTCTTCTTAAGGAGTTCTCCCATATCAATCAGCACATCTGCCAGGTGCACCGGATCTACCTCTTTTCGATTGCCTGATATCCCATGCACTGTGCTTTCAAAAAAGTTTTCAAGTATCTCATTTGCCTTCTCAGCACTGATCTTGCCGTGTAGAAAATCAAACTTGTCCACCAGTGATGCGATCTCATCTGCCAAAAGTATCTCGGGTATTCCCTGCATATTCAGATATTTTATAAGTTTCCCGAGATCAGTCAGGTTTCCGGCATAGAATGATGTAAATGCAACACTCTCTCCATTTTCAGAAGCAAGGTCAAAGGCATCATTCCAGTCAGCACCTTCAAGCCTTATATTTCCATGACTTCCGATATTATAGAACATTGTGACATTCTCCAGAATGATATGCTCCAGGATAGTTCCTCTGTATACCTGTCCGCAATTATCCATCTGCTGATTCCCGTATTCCTCATTCCAGTTATCGTCACGGCTCTTCGATCTTGACCACTGACCATCCTTAAAATAAGTCTGCTCACGAAACAGGAAATCTATATCACCTGTAATATCAAGATACATACGTGTTGTCTGATATGGCCATGCACCATGATCCATCCATACTCTTGCGATATTATTTCTGTCTGCTATAAATTCACCCGGATTCTTCCCGATTATCGTTGCATTACTGCCGTCAAAACGAACTCCCGCATAATTGTTGAACAGCATCTCTCCGACCTTGATCGGATCTGAAAGCATCAATGCCGTACAATCCTGCCACAGGTCTCTCCAGCCCCTGCCGCCTTTTCCATAGTCGTGATATGGAAGAAACGAGCAGCCATATATGCGCCTTAATACAGTCTGAAGCGCGACCCACTTCATCCATTTTTCAAAATCTGCATCTCCTGTATCAAAATCAAGTGTTGAAAGCTTCTGACTCCACTGATTCTTATTCTCTGCAAGGTACCTGTCGAAAAGTTCTGAGCTTCCATATTTTCTGACAAATGAAAGGGCTTCGGATACGTCGTCCGTTATGCTCATTATCAGCACATATGATACCGACTGCCCCGGTTCAAGTATTTCCTTCCGAAAGGCAAGCCCTCCCATCGCTTCTTTGCCTTTTATTTCCTCGCCTATCTTATGCGGATAACTGATTCCTTTCACGACAGAATACGGCCATTCAAGGCTCCCGCTATCACCCTCAAATTCCTCGCATGTAGGATAGAATCCGACAGGTCTGTCAAACTTGTCATCTCCGACACCCTGTACGCCATAGCAAGTCGTATTGAGTCTGTGCCCGTGCTCATCAAAGATAAGAGTCGGCTCTACCATCACACCGTAATTTTCAACATAGACACGGTTAAGCAGAGATGTTACATGACGATGATCCCTGATATTGTCAGCGGAACGCGCATATATCGGTATCGCCGCAACAGGCTCAATGCTGTATGATTTATTTCCTGTATTCGTCAAAGTCACCTTCATAAGTTCAACAAGATCATTTTGCACCGGAACAAAGTTCGTGACCTTCGCCGAAATGCCATATTTTCTGTTTGTTCTTGTGACACTCTGCCACAAAAAGCCGGCTTTAAGTACAACATCTTCATGATTATCGCTGTCAAATCTCTGACACTCCTGTGCTGCCGATTTTCCTGAGACAGACCATGTTATGCTGTCATCTATCTTTACCCAGAAATTTCTGGATGATTTATCATCTTTCAGATTACAGACCGAAACCGGTGTGAGTAGGAATTTACTCTGCCCGGCTTTACAGTCACCTGCAAGCATCGGCGTGATATCGCTCATTATCCCGGCTTCATTCGCAAGCGGAAAAAAAAGATCCGATTTCAGCTGCTTATCTCTTATCGAAAAATCAGCCGTATCATCTTCAAATACCCACGACGATCTTTTGTCACGTTCTTTGCCTGCACTATCCATTACGTTATTATCTCCGTTCTCATTTATCCCTGTATCCGTCTCTCTCATATCTTCTTTATTCATCAATTTCCCCCTCAGGAAACATTCCGACTGTCGTATACATCTATCAGATCTTCTTGCAGCTCTCTCTTATGATAAGATCAACCGGTATCGTATTCACCTTTCCGTTAGGTTCGCCGCCATTTATCATATCAATTACACCATCTATCGCGCTGTGCGCCACAATCTGCAGATTCTGCCTTACCGTCGTGAGTGTCGGTTTCATAAACCTCGAAAGTTCTATATCATCAAATCCAATGATAGAGAAATCGTCAGGTATCTCTACTTTATGCTCCGAAAAGAACTGTATTCCACCCATTGCCATCGAATCGTTCGCATAAAATATCGCTGTTGGGCGTGATACTAAATCCGTTATCGCTCTTGTTGCCTCGTAACCGCTATTGAATGTGAAATTTCCCTGATAAAGAAGTCCCGGATCATTTTCAAGCCCTGCATCCTTGATTGCCTGATTATAACCACGAAGACGTTCTGTCGTAGAATACTGTCTTTTTCCACCCATAACATGCGCGATACGTGTATGTCCCATCTCTATCAGATACTTTGTCGCCTCGTAAGCTCCATTATAATTATCCGCATTTACGATAACGCTCTTTTCATATATCTTAGGATCTTCATAAGGATTCTGGTCAACTATAGCAACCTTATATCCCTTGGAAATAAGAGACCTTATGTTCTCCTCATCCCCTCTTGCTCCGACAAATACGCCTCCGCTTATCGTCTGATCATAAAAAAGCTGAAATGCCCTGTCATAATCCTTTGCTCCGCTTATGATCGAAACAACGACCGTATAATCATTCTTATTGCAGTAATCGATAACGCTGCTCATCAAGACCGAAAGAAAGTGACTCCCCAACACCTGCTGCCCGTTAAGCTGGCTGTTCAGAGCTATGACAAAAAGTCCTATTCTCTTATTTACCATACCTGCAAGCGTCCTGGCAGATGCATCAGGAACATAATCATATTTCTTGATGACCTCAAGAACCTTTTCCTTTGTTTTCTCCGGCACATTAGAATAATTATTGATAACCCTGGAAACTGTGCTTCTTGAAACTCCGGCCAATTTCGCAATCTCTTTGCTATTCACTCCGCAGCCTCCGAATAAAGATGACATAACAGATCATATATAACAGACTAAATCCCTTAGATAAAATTCCTCTTTAATTGTACATCTGCTTACCGCTTAATGAACAGATGTAAATTAGATATTATTCCGTCAAATTCGTTGTGAACGCGTGTTTATAATTTGAAAATAGCACATTAATATTATAAATACTACGATTTTGATAACATAAAATTTAATCTGTATATTTTTGACAATTCTGCGGCTGCGTTTTTGTGCATTATTACAATTGTTTGCAAGACTTCATGCTGTGTTGCAATCACGATAGAATTCATCGCTATGCTCGATTGTTTAGATCATTTCTCCTTTCCATACAAAAAGGCGGCCCCGAAGGACTGCCTTTCATGTCAGCGCATAATATGATGATTCTCACAGCCTCTCAAATGCCGTTTTTCCTTTATGCTCAAGATTATGTACGCAGGCAAATATAAGTATCAGCATAATAGCTGCTGTAATCAGCGATGCTGCATATACATTTACAGTATATGTAAGTACAAGCAAAACTGCCGCGGCTAATATTGAGATCACAAATCCGACAAGTACCATGAATCCGACACTTGCACTCTGTTTATAGATATAGATCTCATTTACCGCATCAAGCTTGGGAAACTTGAGATTCATCATAAGCCCAAACAGTGCCATAAGTACGCAGCCGATAAGTCCGACTGCTAGATAAAGGATAAACTGCACGATATTCATTCTGATCGCGAATGCAAATATGACCGTCGAGATAGTCGTTAACACACCGGTAAATGTAATTGATGCAAGGACTTTCGCTTTGAATATCACAGACGACGGTACCGGTGCGCCTTTAAGTATCCACAGATTTTTGCCCTCGATCGAGATAGATGCCGCTGTTGTTGGCACCATCGAAACACAGAACAGAGTACCGACCATGCCCATGATAAATACCATAGCTGCAGCATCGGGATCTTCCGCCATCATCTGCCTGACCTCGTCTGCTCTTACGGCTATCACAACTGATGCTATAAGCAGCATTATCGCGCCTATCACGCAGTTCAGAAAATAAGACGATGTACCAATGACTTTTTTCATTTCCTTCAAATAAAGAGCTTTGAGCTGTCCTCTCCCACGAAAGTGTCCAATACGATAATCGTGACTTACTGATACACCTGATGACCTGCTTATTACCCCAATATAAAATCTGCTGATGATAAATGCTGTCACTAGTGCACAGGCTGATGCTCCTGCTACAAATATGAGGAATGAAACGACATTACCCTTACCTGCCGCGTCTGCAAAAAGCATCGCCGGCCTGCACCACGAGATCTTTTGAAGGATGCCTTCTATATCCAATGTCTCTGAAGCATCCGATGACTGCGAAAATCCCCATACCATAATAGCGGCTATAAATGCGATACTTATCGTATTTGATACAAGTGCCTTATGCTTCGACCTGCTCCCAAAGAATGCAACAAGTTCGCCAAATATCATGTCTATGGCACACGATATGAGCGGTATGAACAGGAGACCTATAGCGAACATCACAACCATTCCCGCCGTCATCTCCGCGTGAAGCGCGAAAGTAACAGCCGCCGGTATCATAATGAGCGCTGTCATGAAAAGCATCTCAAAATACAGTGATGATGTCTTTGCCGCCAGCAGTATTATAGGTCTTACAGGTGCCGGCAGCAGTATCGTGTTGTCTTTTCCTCCGAATATGAACGACGAAACACCCATCAGTCCTATAAATGCCGGCAGTATGATAGAAGCAAGTGCCCATATGGCAAATAAAAGTTCAGGGCAGCCTGCTTTACACAATGATCCTATTATCATATTGCAGTACATTGTACTGTATCCTACGATCAGCGCTGTAAGGAGCAGCAAAAATCCGGCTACCGGATCCGTTGACCTTTTACGCGATCCTGATTTTGCCCCACGTGAACCGGCAGAAGAGATTATTCCCCGAAACGAGACTTTAACGAGTGCGATAAACTGTTTCATGCCAGTCACACTTTCCGGGATGAACTATCATCAGAAGCATATGCCGCAGTCCCGCTGTCATCAGAATCATACGTTGTAGCTTCACTGTCATCAGGATTTCCCGCAAGTTCCAGAAATACATCTTCAAGTGAAGACTTCCCGGTAACTTCCGCCGTTGTCCCGCTCTCGACAAGTCTGCCATTCTTTATTATCGCAATGTGATCACACAGGTTCTGTGCAACTTCAAGAACATGCGTTGAGAAGAATACCGCGCCGCCTCTGTCACACAGTTCGTGAAGATATTCCTTGAGAATATGCGACGCGAGCGGATCAAGCCCTACAAAAGGTTCATCAAGCATGAGAAGCGTTGGCTCTCTCATAAGAGCGCTCGTAAGCGCAAGTTTCTGCTTCATTCCGTGTGAATAGCCTGATATCGGGCTTCCCAACACATCGCTTATCTTGAACGCATCCGCGTATTTCTTTATAAGCTGCGTGCGCCTTTCATCCGGTATCATATATAAATCTCCGATAAAATTCAGATAATCCGCGCCTTTCAGGAATTCATACAAGTCCGGATTATCCGGCAGGAACGCCGTTATCTTCTTGGCCGCTACCGGATCTTTCTTGATATCGATCCCCTTTATCCTGATCGTGCCTTCTTCAAAATCAAGTATCCCCGCGATGCTGCTTAGCGTCGTAGTCTTTCCTGCACCGTTCGGTCCGATGAATCCATATATCGATCCCGCCGCAACACATAAGTTAAGATCATCTACTGCCTTATTCCCGCCTTTGTAAGTTTTTGAAAAATGTTCGATCTCTAATATATCTCCGTTCATGTGGGATCCTCCTTTAGCACTTGTCATATGATACGAATTGCTACGCTTCCTAAAATGTGATTCCAACATTTGGAAGCTCTCGCTATCCTCTGGTCACTCGTACCATCACCTTACCTGCTGCCTGTCCATCATGTGTCTTGAGATAAATATGACAGCCGCAGATATAATAAATGTTATCGCGCATACCACTGTCTCAAGTCTGCCGCTGCTTATAAGATCTGTCATCGCCTTACCAATCGATGTCTCATTTCTGTCCATGATGACCGGCACTGCCGTGAAGAAAAGCATCCAGCCGACCCAGAATATCGCAAATCCCTTTTTCCCCAACTTAGTGATAACGGCAGACGCAAGTTCGGAGATTGCGGTGAGTGCAAATGCATACGCCAGGCACGGTATAGTGCCAATGAGCGCCTTATCCTCCGGATCCATCGTGACAGCAAATATCGCACATTCTGCCGCGCACAGGAACTTGATCATAAACACACTTAACACACATATCAGAAAACACACAATATAATCTATCTTCAGAAAACGTTTCCGAGTACAGCTCATCGACAACGCGATATTCATATTGCTAGAAAACCCGGCACTCATCGCGAACATCGCATATCCGGCGATCAACACGACTGAGCAGCCATAAGTTGCACCGGATTCGCATTTTCCGGTTAATGCGAATGCGATCCACGCTATTCCGAAGCACAAGCCTACTATCGCTACCATAAAAATCAGATCTGATTTTCTATACGATACCAATTTCAAATTTTTAAACATACAATTCTCCCTGTATTCATAAATATATCACTATTTTCGCATAATGCTATCGTCTGTCATAAAATACACTCTACTACGTAACATAATCACGCCACCACCTGCTTCATCGTCGCCCTGTACAGAAATACATCTGCTGCCGCATACAGAACTACAGCTATTGTAGGCATCACTGCCGGACTTCCAAACATCTCCGTGATAGTTCCACCCGCTGCATACGATCCTACATTCATCGCCATACACGTGTACATCATGATCGCAAGTGCTACTATCATCATACATACTACCGATACTTTCATTCCAAACCTATCCGATAACAGAGATGTCAACTTGCATACCGCAATCACAATGATCCATGTTGTAATGTCAGAAGCAGCTGCCAACGCGGACGCGCTCTCTCCAAACAGTATTCTCATTATTGTCACTACAAATTCTGCCGAAACGATAACAGCCGCATATGCGAGCTCCTTGCCGATAAAAGTATTTCTTCTTGTATTTCCCATAGAAAGAGCCATGTTGACATCACCGTCCATATAACCCGAACTCATGGCAAGAAACATGAAAGCAACTAGTGCAAGCACGATACCTATGATGACATCTGACTCTGCCTCTCCATACAGAAGCGACACGTATACCGTGAAACCGGCTGCAAATATGAGCATTGTGCACATCAAACTTAGATATTCATGCAAATAAAATCTGATCGTACGTTTCATATCTTTTCCTCTTCTCCGCAAAGTGCAAGAAACAGATCCTGAAGGTTTATATGTTCCGCTTTGATGCCTTCCGCTTTCTCAAGGTTCTCTCCCTCTTTCAGTACGACTGTCGCGCTCTTGCTCCCGCAAAGCGTTTCTTCACGATAATGATCTTTCCCCGCAATAAAGCTGTCGACCTTGTCTGCGTCGCCGCTAACGTGATATGCACGTGCAAGCAGTTCTTCCGTATTCTCTTTACTGATGATGCAGCCGTCTTTCATTATCAGCGTTTCTTCAAATAGCTTAGCTGCTTCTTCGATGATGTGCGTTGACACGATAAATGTTCTGCCTGATTCCGAATACTCTTCAAGAAGAAGCTTGTAAAATTCATCTCTGGCTACGACATCGAGACCCGCTACAGGCTCATCAAGAAATGTGATATCCGATTTGCTCGCAAGTGCGATTATGATCGTGAGCATGCTCATCATCCCTTTGGAAAGCTTGTAGATACGGTCTTTTTTATTTAACTCAAATATCTTTACAAGTCTGTCCGCCAGCTCCGCGTCCCAGTTCGGATAAAATATCGACCCGTTTCTCAGGTAATCCGCTATCTTGTATCTGTTCTGCCCCATTCCGCAGACCGGCATTATCTCTCTCGAAAAGCAGATATGGTCAAGTGCCTGCTGGTTCTCCCAGACTGGCATACCATCAAGTGTGACTTCTCCGCTTGTTGCCGGATTCTGTGCTGACATGATCGACAGAAGTGTCGTCTTGCCTGCTCCGTTTCTACCGATAAGTCCATATATCTTGCCCTGCTCTATCGTAAGGTCTGTGCTCTTTAATACTTCTTTCTTTCCGTATGTTTTTGTGATGTTCCTGCAAATTAAAGTGCTCATTATCTTTCTCTCCCTTTATGATTCTTGTTTTCCGATTCCTTATGTCTGTTTACAACTGTCACTTTCCACTATCTATCAGCTTTATGATCTCGTCTTTGCTGATGCCCAGGCTCTTTGCTTCTTCAAGCATCGCTTTCACATAGTCGTTATAAAATGATTTCTTCCGCTTGTCCTTTATCATTTCTTTGGCTCCTCCCGATACGAACATACCGATTCCACGCTGCTTATATAAGATTCCTTCATCGACGAGAATGTTTACCCCTTTCATCGCCGTCGCCGGATTGATCTTGTAAAAACGCGCAAGCTCATTCGTACTCGGTACCCTCTCTTCCTCTGCAAGCGATCCTTTCAGAATGTCGTTCTCGATCATTTCGCTTATCTGCAGATATATTGATTTTTCTTCATTCAGATTTTCCTGCACGATATACACCGTCCTATCC
>JAGPKJ010000139.1 GCA_018053995.1 Lachnospiraceae bacterium | reverse complement strand
AGATCGCGCAGACAGTCCTCCAGCTCATAAATGCGCCCTCGTACCTCACCGGGCAGATCATTACCGTTGATGGCGGCTGGATCTGAATTTTGTCGCCACTTGATTATAACCGTTTTACCCCGACCGCCATATTGAGCATCTCATGATGCCTTTCAAATACAAGATTTCTCGGATACGATATCGATCCAAGACTACCGTGCGGATCATTGAAATAAAACAGGTCGTCGCTATATCCCGTCATAAGCAGACAATGTTCATTTGACAGCCACGTAAATTCATCATCTGTCCCTGCGATCTTCCATACCGGACCGATTCTTGTCGGTTTCATATCAATGCTCGCCCACACAATCACCGGCATATCATTATCAATATACTCTGAGCATAATCTGTCAAGATGTGTGTCTGTTTCATTTACCGCTTTAAATCCTGCCTTTTTATCATCAAACACCTGATTGAGTGCCTTCGTGATAACCGGGGCATAGCATCCGTATGCATCTTCATCATAAGGGCTCCCAACAAATGAAACATTCGGATCCGCTCCGACCATTGTCTCGCCTTCACCGGAATACTCTTCCTGCGGAATATAATTCATTATGAAATCATCGACTGAGAGCGGCAGTCCGAGATACTGAAGCACCATCCCGGCAGACACGCTCTCACACCCGGTCGGCCATCTGCCTGACTGATCGATATATGGAACATTTTTTATAAGTTTAAGCATTTGAACTCTCTTTGGCTGTCTGTTTCTTCTTCATTATCAATAGTACAACAAATAAGATGGCAAAGCTGATTGCAAGCGATGGTATCCAGCTTCTTGTGATTCCTGCGATTATATATCCTACTACACATATAGAAGCCGGGATTGCTGCATACTGCATCTGAGTCTGCACATGATTGATATGGTTGCTCTGTGCTCCCGCAGATGACATTATCGTGGTATCGGAAATAGGTGAAACGTGATCTCCGCATACTGCACCTGCAAGCACTGCTGCTATTGAGATCACCATCATATGATCATCGGCTGTACCGAATACCGAAAGCACTATCGGAATAAGTATCGCGAATGTGCCCCATGATGTTCCTGTTGAAAATGAAAGGAAAAGCGCTATACCATACATGATGACCGGTACGAATATGCTCGCTGACGCATTTCCTCCAACGATTGTATTGACGAACTGTGCGATTCCTAGCTGATCTCCTATACCCTTAAGTGTCCATGCAAATGTAAGTATAAGAATCGCACTTACCATAAGCTTTGTTCCTTCCGAAAATGCATTCATAAACTCTTTGAATGTCATTATCTTACGAGGCAGATACTGAAATGCCATAAACACAACAGTTACAAGTGTTGCGCATATAAGGCTCATCGTCGCATCGCAATTTGCAAATGCATCGACAATATTTGCAGCCCCACCTTTCATACCTGTATATATCATTGCAAGTACTGCTGAAACTATGAGAACCGCGACCGGAAGCACAAGGTCTGCAACTTTTCCTTTCGGATTAGCCTTCTTGTCTTCTTCCTGCATTTCCCTAAATTCTTCACCGCCTGAAGTAAACAGATCTCCATTTGCCGCATTATCTTCATGCTTCTTCATCAAACCGAAATCGAATCCCATCGCCGTGATCATAAAGAGCATCGCGAGCGTAAGAAGCGCATAGAGATTATATGGTATAGTGCTCAGAAAGAGCTGAAAACCGGTGATAGAACTTCCCTCCGGAACATACGAGTTTACTGCAGCAGCCCAGCTTGATATCGGGGCTATGATGCAGACCGGAGCAGCTGTCGCATCTATCAGGTATGCAAGCTTTGCACGTGAGATCTTATATTTATCTGTAACAGGACGCATTACTGATCCTACTGTCAGACAGTTGAAGTAATCATCTACAAATATCAGGATTCCGAGTCCGATTGTCGCAAACTGTGCGGATTTCTTACTCTTGATATGCTTTGTCGCCCATCTTCCATATGCCGCTGATCCGCCTGATCTCGACAAAAGCATGATTATCATGCCGAGCAGTACATCGAATATGACTATCTTGAGATCGATGCTGCTTACCATCGTACTGACAAGTACGTCAAGTGTGTTCCACGGATTGAATCCCGCAACGAACATTGATCCAAGAAGTACTCCTGCAAACAGGGATACATATACTTCCTTTGTAATTAGTGCCAGTATTATAGCTACCAGCGGAGGTACGATTGACCACCATGTTCCTATCATAACTTTCTCCTCCAAATGCTTCGGACCGAAGCCCGGTCAACAACGCCTAAAAAAACTTTCTTTAGCATATCACATCGTTAAAGTGTGTACAATATTTTTATCAAAAAAGTGAAGATAAGAGAGCGCGGATACGCTTATAATACCCTGCAGAACCGCTTGCGCTACGGCTGTCCGCAACGGTGCTATGCTCGTAAGTACCTCGCTTAGCACCGGCGGGCAGCAACGTTTCTGCTTGTGTACTATAACGTATGCCGCGCTCAATAAAATTTTACGTCATATCTTGCAATTTGCTCTGCTACGATGACTGTTATTATCAGACTCTTCCTACTATTTAACCATTTTTTTATAAACTATATTTGATATGTAAATGCCTTCGGCGATGCGCTCTTCTTCGAGCAAGGTGTCGGCAATCTCATGTGATGTTTCGCCTTCTCTTGTTACTAGAACGACATACGAACGTGATTGCTGCCTGTCATCATGTTCTTCACAACCGTAATCGGCTTCGGATATCATCTTAACGTAAGCGTATGATTCGGGATGCACCGCAAAATATTCTGTTATCTGTTTCTGATCATAATTCATCTCTAATTGTTCCTATCTTTGACTGCCCAGCAGTCTATCAAATACATCAAAGTATGAATCGAATGTTTTGGCGCAGCACTGCGGATTATCGATCACGATTCCCGGAGTGCGGAGTCCAAGCAGGCTCATGCCCATAGCGATTCTGTGATCGCCATATGTCTCTATCGCAGCACCATGCATCTTACCTGGAACTATGTGAATGTCACGCCCATCTGATGTTACATCTGCGCCCACGCGGCGCAGTTCGGTAACGATAGCATTTATCCTGTCACATTCCTGATGCGCGATATGCGCTACATTCCTTATTACAGATTCTCCATCTGCATATGCTGCGAGTACTGCAGCTGTGACCGCCTGATCGGAATAATCGTTCATGTCTTCGTCGAAAGATGTGAGATGTCCGTCTGATGGTCCTGTGATCTTTATTCCTTCTGCTGTCTCGGCTGATGTGCAGCCCATTTTTTCAAGAAGCGACATCATCTTTCTGTCGCCTTGAACTGAGTCTTTTCTGACACCGCGGACTGTGATGCTTCCGCCTGTGAGCGCAGCTGCCGCATAAAAATAACATGCTCCCGAAAGATCCGGTTCTACATCTATCCGTCCGCTTCTGACTTTCTGCCCGCCATCTACTATGTAATGTCCATTTTCATAACGTACATGTACACCTGCCCTCTCAAGCATATGGATCGTTATTCCTATATATGAGCCTTCTTTTTTATCGCTCGTGATTTTTATGTCTATCCCGTTTTCAAGTGATGATGCCGTTATCAGGAGTGCACTCAGATATTGCGTGCTTTCGCTTATGTCAAGTTCTACATGAGCACTCATGCCACCATTTCCTCTTACTCTCACCGGCAGATATCCTTCATTTCCCAACCATGAAAAAGAAGCACTCGCCATTGAAAGTGCACGGAACAGCGGTTTCATCGGTCTGACGCTCATTTGGTCCGAACATCTTATCTCGTATTCGCCTTCGGAAAATGCAAGCATGGCGGTCAGGAATCTCGCTGCGGTACCTGCGCTTCCGACATCTATATCGGCTTCTCTTTTCGGAATGTGCCCACCGCATCCACGTATCCCGGCTATGCAGTCATTTTCATCTATCGACGTTTCAAATCCAAGATCTTTCAGGCAGGAAATAAAATGCAGCGCGTCATCTCCAAGCTGTATTCCATTTACCTCCGATATCCCGTCAGACTCTGCCGCGATAAGAAGCGCACGGTTAGTCATGCTCTTTGATCCCGGTACACTGATAACGCCGTTTACCGGCTCCGGATGATATGGAACATGATATGAAGTTTTATTTCCGGTTCTTTCGTAGATGTCTTTTGGCATATTCTCTCTATTGCGTTATTTCGCTACACTTTTTATTGTTATCCTTGCAGTTATCCTCGTGGTTCTTTCTTCGTGATCTATCTTCTCAATCTATCCTAGTAGCTTTTTCACTTCTTGTCACTTTTTAGCCAGCCTTTGTCTATCGCGGGCTTTATCATGTTATCTTCAACGTATTTCCATATTTTCTCTGATCCCTCATGGGATTGTTCATTTCTTTTATACAGCCACTTTGCCTGAACATCGTGCTCTTTCCACGACTTTCCTCCATTTGCATCGGTAAGAACTACCGGCTGAAGCTTGTCGCACATATTTGCAAAATGCGCCTCAGGTGTTTCATTTGCCTCAAATTCATCCCAAAGATCTCGTATCTCTTTAGCCTGATCTTCTGGAAGTATCGCAAACAGCCTGTCTGCGGCACTAAGTTCGCGCGCACGTTTTGTCTTATTTCCCTCTGTATCGTATGCGTATGTATCTCCGGCATATATCTCGATAAGATCATGTATCAATACCATCGACATTGTATGTTATTTTTCAATCTTTTCATTTTCATATT
>JAGPKJ010000044.1 GCA_018053995.1 Lachnospiraceae bacterium | reverse complement strand
TAGAACAATCATTTATCGGACGTATGCCGCGCGATTTTGTAATAAGGATACTTAAAGTAAATGATGCATCGTATGAGCATCAGTTTTACAACATCTCATCCATACTTATTTACCATGTGCTCGGATGCCTTTTCATCGGGAAGAAGCTTACGGAAGAGTTTTCGCAGCCTGATTATGAAGAGCTTTATATGAAAATAAAAGGCATGAAGAGCAGACAAAGCGTGCGGGATAAGCAGGGTGAGAGCGCACATGGCAGTAACGCGAAAGAAAGCGATGCAGATATGAAGAACGGCGAAGAGAGTGATGTGCTGGTTACGGTGATGAAGTCACTTTTAAGAGATATGGTATCGCATATTTATGAGGGTTTTCCCGGAATGTACGAATATTTCAGCCCGGAAGCGGAGTCGTTTGCAAGGCGGTTGAATAACGTGTCAGAGGTCAGATATCTGAGGAATGTATTAGTGTGACAGGAAGAAAAGATGAGATATAAGAATATTATCTGGGACTGGAACGGCACATTATTTGATGATATTGACGCATGTATGGCGTCCATGGATGAACTGCTGGAAAGATACGGACTTGCAAAGATAGGAAGTAAAGCAAGATACAAAAGTATATTTGGTTTTCCGGTACAGCAGTATTATTCAAAGCTCGGATTTGATTTTAGTGTGACTCCATTCGAGACTTTGGCGCATGAGTATATCGCGTTATATGAGGAAAATCAAAAGCAGTCTAAGCTTTTCTCGGGTGCGTCAGGTGTGCTTGAAGAAATAAAGAATAGTGGGATAGATCAGCATATTATTTCGGCATCTAAGCAGCAGACTCTTCTGCATCAGATGTCCAGGTTCGGAATTATCCCTTATTTCACAAGTATTAACGGACTGCAGGATGATTTTGCGGTAAGTAAAGCGGATATCGCAAAAGCTCTGGTTCTCAAGATTGGACGCGGCACCGTCTTTGTCGGCGATACGATTCATGACTGGGAAGTAGCCGATGCGGCAGGATGTCCCTGTATCCTCATAGCAAATGGACATCAGGATAAGCAAAGGCTTATCGGCACGTCAGCCACGGTCATAGATAATATCGATCAGCTGGTAGAAAACTTAATTCAGATGCATCAATAGCAAAAGTCATGGACAGGATGAGGCAGTAGAAATATTAGATAAACACTGGAAGGGAGACAAACATTATGAATGAAGTACTGAAAGCTATCGAAACAAGAAGAAGTATCAGGAAATTCAGCAGCAAAACCGTGAGCAGAGAAGATCTGGATGAGATCCTTAAGGCAGGAACATATGCGCCAAGCGGCTGTGGCAGACAGCCTGTCATTTTTATCGCTGTGACTGATAAGGAGACAAGGGACAAGTTATCAAAGATGAACGCGCAAATCATGGGAAAAGATACTGATCCGTTTTATGGCGCGCAGACAGTGATAATCGTACTTGCAGATAAGTCGGCACCCACATATGTATATGACGGTGCACTTGCAATGGGAAATCTGATGCTTGCCGCTCATTCACTTGGGATAGGAAGCTGTTGGATACACAGGGCAAAGGAAGAATTCGAAAGCGCAGAGGGCAAAGAACTCCTTAAGAAATGGGGAGTAACTGGCGACTATGAAGGTATTGGACACTGCATCCTTGGGTATGCCGACGGAGAAGAACCAGCGGCGGCTCCACGCAAAGCGGGAACAGTAATAAATATCTGAGTAAGTATAGATATTATTAGGGAGCATGTCGGTCAGGAATTTTTGACCGGCATGTTTTTTGTATTGTATTTTGAAGAACTACACAATTTGCACGATTACAATATTGAAGAACTACACAAATTGAGCAATTATTATATTGAAGAACTACACAAAACGCGGCATATACTTATTGAAGAAATACATAAAACGTGATAGCATATAGTAAATCGGAGGGTTACATATGTATTTCAAACGTAAAGCATACAACAGGTTAATAGAGTGGAAAGAGAAGTATGCAGACAGGTATGCTGTGATTCTTGAGGGTGCAAGGCGTGTCGGCAAATCTACGATAGCAAAACAGTTTGCAGAGAATGAGTACAGGTCATATATTATTATCGATTTTTCAACAGTATCCAAAGAGGTAATGTCATGTATGGATGACATTAATGATCTTGATGTATTCTTCTTGCGGATTCAGGCTGTTACTGGAATCAGCCTCTATGAGCACGAATCGGTGATCATATTTGATGAGGTGCAGCTATATCCCAAAGCAAGGCAGGCAATCAAACATCTTGTAAAGGATGGCAGATACCAATACATTGAGACAGGATCTCTTATTTCCATAAAGAAAAATGTAAAGAATATTCTAATACCTTCAGAGGAAATGAAAATTCAGGTCTATCCGATGGACTACGAAGAATTTTGTGACGCAGCGGGGGCGGACTATTCAATACTTGAAAAGATATACAAAAATCATAAAAGCATTGGTCAGCAGGTTAACAGGAAGCTTATGCGCGACGTAAGAATTTATATGGCGGTGGGAGGAATGCCGCAGGCGGTAGAAGCATATGCTGATGGTAAAAATTTCGCGGAGATAGATCAGATTAAGCGTCAGATCATTGGTCTTTATGAAGAAGATTTTAAGAAGATAGATCCTTCCGGCAGATTATCGGCGATGTATCATTCAATACCATCACAGCTTTCAAAAGATACGCGAAGATATAGGATATCTGCCGCGACAGGAAAGAGAAAAACTTCGAGAGATGACAGATTAATATATGATATGATCGATTCCAAAACGGTTCTGCCTTCCTACAATTCTACAGACCCACGAGTAAGCATATCAAATACTAAAGATCTCGATAGTTATAAATTATATCTGGCAGATACAGGGCTTTTTATCACGCTTATGTTTATAGACAGACCGGTAACAGAAAATGAGATATATGCAAAACTGATGGCTGATAAACTTCCGGCAAATCTAGGCTATCTGTATGAAAATCTTGTTGCTCAGATGCTGACTGCATCAGGTAGAGAACTTTATTATCATACGTGGAATAAAGATGAGAGCACACATTATTATGAAATTGATTTTCTGATAACTCGTGGTTCAAAGATATCTGCAATAGAAGTAAAGTCATCGGATTCATTCAGACATGAGTCGTTATCGGTGTTCATGAAAAAATATTCGAAAAATATCAGGGATTGTTATATCATTTCCCAGAAAGACATTGATAAAAAGGATAGTATTACGTATATGCCGGTATATCTGACACCGTTTATAGCCTTTTCTTGACTAGTGCATATAGCATGTTACATTACCGCAAATATAATCGGCGAAATGCCACTAGCTGCCAAAACACCGAAAAATAAAATGCCAAAGCGCCGAAAAATAAAATGCCAAAACGCCGAAAAAATCTCTGGCGTAAAAGTTATGTGATTTTTAGTTCGATTATATTGCAAATTATGTGACAAATAATGTGACAGATTATGTGATATCAGCCAGAATCATATCTCTGTATTCGTTGAAGAGGGGACTTTCTAAAATGAAGATATTCTGTATGAGTGATATCCATGGGTGTCTCGCGGCATTTAACGCGGCGCTTGACAGAGTTGTGGGGAGTCTAAAGAAAAAGAACACGAAGCTTGTTCTATTAGGAGATTATATTCATGGAGGAGCTGATGCTGATGATATCGGAGTTTTAGACAGGGTCATCAGCCTTCAACGCCAGTATGGAAATGATAAGGTGATAGCCTTAATGGGAAATCACGAAGAGCTCGTACTGTTAGGGGAATCGCCAATCAGCTATTCGGCGGACATATCTGATGAAGAACAGGTCAAGTACGTTCGCTGGATGAAAAAACTTCCCAGATTTTATACTGAAGGAAATACGATATTTGTTCATGCAGGGATCGACGAGAAAGCAGGCGACCTGTGGAAATGCGGTACGGGCGACGAAATATTTGTCGGCAAGTTTCCTGCGGAAACAGGACAAATCGAAGACCTTGACATGAAAGTCGTTGCAGGTCATGTCGGAACAGCGGAGATATCAGGCAATCCGGAGTTCAACGACATCTATTTCGATGGTGCCAGTCATTACTATATAGACGGCACGACGGTACGCAGCGGCAAAATTCCTGTCCTGATGGTTGATACAGCTGCTGATAAATATTACAGCGTAACAGAAACCGGCGATCAGCTTATATTGCCTTATGATGCGAAGGCATGAGAAAGCAGTGAAACCAAAGAGCAAAACTGCACTTTTGACAAAATAGCGCAATTTAGCCATGCATTTTTGACAAAACACAGCATTTTAACGTTGCACTTTTGACAGAGCAAGGTTACGATGTATTTATAAAGGACAAGATTGTTCGGTAAATATATCGGAAATAATTTCGGTGTAGATACAAATCGAAGGTGCATACATGGAATTACAGAGAAGAATAAGCAGTCAGATCAGGGATTGGTATGAGAATAGCAGTAAAGCGCTGTTGATAAAAGGAGCAAGGCAGGTCGGAAAGACGCATGTCATACGAACCACACTTGACACGATCGGATGCGATTATATAGAATTTAATCTGATTGAAACTCCTGAAGCGGCTAATATACTAAAAGAAGCTTCATCAGTCGACGAACTGATAATGGGGCTCTCAACGTTAACAGACAAACAGTTTATCAAGGGAAAAACAGTCATTTTTATAGATGAAGTTCAGAAGTATAAGGAAATGGTCACAAGAATCAAATTTCTTGTGGACGAAGGGAGTTTCCGCTATGTACTTAGCGGATCGTTATTAGGGGTAGAGATATCGAATCTCGAATCAGCACCAGTGGGGTACCTGACGACATATGAGATGTATCCTCTTGATTTTGAAGAGTTTTTGCAGATCACAAACATTTCCCAAGAGGTTTTGAATCATCTGAGGCAAAGTTTTGCCAATAGAACACCGGTAATGGAAACGATAAATAAAAAGATGCTTTCGTTATTTGACCAATATCTTGTAGTGGGCGGAATGCCAGAAGCGGTAAGCAGATTTGCTGCAACGTACAATGTTAATGATGTATTGTCGATCCATAAGGATATCATAGATCTGTATAAGCTTGATTTTACACAGTATGAGACTGAAGATAAAAGATTGATGCTTTCAAATATATATGAGCTTGTTCCGGCGGAACTGCTTAAACAGAATCGTCGTTTTGCCGTGACTGATATAAAAAAAGGACTTCATTTTGAACGTGTAGAAAGTTCGTTCCTGTGGTTACAGAATGCGGGTGTCGTGATATCTGTATATAATGCGACGGAACCGAGAACACCACTTAAGCTAAAAGAAAAACAGAGTCTTTTTAAACTTTATCTTTCGGATGTAGGGATGCTGACATCAATATATGGAATGGATACAAAGACGAAGATCCTAAGTAAGGATAAGCATCAAAATGGCGGCGGGTTATATGAAAATGCCGTGGCAAGTGAACTTGCAAATAGGGGATTTTCTTTATATTATTATAATTCACGTCGTTTGGGAGAACTTGATTTTGTTGTTGAATATCAGGGGAGATCTTTGCCGATCGAAGTAAAGAGTGGCAAGGATTATACGGTTCATTCGGCATTGAGCAACTGTGTAAATAATCCGGAATATGATATAGATGAAGCTTTCGTTTTTGCTGACTGTAATGTTGAGAAAAAGGGAAAGATCACTTATTTGCCTATTTACATGACGTGCTTTATGGAGAAGAATGATCTAAAAGATCACATTGTCACCCCGATAGAGTTTTGACCCGGCTGACATTATGAGAAAAAATGAGATGATTCGGGAACTGAAAACCTTTGGCATACTGTGGAGCACGCAGTCCCTGTCGCAGCTTGGAAGCGAAATGACATCATTTGCGCTTACATTGTGGCTGTACGCGAAAACCGGGTCAGCGCTGCAGACGGCGCTATTGTCGATATGTTCGTACACGCCGTATGTGCTGATGAGCATATTTGCGGGAGCACTCAGCGACAGGTGGGATAAGAAGAAAGTCATGCTTGTCTGCGATACGCTTGCGGCAGTGTGTTCTTTGTCGATCTTATTTCTCATGAAAAATAATATGCTGATGCCGGTTCACATGTATATTCTTAATGCGCTGAACGGGCTGATGAACACTGTGCAGCAGCCGGCGGGCGATGTGGCGATGACGCTTATAACGCCAAAGAAGTATTACCAGAAGACGAGCGGGATGAGGTCATTTTCACAGTCGCTAGTAACGATACTTCATCCGGTGTTCGCAACTACGCTTTTTGCATCGTTTGGGCTGGAGACGGTCATCTACGTCGATCTTGCGACATTTGCAGTGGCTTTTATCGCACTGCTGTTTTTCGTGGATATACCCGATGTACATGATGCGGTGAAAAGCAGTGAGAAATCTGAAGAAGCTGAGAATGTTCTAAACGCTGAGGCTGACAGCGGATCAGCAAAGAAAGAATCAGTTCTTGTGGCAGCAGGCAAGGGTATTAAGTACCTTAAGGAAAATAGGATGATATTTGATCTTATCCTGTTTCTTGCCGGTGTAAACCTTGTTGCATCCGCATTTGACGCGGTTCTTCCGGCATTTATCCTGCCGAGAGCAAATGGAGGGAACCGGGTTCTGGGAATCGTCACTTCATGCGCCGGCATAGCGACACTTGTCGGGAGTCTTATAGTGACAGTCATCCCGGCACCGAAAGACAGGATAAGAACGATCGTTGTAACGATGCTATTTTCGCTCAGCATTGAGAATATCCTGATATCTCTCAGCAGATCACCGCTTGTGTGGTGTATAGGTCAGGTTCTGGGATGGATATTTGTTCCGGTCATGAGTGCGAATCTTGATGTTATACTTCGTACGACAATACCTGTAGATATGCAGGGCAGGGTCTATTCATGCAGGAACACGTTTCAGTTTTTTACGATTCCGGTCGGATTCTTCCTTGGCGGATTGTTCGTAGATAGGGTTTGCGAACCGTTTATGTCAGCGCAGAATGGCAGCTCTATTCTGAATGTGATGTTCGGCACAGGGAAAGGATCGGGCGCGTCGATGGTCATGTTCATGCTGGGCATCGCAGGAACCCTGATATGCCTTATTTTCGGGAAGATACTAGACAGATACAGGTATGAAGAAGCTGACGGGATGCGCAGAAAGTAAAGATATGATAGAATCATAAATGTAAAATGCAAAGATTATGAGTAAAGAAACAGGGAGACTGACCGTCTTTTTTAAGGATCCGTTTTGGGTGGGATATTTGAACAGGTTTCGGAAAATAAGATGTCGGTCTGTAAAGTGACATTAGGCAGGAGAAGCGGAAGGAAAAGCACCGAGGACACTAGATCGAGAAGCGGAAGAGAAGCATAGTGGATGATGGCTCCACAGGGGATAACATGAAAAGTTTGAAGTATATTTTAGCAATATTAACTGTCGCAATCGGCTTTTTGTTTATCTGCCCGGTAGATGTTCATGCGGCAGGTAATGATGTAGTGATGTTGAGTGATGGAGAGTATTTTTCGCCATCATATTATGCGGCGAACAATCCGGATGTTACAGATGCATTTGGCACAGATCCTGAGATATTGGCACAGCACTATCTGATAAACGGCAGATATGAAGGAAGACTGCCGATTTCTATTGAAACAGCAAAAAATTATATTATTCTGATGACTAATCAGTTAAGAGCAGAAAATGGGCTTCCGGCACTTGTAGAAGATCCGGCTCTAGACAATATAGCAGATGTAAGAGCATCAGAAGAAGTATCAGCCAGCAGGATGGATCATTATAGACCGGACGGAACATCATTCAGAACGGCATATACTGAAAATGGAAACTGTATTACATCATGTGGCGGAGAGAATCTTGCAAGATATGGAACACTACAGCAGGTTATTGATCTTTGGATGGATTCCGGCAGTCATCGGCAGAATATGCTGTATGCGGATTATACGAAGATTGGAGTGGGCATAGCACAGAAGACTTCGACGGATGGTTTACGAGAGGCAACGCAGTACTGCTATTCACAGGAATTTGCAAAGTAAAAGAACAGGTGCGTTGTATATCAGCGCACCTATTCTTTTTTTAAGAAACTATTTTCGTTTTTAAGTTTAACAGTTTTGATAAAATATCTTGCGTATCGAATCAGTCAGTCAACAAGAATCCCATATATGCGGGAAGCGTCAGGATGTTGCCGGAATGACCGATATCTATATCGTAATATAATGGTGGATATTTTTCGAGGGAGTTTTTACGTACAACGAGATATTTTTCAAACGACTATTCAATATAAAGTCCAATATCTATACTTTCTTTCCAATAAGAGAATGTATTTTTTCAACATTCCAAAATTCGTTTGGCCAAAAGAATTCCTGATCTTTACGTTTCTTGTAGATACGGAAGGGCGTTTTTGAGTTGTCGTAAATGTGAATGATGTCACATAAGTCGACCAGCTGCGGAATCCTTGTAAGTGATTTGTGATACCGAGAAATGATTTTGTCCTCAGGGACATCATGACCGCCGTCATCAGTTCTTGAACGAACGCGGATAATATTAATCTCAGGATCTTTAGTGAGAACATAAATGCAACGAATAAAATAGCCCTGTTTTTTTGCCTTTTTTAATAGATTAAGATTTCGATCAGTTGAGAGAACTGTTTCAAATATAAAGTCTTCATGATTCATAAGAGCATTTTCACGAAGTGATTCGGCTTTTTGGGCAGCATCTAAATCAGAGCATCCAGTGCTCGCTTTTATATCATCAGCATTTATGTATTTCTTTATGCCATTTACATAAGCAATTTTGAATATGGTACTTTTCCCAGAGCCATTTGGTCCTGCAAATACGATTACTTCAGGTTTGTGTTCTTCAGGCATATTCTTTCCTTCCATCAGGATATTCAAGATACGCTTTTCCTGTTGCATCATCATATTTTGCGATAGGAACTTTTTTTATTTTCTTTTTTTCGTTTTCAAGTTCAACAGCTTTGATGAAACGTTCAGTAAGTTCATCATCAGGAATACCTAACGTAGAATCTAATTCATTTCCCATAACAAACTCCTTTCAAGCAGTTTTACGTATGCATTCGGAATACATGTTTTATGCGATAGGTCATGCATATACAGGGCTCGGTGGTAAAATATTATTGTTATCTTACATTGTATTATATCATGGGAAAAGCACCTAAAACATTATATGACGAAAAATGCTGTTTATAATTCACATTTTTTAATGCTATGGTGTGGGTGTTAAAAGTAGTCATTTTGTTATGATGCTACGAATTGCTTTACGCATTATGTTCGAACTGCATATTGTAGTATCTTGCGTATATGCCGTTTTTTGCAAGAAGCTCGTCATGCGGACCGCGCTCTTTAATGCCGTCGGTGTCGATAACTATGATCTCGTCGGCGTTTCTTATTGTTGAGAGACGATGCGCGATAGTGATCGTTGTCCTGCCATGCGCAAGCTTGTCGAGGCTCTTCTGTATGTACTGCTCACTTTCATTGTCGAGGGCGCTTGTTGCTTCATCAAGGATCAGTATTGGCGGGTTCTTGAGAAAGAGGCGCGCTATAGAGATACGCTGCTTCTGTCCGCCGGAAAGTCTTGTTCCGCGTTCACCGACACGAGTGTCATATTCGTGCGGCAGTCCCATTATGAAATCATGTATATCGGCGGCTTTTGCGGCAGCGATGATCTCTTCATCAGATGCGCCGGGCTTTCCGTAAGCTATGTTGTCACGGACTGTGCCGTCGAATAGATAGACGTCCTGCTGAACCATTCCGATCGACTGTCTAAGGCTTTGTTGAGTAAGTGTGCGGACATCTTTTCCGTCAATGCAGACACTGCCGCCGGTAACATCATAGAATCGCGGAAGGAGAGAGCAGAGAGTACTTTTACCGCCGCCGGAAGGTCCTACCAGAGCGACTGATCTGCCGGCATCCACATGAATATTTATATGTTCAAGAACAGATTCTTCATCATCATATCTGAATGAGACATCCTTATAGTCTATGACTCCGGTGACATCTTTAAGCACTGCAGCATCTGGTGCGTCTTCTATTTCCGGCATCGTATCTATGATCTCTTCAAAGCGTCTGAATCCGGAGATACCCTTCTGGAGCTGCTCGGTGAATTCGACAAGGACATCGATCGGGTTTATGAGAATGCTTATGTATAGCGCGTATACTGCAAGGTCAGATGCGGTGAGACTGCCATGGGCGATAAAATATCCGCCGGCCGAAAGTACGGCAACGTACAGAAGACCCTGGAAAAAGTTATTTCCCGTAAAGAAGATGGCCATCTTTTTGTATTTATACTTCTGTGATTCAAGGAAGTCGAGGTTGCCCTCTTCAAACTTCTTATGTTCTATATCTTCATTGGCGAACGATTTTACAACGTGTATTCCGGAGAGCGAATCCTGCAGTCTTGAATTTATGACAGCGATCTTCTTCCGGTTGTCCAGAAATGCCTTACCACAGGCGGCGTTCTGATAGATGCTTGTTATCGTCATGATGATAACGATAATGCCAAGTATCAAGGTGAGAGGGACGCTTATCTCTGCAAGGAGTATGAAAGATCCGATGATCTTGACAAGTGATATAAAGATATTTTCCGGACCATGGTGCGCAAGCTCGGAGATCTCGAATAAGTCTGACACGAGGATGCTCATCATCTTGCCGGTGTTGTGATGGTCATAATAGGAAAATGAAAACTTTTCGTATTGGTCAAATAGATCCTGGCGCATCGTGCTTTCCATCTTAGCGCCCATCACGTGTCCCTGATATGTCACGTAGAATCTGCATGCAGAGCGGATGACGTAAAGCCCGAACAGTGCTGCAGTAAGCTTTAGGAGCCCTGCGAGTATCACATTTCCCGGCTGCATAAAGAATGTTGATGACAATATGCGAAGCAGCTGCGGGAACGCGAGATCTATGGCGCTTGTCACAAAAGCGCAGAATAAGTCGAGTGCAAAAACGGCTTTGTATGGTTTATAATATGCAGCGAATTTCTTGAATAATCTCACTTTATTTCTCCTGAATCAGATCGAAATTCACATCGAAAGTCACATCAAAAGTCACATCAAAAGTCACATCTTTAGAAGAGTGTTGAATCCTGTCACATTTAGTATATCCATGACATTATCTGATATACCTGTGGCACTGACATTTCCCTGACCGACATCTTTGACCATATGCATGATCACACGAAGACCGGTTGAAGAAATATATGTGAGCCGGTTCATATCAAGTCTGATCGAGTCAAAACCCAATCCGCCAAGTTTATCATAATAAGTCTGAAAATCTGATGAGCTGAGGCTGTCAAGACGCCCGGACATATTTAGGATCAGCTGTCTGCCTTCTGCGTCACGTGAACATTCAAAGTCACCGGCTTTTAGAACCGTCGGTGCATTATCGTTATTTGAAGGGCGCATTATCCAGATGCTTTTGTCTTTTATCTTATTGCGAATCTCAGAAGCTTTCTGGCTGCCGAGCGTATAGAGTGCATCAAATCTTCTATCGTCAGGAAGGATGGGAACTTTTTCAACGTCAAAACCGAAACTTCTGAAGAATTTTTCCTGTTCATCAGGTGTTCCGTTATAAGTCTGATCGATGATAGCATTCGGGGAATCTTTGTACAGTTTTCTAGCGGCTTCGATCAGCTTCTGAAGATCGATACCCATAACGATAGGAGCGATATCAAGGTACACAGGAATTGCTTCCGGGTCTGGAGTGATCCAGCATCCGCCGTGTTCTTTAAGAAGCGCAGAGATGCTCTTAAGCATGCTTTCACGTTCATATTTTTGAAGATACATAAGAAGGCTCATGTTGATGATACAGAGGGATCCGTCGAGATCCTGAGCCGATTTGATCATCGAAGCGTCATTTGTTACATCGACGCTGCAGAGCTTTGTGCGGCCGTTTGTGTACTGCGTGACGAATGGCTGCATCTTCTGTACGACTAACGGTTTGTCACATCCGCGATATGAGAAATTGTTACGATAAAGTCTCAGAAAAGTCGGATAGAATCCGCTTGTGAGATCGAAGATATTTTTGCATCCTGATCTTTCAGCGGCATCGATGAGCGCTTCGTAACGTATGCCGGTTGAGATCGTGTTAACCTTAAGCTGGCGTTCATATCCGGGAGTTTTGTTTTTGATCTTCGTCTTATTTAGACCGAGTACGTTATTAAGCTCAACGGCTTCAGGAATCGATGCGGCACTTAACCACAGAAGTCCCTGAATCTCAGTGCTTAGAACGGGATCAACCTGATCGTTCATATTATCGTTCATGATCATTCCTCCGCAAGATGTTCATTCTTGAATTATGTGGTATAAAACTACTGAATTTTCTGCAGAAAAGTGTTTACGCCAAGGAAGCGATAATAGCCGTTCCGCTTACATCATAATAGCAAACGGAAGGGATAATATCAACGAAAGAAGGTTTATACCTACTTGACTGGAATATTGCTGCTTTTGACACCCACATCATTGAGCTTTTTATTTTTTACAGAGAAATAGAATACCAGGAAAATAATAGAAAACAGCGATCCAAGCGGCGACGCAAATCCCATCGGAAACATAGTATCCGGGAACATGCTGCTTAGCAGGAAAGCAGCAGGAATGCGGACTGCAAAGATTGCAAGTGTGTTATGGATAAACGTGACCAGCGAATTGCCGATTCCGTTCAGGTATCCGTTAAGCGCAAAAGTCACTCCTACAAGAATACAGTCGATCGAGTAAGAACGTATATACTCCCCGGCATATTCGATGACGCGCGGATCCTTGGTGAATATGGATGTCAGTATATCAGGAATCGTCCAGGAAATAAGGCACATCAGTGCTCCAAATCCGGCAGTTACTACGATAGAAAAAATAATGCATTCATGGATACGGTCATATTTGTGAGCGCCACTGTTCTGTGCAGTGAACGTGGATACGGCTGACATCATGGACGACGGAACCAAAAACATGAATGAGATAAGTTTCTCAACGATCCCGACGGCAGAAGAAGCTTCGAGTCCTCTCCTATTTGCCACAAGAGTAAGTATCATAAATGAGATATTGATCAGGGTATCCTGCATCGCGATCGGAAGCCCGACTGCAAATATCTTTTTCGTGCAGTAGCCATCGGGTGCAAAAGGAAAGTGGCAAGAGTCTGAATCCGGATGTTCTAATGTAATTCGGCTGGAACCTGAATCAGGGTGCTCTAATGCGATTCGGCTGGAGGCCGATTCCAGACGCCGTAACGCAATTAAGCTTATCAGCGCGCTTACAGCCTGAGATGCGGCAGTTGCAACCGCTACTCCGGCAACCCCGTTATGGAGCATTCCGGACAGGATGAAATCGCCAACGACGTTGCATAGTCCGGAGATACCAACTATCTGCATAGGTGTTTTCGAGTTGCCCATTCCGCGCATGATCGCGGCATTTACATTGAACATGACAATGAATGGTATTCCTATACTGCAGATATGGATGTATGTCTTAGTCTCAGCAAGTGCTTTCGCAGGGGTCTGCATCCATACGGCTATGGTCTGTCCGTTTAAGAGCATCAGCAGAGTGAGCACAAATGAAAGAATGATCAGGATCCATACGGAACTCTGAATTGTCTTTTTGATCATAGCTCTATCATTTTCGCCGGACGATCTGCCGATCAGGACGGTAGTTCCCATCGAGATCCCGACAACAAAACTGGTGATGAGCTGCATTGCCTGAGAGCCGATGCTCACAGCGGATACAGCCGATGTCTGACAGAACTTTCCGACGACGAACAGATCGACAGCACCATATGCTGCCTGCATTGCGTACGAAATAAAAAAAGGAACCGCAAAAGATAAGAGAACTCTTTTGACATTTCCTTCTGTAAGATTAGTGCTTTCCATAATGACCTCCGATCAAAATTTGAAAGTGAATACGACTTCTTAGGGTTCTCGTCCACCTTGAATCATTTTGATACGATAAGATCTTGACAAGACTGCTGCACGTGCGCGAACCATACTGTTTTTGCGGGCTCACGGTATATGCATTATGGGTATTATAGACCAATTTGAGATAAAGTCAAACTTGTTATAAGGCTGCGCTTTACCATGTCATAGGTATGTGCTAGAATCACTCTCGTTGACCTATGAACAGCAGAGTTCGAAAACTTTGATGCGCATATGAGATCTTTAGTGATTATGAGGTGGGAAATGAAAAGGGCTCTTTTATTTAACATGACAGCAGCAGTGATATGCGCCGGAATGCTTGCGGGTTGCGGAAGCAGCGCAGATACGCAGAGTACAGCCGGAGATGACGGCGGAATAGAAATCGAGACAATCCCGGCGAGCAGCGCATCCGAAACGACTGAGGCAACCAAACTACCCGAAACACCAGAAACGACCGAAACATCAGAAACGACCGAAACACCAGAAACGACAGAAGCACCAGAAACGACCGAGGCATCCGAAACGACGCCGGATCACGCCGGATGGAATAAGGCGCTTGAAGATAATATAAAGAACGATAAAGATAAGGATACTTATGACTGGTATGCGCTCATCTATATCGATGATGATGATATACCGGAAGTCGTCAAACAGAGCAAATATGCGGGTGATGGAGATAAGGTCGCTACATATGATAAAGACAGCGGGAAGGTGACAGATAATCAGCTGCGCCGTTTTGGACTCTATTATGCGGAGCGTGAAAATATCCTCGTGAACAGTGATGGCTGCATGGATAGTTATTACGATACAGTCTATGCGATAAAGAATGGCGTACTTGTGGAGACAGCCGGTGGAGAATACGGCGCGTTTGATAACAAGACTGATACAGACGGGAATCTGGTATACGAATATTACTGGAATGATGGAAATGAAATAAGCAAGGATGAATATTATAAAGAATATGCAGCTGCAACAGACAATAAGACAGTGGATCTGATATACAGCAAGCAGCAAATGAGCTACGACGAAATCATCGCACAACTTGAGGCAGCAGAATAAACCGGGATTATTCCATCAGGTCTTCTACTATATCGCTACAGCGATACAGTGTCAATATGTCAAGATTTCTAATAGTTGCTTACATTATCTATCGTAAAGGCCGCATCAGGATACCTTGTTGACAATACTCATTACTACAAGTATAATGTGTAGCATACTACAGATTCAGATTGTAAGGAGGCAGCAGGTGGAAACGCAGATTGGGTATCTTATAAAATCGATCAGTGACAGGATCAAGGTACATGCAGACCAGGATCTGAAGAGTCATAATCTTACGTTGTCACAGAGCCGTGTAGTTATGTTCCTAAGCAAACACGGTGGACAGGCGACGCAGAAGGAGATCGAAGTGTTTATGGATGTATCGCATCCTACAGTTGTCGGACTGGTGTCGCGTATGGAGGAAAATGGGTTTGTGACATCCAGAATGGATGATGAAGACAGACGCAATAAGATCGTCACATTGACAGCACTTGCACTAACAACAGGTACAAATATGAGCAAGGTCATCGGAGATATGGAAAACAAGATGTTGTCATCACTATCGGATAAACAAGTTGAAGATCTTACCGGGATGCTCGAAACGATATATCGCAACGTGAGCTGACACATCATATTATATTTTTTGCCTTAAAGTGTAGCATGCTACAACACTCAAATAAGGAAAAGACGAGATATAAGAGAAAATCGAACAAGTAAATGTATAAGGAGTGTCAAAAAATATTATGTATCTAAGAAAGGAGCAGAGATATGATAAAAACGCTTATGAAGAGTCTTCGCGAGCATAAGAAGGGGTCACTTTGGACCGTAATGCTTTCTATACTCGAGGTTGTATTCGAGATAATAATCCCGCTGTGTATGTCGGAACTTATAGATACCGGTATAGATA
>JAGPKJ010000006.1:41214-47635 GCA_018053995.1 Lachnospiraceae bacterium | reverse complement strand
GTACATAACAGAATTGCGAGACTAGAATGTGCAAAGCACGACAGAAAACTTAGCAATTCGTAGCATCAATGCATAACAGGAAACGTAGCAATAAACAAAAAAGATGACCGGACACAAGTGTTGATTTTAATCAGAATCACATCATGTGCCGGTCATCTTTTTGAAGTGATTTATTCGATGTACGTGGGAAAATGCACTTTCTCTCAAAAACCAATGTACGTTTTGGGAAAAACATGCTTTTAAAGAAGCTTGTTTTTAAAAAACGTACGTGGGAAAACGCAGTTTCTCTTGAAAACCAATGTACATCAAGGAAAAACGTGATATGCAAAAGGGAAAAACATGCATTGGAAGAAGAAAATAAGCAGCAAATCAAAGCAGCGCAAAGTATAATGGCGGTGGCAACAGTGGCAACAGTGGCAACAGTGGCAACAGTGGCAACAGTGGCAACAGTGGCAACAGTGGCAACAGTGGCAACAGTGGCAACAGTGGCGTGCAACATAGTGTATGTACTGGCCGATATATTATATTTCCTTTGCTTGACACGGATAGTATGATTGTATACAATGATACGTGATATACAATCTATGAGTGAATGGTAAAGGAGCAGACATGATTGACGATAATAAGATTTTCAGTAATCGTCCCGTTTCAATGAATGAAAATAACAATCTTCTTCAGATAGAAGAGCATATGTACATTCTTGATGACGTGCAGAAACCTAACGTTTTCAGGAACATGTTTCCATATTCAGAAGTACCGAAGATTCCATTTAACGACAGGATTGTTCCCCATAATATGCCAAAGGATATCTGGATCACAGATACGACATTCAGGGATGGTCAGCAGTCACGGGCACCATATACTACTGAGCAGATCGTAAGGATATATGATTATCTTCATAAGCTCGGCGGACCGAATGGAATGATCAGATCGAGTGAGTTCTTTCTTTACAGTAAGAAAGATCGTGATGCAGTATATAAATGTATGGAGATGGGATACAAGTTTCCTGAGGTAACAAGCTGGATAAGAGCAAGTCAGGAAGATTTCAAACTTGTCAAAGAGCTTGGGATGAAGGAGACAGGTATTCTTGTAAGCTGCTCTGATTATCACATCTTCCTGAAACTCAAGATGACAAGAAAACAGGCTATGGATCATTATCTTTCGATCATCAGAGCTTGTCTGGATGAAGGCATAAGCCCAAGATGTCATTTGGAGGATATCACAAGAGCTGATATATATGGTTTTGTAGTTCCGTTCTGCATGGAACTGATGAAGCTGATGGATGAATATAAGATCCCGATCAAGATCAGGGCATGCGATACGCTTGGATATGGCGTTAATTTCCCGGGAGCTGTTATCCCGCGTAGTGTTCAGGGTATAATATATGCACTTCATACGCATGCAGGTGTTCCGCATGAACTAATAGAATGGCATGGACATAATGATTTCTATAAAGCAGTAGTCAATTCAACGACTGCATGGCTTTATGGTGCTTCTGGTGTAAATACATCACTTTTTGGAATAGGTGAACGTACAGGCAACACGCCGCTTGAAGCAATGGTATTTGAATATGCACAGCTTAAGGGTAATCTTAACGGAATGGATACAACGGTTATCACCGAGCTTGCCGAGTATTATGAGAAAGAGATCGGATATCATATTCCGCCACAGACACCGTTTGTCGGCAAGAATTTCAATGTTACACGTGCCGGAATCCACGCCGATGGACTGCTTAAGAACGAAGAGATATATAACATATTTGATACTGATAAGTTCCTTAACAGACCGGCTAAGTGCGCGGTCTCGAATACATCGGGACTTGCAGGAATAG
This sequence comes from Lachnospiraceae bacterium, assembly GCA_018053995.1. Classification (GTDB taxonomy): domain Bacteria; phylum Bacillota; class Clostridia; order Lachnospirales; family Lachnospiraceae; genus JAGPKJ01. The sequence goes on along the minus strand of JAGPKJ010000006.1, from coordinate 45,804 downwards.
CGCACTGGACTAATACGACGTATGGTCTTAAAGGTGACGACCAGCTAGATAAGAACTGCTATCTTGTCCAGAAAATGAGAGACTGGGTAAACGACCAGTATGCAGATGGTCGTGTTACGGTGCTTACTGATGATGAACTTGATACCGAAATCAAAAAAATGATCCCTGGATTCCCTTCAGCAGAAGCACTTAAAGCTGCAAAGAAGATTGAGGAGAGCTGATAATATGAATAACTACGATGTGAAGGATGAAGTATCTGACAAATACTCACTTCGCGGCAGAGTTTTCCAGAAGATCCGTGAGGATATTCTGAGCGGAGGGTATAAAGAAGGAGAAGAACTGAAAGAAGTAGCGATCGGCGAAGAGCTCGGAGTGAGCAGGACACCGGTACGTGAAGCTTTCAGACAGCTTGAGCTGGAAGGTCTTATCAGGATCGTGCCTAATAAGGGTGCTTATGTGACGGGCATCACGGCTAAGGATGTTCATGATATATATATGATAAGATCGCTCCTTGAAGGTCTTGCCGCAAGATGGGCATGTGAACATATCACAGACAGTCAGATGGAAGAGATGGAAGAAAATATCTATCTTGCAGATTTTCATGCTCAGAAAGATCATATGGATCAGATGGCTGAACTTGACAACAGATTTCATGATATACTTTATGAAGCATGTGATTCCAAGATGCTTGAACACCTTCTGAAAGATTTTCATCAGTATGTGATGCGAGTAAGACAGAAGACACTTTCTACTATTTCCCGTGGAAAAGCTTCTAATGAAGAACATAAACATATCATGGAAGCGATAAAGGCCAACGATCAGGAAAAGGCGGAGAAATTCGCGCATCAGCATATGATAAATGCATATGACAATATGGTCAAGAATGGTCTGTTTGGATTATATGGTGAGGACGGAAAGACTGATTTTGATGTAAAGAACAGTGCGGTTCCTGCGGAGCAGGATTTTGCAGCACACAGTGACTAATGACAGAGATATCAAACAGAGATATAAAACAGAGATATAAAACAGAGATATAAAACAGAGATATAAAACAGAGATATAAAACTGAGATATAAAACAGAGATATTGCAAGAGATACAGAAAACTGATATTAAAAACCGGAGGTATATATTTTGCAGAAGATCCAGATGAAGACACCACTCGTTGAGATGGACGGAGACGAGATGACACGTATCATATGGCAGATGATCAAGGACGAACTTATCACGCCGTATGTAGATCTCAAGACAGAATATTATGATCTTGGACTTAAGAACAGAAATGATACAGATGACAAAGTGACAAGTGACAGTGCAGAAGCTACGAAGAAATATGGTGTTGCTGTAAAATGCGCTACCATAACGCCTAACGCCGCAAGAATGGAAGAGTATGATCTTAAGGAAATGTGGAAGAGTCCTAACGGTACGATAAGAGCGATCCTTGATGGAACTGTATTTCGTACACCTATCATCGTTAAGGGAATAGAACCATGCGTAAGAAACTGGACGAGCCCTATAACTCTTGCACGTCATGCATATGGTGATGTCTATAAGAATTCTGAGATCAGAGTTCCGGGCGCCGGCAAGGCAGAGATCTTATTTACCGACAAAGACGGAAATGAGACAAGAAAGACGATTCAGGAATTCGAAGGTCCCGGTGTCATACAAGGAATGCATAATACGGATAAGTCGATCACGAGTTTTGCCAGATCATGTTTTAATTATGCGATAAGCACAAATCAGGATCTGTGGTTCGGCACGAAGGATACGATATCAAAGATATATGACCGTCAGTTTAAAGATATATTCCAGCAGATGTATGAAGCGGAGTATGCGGCACGTTTTGAAGAACTTGGGATAAAGTATTTCTATACTCTTATAGATGACGCAGTTGCCCGCGTAATGAAGTCAAATGGCGGATTTATCTGGGCGTGCAAGAATTATGATGGTGACGTGATGAGCGACATGGTATCCTCCGCGTTTGGTTCACTTGCGATGATGACATCAGTCCTCGTATCACCTGACGGAAATTTCGAATATGAGGCAGCGCACGGTACGGTGCAGCGTCATTACTACAAGTATAAGAAGGGCGAGGAGACTTCAACAAATTCAGTAGCTACGATATTTGCATGGACAGGAGCACTTAGAAAGCGCGCTATGCTTGATAAGATCCCTGATCTTGCGCAGTATGCAGATAATCTCGACCACGCGGTCATCAGTACGATAGAGAGCGGAAAGATGACTAAGGATCTTGCACTTATCACGAATCTTACGGATGTGACGACACTCGATACACTTGGATTTATCAAAGAAGTAAAAAATACGTTTGAAACGATGTAAAAATACCGGGCAGTCTTATGCGAGCTCTTCCCACTGTGCATAGAGACTGTCCAGTTTTTCGTTATTGGCTTTCTGTTCTTTGGCAAGTGCGCCAAGTCTGGCGGAATCGGTTGCGACTTCCGGTCTGCACATCTCATCATCTATTGCGTGATTTCTAGATTCAAGCTCATTTATGTCCTGCTCACATTTCTTGAGTTCATTATCGTGTTTCCTGATCCTTGCCTGTTCTTCTTTCTGAGATTTCCAGTCAACAGCGGCAGCAGTCGTTTCTTTGGAAGCCGAAGCGTCAGAATCAGAAGCGCTTGCAGATGCAGCGGCTTCATTCTTCTTTTCTATGTAGTAGTCATAGTTTCCGAGATACCCAGTCAGTTTTTTATCAGCAAGTTCAAGAATCCTTGATGCTGTCCTGTTTATAAAGAAACGGTCGTGAGATACGTAGAGCACAGTGCCGTCATAGCCGCGGATGGCATCTTCAAGGATCTCTTTTGACTGAATATCAAGATGGTTCGTAGGTTCATCAAGTATAAGAAAATTTGCTTCGGAAAGCATAAGCTTCGCAAGAGATACGCGTCCCTTTTCACCGCCGGAAAGCTGACTTATCGGTTTATATACATCATCTCCGGTAAATAAGAATGCGGCGAGAGTAGTGCGTATCTGCGTATTATTCAGTGTCGGATAATCATCGGAGATCTCTTCAAAGATATTTTTGCCGTCATGAAGGACATGGTGTTCCTGATCGTAATAACCTATCGTGACATTTGTGCCAAGCTTAAAGCTTCCGGCAACAGGTGTGACGAGTTCGTTGATTATCTTTAGGATAGTAGTCTTGCCGGTGCCGTTATCGCCGATTATCGCGACATGCTCGCCGCGTCTTATATCAAATGACTGATCAGAGAAGAGCAATTCGTTTCCAAATGCCATAGAGAGTCCTTCTACAGATAGAACATCATTGCCGCTCTGAATCCTCGGAGTGAGATGGATCTTCATCTTGTCATTGATCTCTTCAGGTTTGCCTATAATCTCCATTTTGTCGAGCATCTTTTCACGGCTCTCGGCACGCTTTATGGATTTTTCACGGTTAAATGATTTGAGCTTGGTTATAACGGCTTCCTGATGCTCGATATCTGCCTGCTGCTTAAGATATGCGCTCATCTGTGATGCGCGGAGAGACTCTTTTTTATTTGCATAATCAGTATAGTTACCTGAAAATACGGATGCGTGAGAGCCGTCAAGTTCGATGATCTTCTCAGCGATACGGTCAAGAAAATATCTGTCATGTGAAACGATGATGACAGAGCCTTTATAATTGATCAGGTATGTTTCGAGCCAGCGGATCGAATTCATATCAAGATGGTTTGTAGGTTCATCGAGTATGACGAGGTCGGGTTTTCTTAACAGGATCTTGCCGAGCGCGACTCGCGTTTTCTGACCGCCTGATAATGTCGATATACTGCGGGTGAAATCATCTTCAGTGAAGCCAAGTCCCTTAAGGATGCCGACAACTTCACTGTGATATGAATATCCATCTGCCAGTTCATATGAATGTTCGAGATTCGTGTAGAGATCCATCAGCTGCTTAAGTTCATTACCGGAGGCATTTTTCATGTTTCCTTCGGTCTCATGTATACGCTTTTCTAGTTCAGTGACTTCAGGCTTTGCACTCATCATCTCAGCGAGGATCGTATTTTCTGATGATACATTCTGCTTCTGTGCGAGATAACCTATCGATCTGTCTTTTGCAGTCGTGACGCTGCCGCCATCGGGCGATAGCTGATTCATTATTATGCGAAGGAGCGTAGTCTTTCCGGCTCCATTGATTCCGACAATAGCAGCTTTTTCATGATCCTCGATACCGAAAGTAACATCTGTGAGAACAGAAACGCCGTCAAATGATTTATTTATCTGATTAACTGTGAGTAACATGTCATTCCTTTTTTTTGTACGATTCATAGTATCTTATGCAAGTGTTTTTTGAGCCGAAAAATGCCCATTAATGCTTATTTTAACGGGATATCTTAGGTGTGTCAATGAATTGACAATAATTTAACGTCTTGCTACAATGAGTGATGCAAGGGTCGAAAAGCGATCCGATGCATGCTTGCATGCATGAGGATTGCCTTGAGACCCGCTTAAACATGAGGAAGACGCAATCTGCGAAGCAGATTTGCAGATTCCGAATGTTTATAGAATTGCGAGAGCTTCGAACGAAGTGAGAAGCGTAGCAATTCGTGGCATCACATACAGTGCATGC
>JAGPKJ010000006.1:0-41114 GCA_018053995.1 Lachnospiraceae bacterium | reverse complement strand
CAGTAGAATTGCGAGAGCTTCGAACGAAGTGAGAAGCGTAGCAATTCGTGGCATCACATACAGTGCATGCCAGTAGAATTGCGAGAGCTTCGAACGAAGTGAGAAGCGTAGCAATTCGTGGCATCACATACAGTGCATGCCAGTAGAATTGCGAGAGCTTCGAACGAAGTGAGAAGCGTAGCAATTCGTGGCATCACGATAAGGTCGAATGTATTAGAATAAGAGGTAGCGTCAGAGATGGATGATGTTTCAAAGAATATATCACAGGCTGTTATCGCAAGACTTCCGAGATATTTCAGATATCTTGGCGAACTGAAAGATCAGGGCGTTGAGCGTATCTCATCGCAGGATCTGAGCAGGATCATGCATGCAACAGCTTCACAGATAAGACAGGATTTTAATAATTTTGGCGGTTTCGGTCAGCAGGGATACGGCTATAATGTTGATTATCTCTATGATGCGATAGGCAGGATTCTCGGACTTGATACTCAGCATCATCTTGTGATAATAGGTGCAGGTCATCTTGGTCAGGCACTTGTCAATTACATCAACTTTGAGAGAAGAGGCTTCATTTTCAAGGGAGCATTTGATAACAATCCCGATCTTTGGGGATCACACATCCGCAATGTTGAGGTTCGACCGATGGATGAGATGGAGGATTTTGTTCGAAAGAATAATATTGACATCGCAGTCCTTACGCTTCCTAAGCAGTTTGCAGTTCCGGTATCTAAAAAGCTTGTTGAATATGGAATTAAAGGTATCTGGAATTTTGCGCATGTCGATCTGAATGTTCCTGAGGGAATACAGGTTGAAAACGTACATCTGTCAGACAGTCTTATGAAACTTTCGTACAATATTGAATCATATAAGGAAAGAGTATCTGCTGACGGAAAGAAGGAATAGCTGATATGTCAAGGACTGAAAAGGTATATAGACCTGCGCTCGCAGGCAAGAAAGTACCGATACTCACACTTGATGGTAAATGGTATCAGCTTTTTAGAAACGTGGGCATGACGGCAGAGATAAGCCAAAAGGCTGATGAACTTAATGCGCTTTTGAGAAGGCAGGGTAAGATCAATACTGAATCAAGGCAGATAAAAGCCATAAAGAAAAAACTGCTTGATGAGATGGTGCCGCTTTCTGCGCAGAATAACAGTGATGCCGCGGCAAAGCTGCAGGAACATAAAAAGCTGATCGATGACTGTAATACAAAGCTCGAAGGATATCAGGATGAGATGCTTGATCTTCCAGAACAGATAACAGAAGTCAATATCGATCTTATGCTGCTTACGATGGATTCCTGTTATGATCTGCTTAAGGATAATAATGCTGATATCAAAAGATATCAAGATATGATAAAGAAAATGAGGATAGAGCTTAAGAAGGATATTATAAAGAAACAGGATAAGGAGATCATGAACCGCGAGATGTATTCGTATATGCATGATATCTTCGGCGCGGAAGTCATCAACCTGTTTGACATGAAATACATACCGAATGAAATAAAACCTTCAGGTTCATGAATGTAGTGGACTCTGAAGGTTTTCTTGTGACAGGATGATCGGAGATGAGAATCAGGATGGGAGTACAGATATGAGATACCTTCTGAAAAACAGTGATTACGAAGATATATTTAAGCTTATAGAGGAAAATAGCAATATGAATCAGGATGTGATTTCCGAGGACATCGCATTTTCATTTGCCAGAGTACTTATCGATAATATTGAGATCAGCAGCAAATCCAGGGTGATCATATTTGCCGGAAACGGGATCAAAGGGTTAACAGGAGCGGATATATCAAGGATTCTTAGCTATAAAGGAATCGGAGCTTTAGTCTGTATATGTATATCAGAAGATTGTTCTGACAATGTGTCAGCAGAACATACAGGTCATACAGATTCGGGTGACTGGAAACATGTAGATAGCACAGTCATCATGAAGCATGCAAGACAGGCTGAGAGCTTTGGATGCACGATATATAAAGGAATACCGGATAAGATCGAGAGCATGGATTTTGATATCGTGGTAGACGCGCTTTCCGGTTTTAGCAAGTCTTCAGGCTGTGATGAGTTTTCTGACTTTAGCAAGTCTTCGGGCGGTGACTCGTTTTCTGAAAATGCATCAGCTGTTATCAACAAGATGAAATGTAAAAAGATATCGCTTTTTATCCCATACGGAGTAGATCCTGACAGTGCTGAAGTCTCGAACAGGGCAGTCTGTGCCGATATGACGATATCGACGAATATAGGAAGAAATGCTCTTTATATATATCCGGGCTGCACGAATTGTGGAAAGATAGTATTTTCAGGCACATGTCTGGACAATAAGAAATCCAGGGATATAGAGAATAAGATAACTGTACTTGAGAGCAGCAGCGATGTGACAATGCCGTCACGCGATCCTTCGGGAAATAAGGGAACTTTTGGGAAGATCCTTATTATAGCAGGGCACAGGAATGTGTGCGGTGCAGCGATCCTGTCATGCAGAAGTGCATACAGATCAGGCTGCGGGATGGTGAAACTGCTGACGACTGAGTCTAACCGCATTATCGTTCAGGAATCCGTGCCGGAAGTTATGCTTGATACATACCAAGACGATGAAGAAATCATTTCATGTGCGGCACATACAGATGTAGATGTTAATGCAGATGAGACGAGCGGACTTTTGTTATCTCTTGAAAATGATATCAAATGGGCTGACAGGATCCTTATAGGACCCGGGCTTGGAACAGGTGAGACGGCAGTGCAGCTTGTCAGAGCAATATCGAAGATATCTGATAAGCCGATAGTATTTGACGCAGACGCACTCAACATCATATCAGCTGATGATGACATAAGAAAAAATATCACTGAAAACAGCAACGATCACATCACAATAACACCTCATATGGGGGAACTTTCGAGGCTGCTTGGCGGCACAACGGTAGAGAATATAAAGAAAGACTGGATATCGAATGTAAGAGATCTTTCAGATGAACTTGGTGTTACAGTTATCTCAAAGGACGCAAGAACGCTTATCATATCGCCGGGATCAGATGAGTGTTATCTTAATGTGAGAGGTGATTCAGGTCTTGCGACCGCCGGATCGGGGGATGTCCTTGCGGGTATCGTGGCAGCACTTTCATCGAAGAAGGTGGAACCCTGGATGTCAGCAGCGAAAGCCGTACTGCTTCACGCGGAAGCCGGCGAGAGAGCTTCCGCCAAGAGAGGGGAAACGGCGGTATTGGCAGGAGATATCATAGAAGAATTTTGACACACATACAAACTGATGCTACTCTGATATAAGAATTGCTGCTTTTGACATACACATTATTTGATTTATAAGATGAGAAATGCAGCAATCCGTCATATCCGAAAAAAAGAGGCAAAGAAATGTTAGAAAAATATGCAAGAGCATATATTGAAACAGATATCGATAATGTTCTATATAACATGGACGCTATGCACAGTGTACTGAAGCCGGGGACTATGATGACCGCAGTCCTTAAGGCAGATGGTTACGGACATGGTGCGATACCAATCGCAAAAGCACTTGAAGAGAGAAAATATATATGGGGCTATGCGGCGGCGACGCCTGAAGAAGCATTTATGATGAGGAAGTGCGGAATCAAGAAGAATATCCTGATCCTCGGAACTTCATTTCCATACAGCTATAGGCAGCTTGCCAAGGAAGAGATAAGACCTGCCGTATATACGGGCGAGATGATAGAAGGCATGGCAGAAGCCGCAAAGGCTGAAAATACAGTCATGAATATTCATATCAAGGTAGATACCGGAATGTCCAGGATAGGTCTTTCGCCTGACGACGCGGGTCTTTCTATCATAGATAAAGCACTGCATACAGAAGGCATAAAAGTCGAAGGCATCTTCACTCATTTTGCTAAAGCGGATGAAGCTGATAAATGTGATGTCAATTCACGTATAAAGATATTCAAGGATTTTACTGACAGGATTTATAATGAACTTGGAGTACGTATACCGATCATTCACTGCTCAAACAGTGCATCGATAATAGACCTTCCTGATGCAAATATGGATATGGTGCGCGCAGGGATAACACTCTACGGTCTGTGGCCGTCAGATGATGTAAGGAGAGACGTGATAAACCTGCGGCCTGTTATGTCATTTTATTCATCGGTCGCATATATAAAAACGATCCACGCAGGTACACAGATAAGCTATGGCGGGACATTTACGGCTGATCATGATATGAAGATCGCAACGATACCTGTCGGATATGCGGATGGTTATCCAAGATCATTGTCAAATAAAGGGTGGGTTCTGATTCACGGGAAACGTGCCAAGATACTTGGGCGAATCTGTATGGATCAGTTTATGGTCGATGTGACAGACATCCCGGAAACGAAAAAGATGGATAAAGTCACACTTGTAGGTAAAGATCATGATGAAGTCATAACAATGGAACTGATGGGTGATCTGTCAGGAAGATTTAATTATGAACTTGCATGTGACTTTGGCAAGAGAGTTCCAAGAGTGTTTACAAGAGCCGGTAAGCCATTTGCGGTACAGGAAAATGTTGACGAAGCGTTTATTGACTATATGAGCGAGGATAATGACTGATATGTCTGAACCAGTATGTGTCTTGGTATTTCTGATACTTTTGTTATTTGAGGCGTACCTTTACAGGTTTAGTGCTGCGCTTCAGGTACTCGGAAAGAAGATCACGGATAATCTCAAGAATGAAAATGACAGGAAAGTTGCGCGTATAAGATATATTCAGGAACACCCGCAAAGATTTATCAATACTATGCAGGCTTATACAACAATGATCTCGTTATTTGCCGGAATCTTTTTTTTCTGGGTGCTGCTTGATAAGCTGAACACACTTTTTGACTTTGGATATGATAACGGGTCATGGCAGCGTGTCACGCTTTTTGTGCTTGCAGGTGTGATCTCATGTCTTTTGATAATGATCGTGATACTTTCGTTTGGGATCCTGCTGCCGAAGCATATCGGCGCAAATTCGCCGTTTAAGTATGCATTCAGAGATGTCGATAATGTTTATTTTCTTATGAATATAATGACTCCTGTCACGTTTTTGGTATCGTGGATAGTGAGAGGATTTCTTGCGGTCTTTGGTATACATTATGACAGTGAGCTTCAGAACGTGACAGAAGAAGAGATCATGCATATGGTCAGAGAAGGTCATGAACAGGGCGTTCTTGAAGCATCAGAAGCAAGAATGATATCTAACATATTTGAGTATGGGGATAAAGATGCGCATGATGTCATGACTGACCGTGGAAATATTATAGCGCTCGATTCGGCGACTACGCTGCGTGAAGCTTCAAGATTCATCCTTTCACAACATTACAGCAGATTTCCGGTATATGAGAAGGATCTCGATCATATCGTCGGAATCATACATCTTAAAGACGTAATGAGGATGCAGAGAAATGAGAAACTCGGGTCTCTGCCGATAGGCAATGTCAATAATCTGCTCAGAAAGCCGATGTTCATACCTGAGACGAAAAAGGTTGATGATATCCTCAAGATGATGCAGGCTTCAAGAAATCAGATGATGATCGTAATTGATGAATACGGACAGACTACAGGCGTTGTCGCGCTTGAAGATATACTTGAAGAGATAGTCGGGAATATCCAGGATGAGTATGATGTCGAGAATCATTACATAAAGAGGACAGGGCGGAGTTCGTGGAACGTTGAAGGAATGGCACAGCTCGATGATCTCGAGGATCTTCTTCATATAACATTTGACGAAGAAGAGGATATAGAAACGTTAAATGGATTTGTCATTTTCCATCTTGAACATATTCCAAGAGAAAATGAAAAATTCGTATTCTGCTATAAAGGATATGAATTCAGGATTCTGTCTGTGAAGAATCGTATGGTACAGAAGGTGCTCATAAAAAGAGTTGAAGAGAAAAAAGATAAATGATAAAATGTATCATTAGGGTTTACTTTAGAAAAGGAGATTAATCATTATGTCAGGACATTCAAAATTTGCGAACATCAAACATAAAAAGGAAAGGAACGATGCAGCAAAGGGAAAAATATTTACTATCCTTGGTCGTGAGATCGCTGTAGCAGTTAAAGACGGCGGACCTGATCCTGCAAATAACTTTAAGCTCGCACAGGTAGTTGAGAAGGCAAAAGCAGCAAATATGCCTAATGATACGATCGACAGAGGTATAAAGAAAGCTGCCGGCGATCTTGGCAACGTCAATTATAAATATATAACATACGAAGGATATGGACCAAGCGGTATCGCGATCATAGTCAATGCACTTACAGATAATGCGAATCGTACGGCATCAAATGTGAGGAGTGCGTTCACAAAGGGCGGCGGCAGTATAGGAACACCCGGATGCGTTTCATTTATGTTTGATGAAAAGGGTCAGATCCTTGTCGATAAAGAAGAATGCGACAAGAGTGCTGATGATCTTATGGAACTAGCTCTTGATGCAGGTGCGGAAGATTTTAGCGATGATGAAGATTCATATGAGATTATCACAGCACCGGCTGATTTTGACAAGGTTGAGAAGGCTATAAAAGATGCAGGGATCGAAACTGTCTCTGCTGAAGTCACAATGATCCCGCAGAATTATGTCACAGTAACAGAAGATTCTGCAAAAGCCGGAATCACAAGAATACTTGATATGCTTGATGAAGATGATGATGTCCAGTCGGTCTACAATAACTGGGATGATGGCGAATAAAATTTCCTTTCCGGAGAATACTAGATGAGTGAGATCAAAGATACTGATAATATCGAAGAATATGATGTCTCATTATTGTATGACAGCCCATCCAAATGGATGGATGGTTTTGGAAGAAATACATATGAGAGCAGTTTCGCGGATTTTATGAAGGAATTCGGGCTTTTTTTCAAGTGGCTCGACGAATGCTATCTGAGAGGCGAAGAAGATTCATGCCTTGACGGCAATGCTGAAAAGATAACTGCGGCCGCAATAAGCAGGATCGACAGTGTGGAATCCAAAACAGAACGTGAAAGATTCAGGATGATGCTCAATATGTATACTGTAACATATATCATTCCGGGTATCTTAAAGAGCAGACATGATCTTGCACCAAAGCAGGCAGATGCTCTGTGCGATTCATGGGCATCTCATTTTCCAGACAGTCATATAAAGGCAGCCGGGTTCGATCAGATCAATGACGGATTCAGAAGAAAGATGTGTTATGTAACTACAGCAGTATGCACCGGACTTCATAAATCAGATGATTGTGAGGAACTGAAGAAACTGAAAGCATACAGGGACGATTATCTTGCAAAGCAGCCGGATGGAAGCGAAGACATAGACAGGTATTATGATATCGCTCCTACGATCGTTACGCGTATATCATTATCGGATGATCCTGATAGCGAATACAGATATCTGTATACAAAATATATCGATCCATGCATAAGATTTATCGATAAAGGTGAAAATGAAAAATGCCGGGAACTATACAGTACTATGGTCGATGAACTTAGCAGAAAGTATTTTATAACAAATACGCATGATACTATCGCGAAAGGCGGAGAAGACTGATGAAAGAAAATTATCGCAGGGACACAGTATGTGTACAGGGCGGCTGGCAGCCAAAGAACGGAGAGCCGAGAGTACTTCCTATCTATCAGAGCACAACATTCAAATATGATTCATCCGCTCAGATGGGAAGACTTTTTGATCTTGAGGAAAGCGGATATTTCTATACAAGACTTGCCAATCCGACTAACGATGCGGTCGCGTCAAAGATAAATGATCTTGAAGGCGGCGTTGGTGCTATGCTGACAAGTTCAGGACAGGCTGCGAACTACTTTGCGGTATTCAACATATGCGAAGCCGGAGACCACGTCATAATGTCATCAAATGTTTATGGCGGTACGTTCAATCTTCTTACATGTACTATGAAGAAGATGGACATTGAGTGTACGGTCATCGATCCTGACAGTTCGGATGAAGAAGTAGAAAAGGCTTTCAGACCGAATACAAAATGTGTACTTGGTGAGACAATATCAAATCCTACACTTGTCGTATTTGATATTGAACGATTTGCGAAGATAGCGCATGCGCATCATGTTCCGCTCATCGTTGATAACACTTTTGCGACACCTATCAATTGCAGACCTATTGAGTGGGGCGCAGATATCGTGACTCATTCAACTACAAAATATATGGATGGTCACGCAATGCAGGTTGGCGGATGCATAGTTGATTCAGGTAATTTTGATTGGGCTTCTTATCCTGATAAATTCCCGGGTCTATGCAAACCTGATGAATCTTATCACGGTATCGTATATACAGAAAAGTTTGGCAGAGCTGCATATATAACAAAGGCAACAAGTCAGCTCATGAGAGACCTTGGATCGATACAGTCTCCAATGAACGCGTTTCTTCTAAATGTCGGACTTGAGACGCTGCCTCTTCGTATGAAGAAGCATTGTGAGAATGCGCAGAAGGTCGCTGAGTTCCTTCAGGCAAATGAAAAGGTAGCATGGGTAAGTTATCCCGGACTTTCAGGTGACAAGTATCATGATCTTGCGATGAAGTATTGTCCGAACGGAACATGCGGTGTTATCTCTTTTGGTCTTAAATCAGGACGAAACGGTGCTGAAGCTGTGATGGATAAGTTCAAGATGATAGCTATAGTCACACACGTAGCTGATGCACGTACATGCGTGCTTCATCCGGCAAGTCATACACACAGACAGATGACTGATGAACAGCTTTTGGATGCAGGCGTAAAGCCTGATCTTATCCGTCTGTCAGTAGGCATAGAAGATGTCGATGATATCCTTGATGATCTGAAACAGGCACTTGCTTAATTACTTAAGGAGATGTTTTACTTATGAATTCAAAGAAGGCTTGGTACAGTTATATCTCATATCTGTTCTTTGCAGCAGCGACAGCTGTAGCTCTTACGGAGTACTGCCTTCTTTTGTGGTCAGGCAGTTATATAACAAACGGTGGAAATGTATTTACAAGATGGCTGATATCTTCACAGACAATCTATAATGTCATGATGAAGGTGTTCATTTTTGCAGTGTATGTTGTGCTGATCATTGTTTTTCTGATTGTCACTATATGGGCGCAAAATGCGAAGAAGAAACATCCGGTCTTATCAAAGACTAAAAATATCTGGGAGTTTGTCATACTGGCAGCGATAATCCTTGGCGCGGCAGCGTATAAGATACTTGTATATGGCAGTAACATACCTGACGTACTCTATGATATGTCTTATTATAACTGGGCGCAGGTGCGCACGCAGAGCGCAATCCCTGAGATACAGCACGGCGCATCAATGCTCTATCTGTATCTGCTCTCATTTATGATGAGTTTCATAGGAAATAAGATAATGACTGTTGTCATACTTCAGATCATTATCCAGCTTGTGACAATACCTATACTCTATTTCGCGGTAAAAATATGGGCAGGCAGAGTTCCGGCAGTCATATCTGCATGCGTATTTTCATTTTTCTCTATCATAAATGAGAAATTGTATGAGGCAAATCCGGAATGTCTCTTATTTATGCTGATATGTGTCATACTTCTTTTATGCGGATTGTTCTGCCGCAGCAGGCACTTGAGGATTAACGCTAAAGGAGTCGTTTTATCTGTTATTCTTGGCATATCTGTAGGATTTGTATCTTATCTTGATATTTCGGGTTTTATCATATTTGCATTTTTGCTCACGCTTTTGATGCCTCGTAATGAGAAGAAAGATAAAGGAAGTGGATTATTCTATTTTCTCCTTATACTTGTGATCACACTTGCGTCAGTAGTCGGATTCATCTTCGCAAAATCTTTTGTTTTCGGCGGAAGTTTTTCAGATGAATATGCACAGTGGGTCAGCTTCGCGAAGCAGTCATTTGTATTTAAACAGTATATGTACAGCGCGGACAATAAAGATATCTCACTTATAGAATGTTTTGTGCTTACATTCATGGCAGCTGAGTTTATCCCTTCTTTCTGGCTGCATGAGACGGATTATGAAACGGTATTTATCATTCCGATGGTAATAGCATGGACTCCTATGATGGGATTTGGGATTATGTCATCAAATATTTTCTCAATATTCGTGTGGAGCGTGATGGCTGGCATAGGACTTCAGTGCATGACAGTTCATGTGAAAAAGGCTCGTGAGAGAAAACATATCGTAGACAGGAAATCCAGAAAAGTCGTTATTGGTGCTGAACCTGCAGTTGAACCGGAAACTGAAGCTGAAGATGTAAGTGAAGAAAAAGAAAGCAAAGAAATTGAAGGTCACAATCACGAATCTGACCGCGAGAATCAAGTGGAATATGAACCGGACAGCAGATTATCAGCATATGCAGATAAAGACGATGACAGCCCTGATAATGTGGCTGCATCAGATTCTGATCCGAAGGCTGATCAGCAGCCTGGCAAGAGTGAAGCTCCGAAAGCTGTGTCTGATATCGTAGATGATCTTTGGAAAGAGATTGCGGGAAATGAATCAAAACAGTCTGACGCGGCAAAGACTGACGAATCTGTATCAGATATAAATGTCCAGATACCTGAGATACCTTCCGCACTAGACCTGCCCAAAGAGTCCGGGAAGTCAGCGGCAGTAGAGAAAACAGAGGTACAAAAGAAGCCGGCGGCAGTTAAGTATATTAAGAATCCGCTTCCACAGCCGGTAAAACATGAAAAAAAGGATATCTCATTTGATCAGGATGATGATCTTGATTCGGATTTTGAGATCGATATAGACAATGATGATGATTTTGATAGAGGATAGTGGAGTGTGTAATGGCATCTGATAACAGATCGTCCGGTAGAAAGAAAACTGGAAATAGCGGAAACAGAAGCGGAAATAGAAGCAGAAGCAGCCGCAATACCAGTTCTGGCAGTAGAAGACCGGAAAATAATAGAAGACAAAGATATGATGAAGAGAGACTTGATGACAGCGTTAAGGACGAGATATATCTGATCGTTCTTCTCGCTGTTTGTGTGCTGCTCTTTTTCTGCATTATAGGTGTATGCGGGACTGTAGGAAATATGTTCAGGGGTGTTATGTTCGGGATGTTTGGGTTCATCTCATATGTCATCCCTATGATCATATTTTTCGCAGCATCGTTCTGTGTTTCGAATCAGGGAAACAGATATGCAATGAGAAAGTTTATATCAGCGATGATATTATGCGTCATATTTGCGGTGATCTGTGACCTGATAACAGGGTCACTCGCTAAAGACTCGGCATATAGTATAATAGACATCTATAAAAGATGCAGCGAGGGGCGGTCAGGCGGCGGAGTTATAGGCGGTACGATCGCATGGATATTTGTTCATCTGATGGGAATGGCAGGCGCAGTATTTATATCTGTAGTGGGTACGATAGTATGTGTCATACTTGTCTCCGGAAAAGCGATCTTTCACGCAGCAGCAAGGAAAGGCCGCGAATTTAAGGAAAGAGTCAGACTTAGAGAAGACGAAGAAGAATACGCTAATTATGATAATGATGAATATTATGATGAAGATCAGGACAATGAAGAGAGTAGACTTCGCAGGCAGAGACTTGCGGAATTTGAAGACAGAAGAAGACAGCAGAAAGAGGAACGGGATAGAAATGCAGCATTAGCCCGGGAAGAACGTGAAAGAAATATAGCAAATGCAAAAGAAGTACGCGAGAGAAATATTAAACTTGCTAGAGAAGAAAAGAAACAGAAGATAGAAAATGATGATAATGCAAAGATCCTGGGGAGAGATTACAGTACTCCGGTAAAAGGAATCGCTGCGGATAATGATGCGTTATTTTCGAAAGATCATGACGGGATACATGAGATCATATTTAATGATTCTGATGAAGATGCAGATATAGATTTTAGTATAAGCGGCATATCACCAAGACCTGTCTATGAAGATAACGGTGAAGTAACAGGGAATCATGATGATAGAAGTGACGAGGATATTACGGATGTCATCTCAGATTCTGTCGGGATAGCTGGAGAAGCTGCAGTAGCAGGCGTAGCTGCCGCAGGCGCCGAATCTGCGACAGCTGGCGAAACAGCCGCAGCAGGTGTAGTCCTTCATAAAGACGGGATTACAATCGGTGACGATGCTGTCAGATATGGTACAAATGGAAATATAATCCCGGGCGAAGAGGGAAAGATGCCTATGGGAAGCTTTGGAGCAGGGGATGTTGGCAGGACAGCCAATACACTTTCTGCGCAGATAAAGCCCGGCGCCGCTGCAATCTTCGCTTCTGGCGGCAGCACGACTGGCAGTGGTGCTGCTCATGGAAGTACGGCTAATGGTACAGCTAATAGTACAGCTAATAGTGCAGCAAACAGCAGAGTGTCAGGTGATGGAACAGTGAAAACAGCGCCTGCAAGACCTAAGCCAAGACCATATGTATTTCCGCCACTGAATATACTTACCAGGGGAGTAAGATCAAAGAACGATAATTCGGGAGAACTTAAGGCTACTGCGCTTAAGCTTGAAAATACACTCAAGACATTTGGAGTAAACGCAAAGGTAACTGATGTGAGTCAGGGTCCTGCGGTAACAAGATATGAACTTCATCCGGAATCAGGTGTAAAAGTCAGTAAGATCGTTGGACTGTCTGATGATATCAAGCTTAATCTGGCAGCGACAGATATCAGAATAGAAGCACCGATACCCGGGAAAGCTGCGGTTGGCATAGAAGTTCCGAATAAAGAGAACAGTACGGTCGCACTCAGAGATCTTCTTGAATCAAATGCGTTCAAGGATTTCCCGTCAAAGCTCTCATTTGCCGTAGGAAAAGATATCGGCGGGCAGATAGTCGTTACGGATATCGCGAAGATGCCGCATATGCTTATCGCGGGAGCAACAGGATCTGGTAAGTCAGTCTGCATCAATACGATAATAATGAGTATTCTATATAAGGCGAAACCTGATGAGGTCAAGCTTATAATGATCGACCCTAAAGTCGTAGAGCTTTCAGTATATAACGGCATACCGCATCTGATAGTTCCGGTCGTCACAGATCCTAAAAAAGCCTCGGGAGCGCTTCAGTGGGGCGTCGCAGAGATGACGGACAGGTATCAGAAATTTGCAGATATGAACGTTCGTGATCTGAAGGGATATAATAAAAAAGTTGAGTCAATGCGCGAGTCAGGTGATGATCAGGCACCGGACAAGCTTCCACAGATAGTGATAATTGTCGATGAGCTTGCAGATCTTATGATGGTATCACCGGGCGAGGTTGAGGAATCTATATGCAGACTTGCACAGCTTGCGAGAGCAGCCGGAATCCATCTTATAATCGCAACGCAGCGACCTTCAGTTGATGTTATTACGGGACTCATAAAAGCAAATATGCCAAGTCGTGTTGCATTTGCCGTATCAAGCGGAGTCGATTCAAGAACTATACTTGATATGAATGGAGCCGAAAAACTTCTTGGGAAAGGTGATATGCTCTTTTATCCACAGGGATATCCAAAGCCTGCCAGAATTCAGGGTGCATTCGTGTCCGACAAGGAAGTTCAGGATGTCGTTACTTTCATCAAGAAGAATGCAGGCGGCGATGTATATGATGAGAAAGTCGCAGACAAGATAAAGTCACTTGAAAAATCTGAAGGAAACGGAAAACAGAGTCCGAGTCAGGGCAGTTCATCAGATGATCAGGGACCTGATGTAGATCAACTCTTTAGGGATGCAGGTGAGCTTATAATAGATAAGGATAAAGCTTCTATAGGTATGCTTCAGAGAGTATTTAAGATCGGATTTAACAGAGCCGCGAGGATAATGGATCAGCTTGCGGAAAATGGTATTGTAAGTGAGGAAGATGGTACCAAGCCAAGAAATGTTCTGATGAGTCAGGAGCAGTTTGAACAGTTCATAGATCAAATGAACGGTGATTCTGAATAAATTTGATGTCATGATGTGGGTGTCAAAATCAGCACCATGCTGTGATGCTGCGGATTGTTGTTGGGCAGAGCCCGGAAAGGATGAAAATGAAATCAGATATTGAAATCGCTCAGGAAGCAGAGATGATGCCGATCGCCAAAGTGGCGGAAAAGATCGGCCTTACAGGAGATGATCTTGAATTTTACGGAAAATATAAAGCCAAGATCTCTGACGAGTATCTGAAGAAAATCGAAAATAATCCGATGGGCAAGCTGATTCTTGTGACAGCAGTAAATCCTACTCCTGCAGGAGAAGGCAAGACAACCACGAGTGTTGGGCTTTCAGAAGCATTTGGTCTGATGGGAAGAAAGACGGTGACTGCACTTCGTGAACCTTCTCTTGGACCGTGTTTTGGAATAAAGGGAGGAGCAGCCGGCGGCGGTTATGCGCAGGTACTTCCTATGGATGAGATCAATCTCCATTTTACAGGAGATTTTCATGCGATAACATCTGCGAATAATCTATGCGCAGCACTTCTTGATAATCATATCCAGCAGGGAAATGAACTTGGTATCGATCCACGTCAGGTAGTGTGGAAGAGATGCATGGATATGAATGACAGAGAACTTAGAAATATTGTCGTCGGACTTGGCGCAAAGACTGATGGAACCCCCAGGGAAGATCATTTCATAATAACTGTTGCTTCCGAGATAATGGCAGTCCTGTGTCTTTCAAATGATATGAAAGATCTTAAGGATCGTCTTGGACGCATGGTCGTAGCATATACATATGATGGCAAGCCGGTAACAGCAAAGGACATAAAGGCTGTCGGTTCTATGGCAGTTCTCCTTAAGGATGCGATCAAACCGAATCTTGTACAGACTCTTGAGCATACGCCTGTGATAATCCACGGCGGACCTTTTGCCAATATCGCACATGGCTGTAATTCAGTCATTGCTACAAAGACAGCACTTAAGATGGCAGACTACTGCATCACTGAGGCAGGCTTCGGTGCTGATCTTGGCGCTGAGAAGTTCTTTGATATAAAGTGCCGTATGGCAGGACTTCATCCCGACGCGTGCGTACTTGTAGCTACGATAAGAGCGATGAAATATAACGGTGGAAAAGCCAAGGACGATCTTAAGACACCCGATCTTGATGCGCTTAAGAAAGGTATCGTTAACCTTGAAAAACATATAGAGAATATCCAGCAGTTCGGAGTTCCGGTAATCGTGACGCTTAATGCGTTTGATACTGATTCAGAAGAAGAGACTGAATTTGTCCGTGAATTCTGTGAAAAGAGGAATTGCGAATTCGCACTTTCACAGGTATGGGCAAAGGGCGGTAAGGGTGGTCTTGAGCTTGCAGGCAAGGTGTTAGATACTCTGGAAAATAAGAGATCAGAATATAAGCCGATATATGATGCTTCCCGCCCGATAGATGAAAAGATCAGGACTATAGCGACAAAGATATATGGCGCCGGCGACGTATCATATTCAGCAAAGGCAGCAAAACAGATGAAGACACTTACAGATCTGGGATATGACAAGCTGCCAATCTGTATCGCAAAAACACAGTATTCGCTTTCTGACGATCCGAAAAAACTGGGACGTCCGGAAGGATTTACACTTGATGTACGTGAGATGTATGTTTCAGCCGGTGCAGGATTTGTAGTTGCGATAACGGGAAGCATCAATACGATGCCGGGACTTTCAAAGACACCCGCAGCTTACAGCATCGACATAGATGATAATGGAAAGATCACAGGGCTGTTCTGATGTTTTGTGGAATCTGAAGCTGACAGATGCGATCACAAGAAAGATACTATTCGTTTCGCGGAGGTAGATACTTGAAACCAGTAATAATAGATGGAAAAGCGATATCAGTACAGATAAAAGATGAAGTCAAAGTCAAAACTGCGGAGCTTAAAGAACAGGGCACAGAGGTGTGCCTTGCAGTAATACTCGTAGGAGATGATCCGGCTTCAGCTGTATATGTACGCAATAAAAAGCGCGCATGTGAATACTGCGGTATCAAGTCGCTCGCATATGAACTTCCGGCAGATACATCAGAGGAGAAACTGCTTGAGCTTATAAATGAACTGAATGGAAGAAGCGATGTAAACGGTATTCTTGTACAGCTTCCTCTTCCGGGACAGATAGACGAAAAGACTGTGATAAATGCAGTCATTCCCGAAAAGGATGTCGATGGGTTTAATCCAAGAAATGTAGGTCTTCTTTCAGCAGGAAATGATGGTTTTGTATCATGCACTCCCGCGGGCATCATGCAGATGCTCTCAAGAAGTGATATCGATGTAGCGGGAAAAGAATGTGTTGTTATAGGAAGAAGCGATATTGTCGGAAAGCCGATGGCTATGCTTCTTCTGAACGCAAATGGGACTGTGACAGTAACACACTCAAAGACAAAGAATCTGCAGGCTGTCTGTAAGCGCGCTGACATACTTGTGGCGGCTGTCGGAAAGCCGAAGATGATTGACAGCACATACGTAAAAGAAGGTGCGGTTGTCATTGATGTCGGGATGGACAGAGATGAAAACGGAAAGTTGTGCGGAGATGTCGATTTTGACGATGTATCATCACATTGCAGTGCAATCACGCCGGTGCCTGGCGGTGTCGGACCTATGACTATAGCAATGCTGATGAGCAACTGTCTTAAGGCTTCTATTTTACAGAATAAAAAGGATTGATCATTGATGAAATGCCCAAATTGTGGAAATGAAATATCAGAAGGACATCTTATCTGTGAAAAATGCGGATATGAGATCAGGGTCGTTCCGGATTTTGATCCGTCAGTAGATGAGCCTGTCCCGGCAATCATAAGTATAGACGATGATCAGCAGAATAAAGACGATGCGAGAGTCGATTCAAGGGACGATGATCAGCAGATAAAGTCCGGGCATAAGTATCGCAGATTAAAAAAGTATGCTGTATACGGATATTTCGGTATCGCCGGAGCGATACTTCTTGTCTCATTTCTCATTTACCAGATCCATATTCAAAGCCTTGACTATCAGCTGAACCATGCCGCAGGGCTTATCGAATCAGGAAAATATGAAGAGGCTAAGGGATATCTGGAATCGAGCTATTCGTCACACCCGGAATCTGCGGATGTGCTTTTTCTCGAAGCTGACAATTATTATAAAATGCAGAATGAAGATAAGTGTATTGATGCACTCCATCAGATCGCGTCAGGAGAGGACTATCAGCTTGAGGACAGAGAGAAGGCATATGATGAGATCGTCGCTATCCTTGATAAAGATAACGATTATGTCGGTATCAATGAGATCCTTGACGATTGTGATATAGCTGACGTAACGACCAAATATCAGAATTATATGGCTATAGAGCCTCAGTTTAGTTATAAAGGCGGAAATTATGACGGAACGGTGACACTTAAGCTGAGCGCAAATACAGGCGGAGATATCTTCTATACGACTGATGGTACGAAGCCTACAAAGAAATCGATCAAATATCTGTCTCCTATAAAACTTGAGTCAGGAAATTATATCATTTCTGCAGTATTTGTAAATAAATATGGAATAAGCAGTGATATTGCCACTCAGAAATACAATATAAGCGCACAGATGATCGATGCACCGGAACTTACACCTGAGAGCGGAAATTATACGAAGCCATGCATGGTCGTCGCTA
Organism: Lachnospiraceae bacterium; assembly: GCA_018053995.1. Taxonomy (GTDB): domain Bacteria; phylum Bacillota; class Clostridia; order Lachnospirales; family Lachnospiraceae; genus JAGPKJ01. The sequence continues at coordinate 23,603 of JAGPKJ010000006.1, read as the reverse complement.
AAGCCGCAGATGGATGCAGCATATTCTATACGGTTGATAATTCATCACCGACAGAAAACAGTATTCCTTATAAAGAACCGATACAGATGCCGCTTGGGATAACAAACTTCAAATTCATCGCGGTCGATGATGAGAGCGGAAATATGAGTGAAGTGACGATGAGGTCATATACACTTATGATAAATGCGGCTATAAGTGTAGGACAGGCATCGACGATATTGCAGGATAGAATGCTTGCGACGGGCTATCTGCTCGATGCTCAGGGACATAAGTCTGATATGAGCGGGGTGATGACGTACAAGCCTATATCAGTTGTTACAGCATCAGATGGTCAGGATTATTATTCATTTTGCGAATATGAGACAGACGGGGCAGGCGGGAGCATGAAGACTGGAAATGTGTTCCTTGTGAATATCCAGACAGGAGCTACGGCTGTTTTAAAGAACGATTCGAGCAATAAAATCATTGCATCTGAATTCTGAGTAGCTTATTATTAACTTGTTACGTTGATCGGCAAAAGGAGGAAGAAAACATGTTTCAGATCCTTGAAGCAGAAGAACTTACGACAAATATATACATGATGAACATTAAGGCAGAAAGACTTGCCTCTTCATGTATGCCCGGACAATTCCTTATAGTAAGACCTTTTGAGGATTCCGAGAGAGTACCGCTCACTATCTGTGATTATGACAGAGAGAAGGGTACTGTTAAGATAGTATTTCAGACTGTAGGTGCAACGACATTCAAGATGGCATCACTTAAAGCCGGAGATTCTATGGCGGATGTAGTCGGACCGCTTGGACAGCCTTCAGAACTTACGAAGGAAAGTCCGGAAGCATTAAAGAAAAAGAAGATACTTTACGTGGCAGGCGGAGTTGGAACAGCACCTGTATATCCGCAGGTAAAATGGCTTAAGGAACAGGGCGCATCTGCAGACGTGATCGTTGGCTCAAAGACAAAAGATCTTCTTCTTATGGAAGAAGATATGAAGGCTGTTGCCGGAAATCTCTATATTACGACTGATGACGGATCATATGGCAGAAGCGGAATGGTAACAAAAGTAATTCAGGATCTTTATGATGAAGGAAAGCGGTATGATGTATGTATCGCGATAGGTCCTATGATCATGATGAAATTCGTATGCAAGCTCACAAAAGAGCTTAATATACATACAATAGTCTCTATGAATCCGATCATGGTAGATGGTACCGGAATGTGCGGAGCATGCAGACTTACAGTTGGAGATGAAGTAAAGTTCGCATGCGTTGACGGACCTGAGTTCGATGGACATCTTGTCGATTTTGATCAGGCCATGAGACGTTCTGCGATGTATAAGACAGAAGAGGGAAAAAAGTATCTTGAAGCGAAGGAAGGCAGCACCCATCACGGCGGATGCGGTCTTTGTTCATGACTAACGCTTAACTTATTTGGAGGCATAAATAAAATGGATCTGATGAAGAAAGTGCCTGTTCGCGAACAGGACCCGAGTGTACGTGCTCATAATTTTGATGAAGTCTGTCTCGGATATAATAAAGATGAAGCGATGGCGGAAGCTTCAAGATGTCTTAATTGTAAGAATCCACAGTGTGTGACAGGATGTCCTGTATCAATAAATATCCCCGGATTTATCGCAAAAGTAAAGGATGGCGATTTTAAAGCCGCTTATGATATCTTAAGCGAGTCATCTTCACTTCCTGCTGTATGTGGACGTGTATGTCCGCAGGAACGTCAGTGCGAATCAAAGTGTATACGCGGGATCAAGGGTGAAGCAGTCTCAATAGGCAAGATCGAGAGATTTGTCGCTGACTGGGCTGCAGAGAATGGAATAAAGCCTACACCGTCTTCTACAAAGAAAGGCAAGAAAGTAGCAGTCATAGGTGCAGGTCCTTCAGGACTTACATGTGCCGGAGATCTTGCAAAGATGGGCTATGATGTGACGATATTCGAAGCGCTTCATAAAGCCGGAGGAGTGCTTGTATATGGTATCCCTGAATTCCGTCTTCCCAAGGATAAAGTAGTTGCACATGAAGTTGAGAACGTTAAGTCTCTTGGCGTAAAGATCGAAACTGATGTAGTTGCAGGAAAAGCTGTAGATATAGATTCACTTATGAAAGATGAAGGCTTCTCAGCTGTATATATCGGAACCGGTGCCGGACTTCCAAAGTTCATGCATATTCCGGGAGAACAGTCGAACGGTGTCTTTTCAGCAAATGAATATCTTACAAGAAGCAATCTCATGAAGGCTTTTGATGAAAATAGCGATACACCGATAATGAGAGGTAAGAAGATCGCAGTCGTAGGCGGCGGAAACGTTGCTATGGATGCTGCAAGAACTGCACTTCGTCTTGGCGGTGAAGTACATATCGTATACAGAAGAAGTGAAGAAGAGCTTCCTGCAAGAAAAGAAGAAGTAGGACATGCAAAGCAGGAAGGTATCATATTTGATCTTCTTACTAATCCTATTGAGATAACAGCTGATGAAAAGGGCTGGGTAAACGGGATAAAGTGCATTAAGATGGAACTCGGCGAACCTGATGCATCAGGCAGACGCAAGCCGGTAGAGATACCAGGATCGGAATTCACTATTGAAGTTGATGAAGTAATAATGTCACTTGGCACATCTCCGAATCCTACACTTGCATCTACGACAGAAAATCTTGATATCAATCAGAAGAAATGTATCGTAGCTGATGAGACTAACGGTCAGACTAGCAAGAAGGGTGTATTTGCAGGAGGCGACGCTGTAACAGGCGCAGCTACTGTAATTCTTGCGATGGGTGCCGGTAAAGCAGCAGCAAAAGGTATAGACGCTTATCTTTCTGAGTAAAACAGCAGTTTCTTATAATAAAATAAGTGCTTCCGGTCAGACTGGATGATCAGTCTTTCCGGAAGTATTTGTAGCTAATAATTTCACGGGAGTTTGTCTTGAATATCACAATCTTATCTGTTGGACATGTAAAAGAGCAATATTGGAGAGACGCGATCAGTGAGTACTCTAAAAGGATAAGCCGTTACGCGTCACTTAATATAGTGGAAGTCATAGATGAAAAGACTCCCGACAGATGTTCCGATAATGAGCGGGATATGATAATCTGTAAAGAAGCAGAAAGGTTATCAAAGCATATCAGGAAGGGGACGTATCTTATTTCCCTGGAAATAGATGGCAGACAGATGGACTCAGTATCACTCTCGGGATATATTGATGATCTTCAGGTGCACGGCATCAGTGATATCACTTTTGTAATCGGAGGTTCACTCGGACTTCATCGCAGCATTACAGAGATATCAGATATGCATCTGAGTTTTTCAAAAATGACGTTTCCGCATCAGATGATGAGAGTGATCCTGCTTGAACAGATATACAGGAGTTTCCGGATATCACGCGGAGAGCCATATCACAAGTGATGAGAGGTTATACCATCAATGGAATATGAACGAACAATGGAAATAAGTACACGTCAGATGTCTTCGCTCTTTGGGAGCAATGATTCTCATATAAGACAGATTGAAGATGATCTGTCGGTAAATGTAGTTGACAGAGACGGAATGCTTCATATCAAAGGTGAACAGCCGGATAAAGTCGATGAAGCATGCAGGATACTTGAGCAGCTTCGAGGCATGGCGATGCGTGGCTCTGACATAGAGCAGCAGAATGTGAGCTATGCGATCGAACTGGGCAATGACAGGAAAGAAGATATCATCTCTGACATAGACAAAGAATGTATATGTCATACAGTTCAGGGAAAGCCGGTAAAACCAAAGACAATCGGTCAGAAGCAGTATGTCGATGCGATGAAGGAAAAGATGATAGTATTCGGCATAGGACCAGCCGGTACAGGCAAGACATATCTTGCAATGGCGATGGCTATCTGTGCTTTTAGAAATAATGAGGTCGGAAGGATAATACTTACAAGACCTGCTATAGAAGCAGGAGAGAAGCTGGGATTTCTTCCGGGAGATCTTCAGAGCAAAGTAGATCCCTATCTAAGACCGCTTTACGATGCGCTGTATCAGATAATGGGCGCTGACGATTTTGTGAAAAATACGGAGAAAGGGCTTATAGAGGTTGCTCCGCTTGCATATATGAGAGGACGTACACTTGATAACGCGTTCATAATCCTTGACGAGGCGCAGAATACGACACCATCGCAGATGAAGATGTTCCTTACAAGAATAGGGTTCGGATCCAAGGTTGTCATCACAGGTGATGCTACGCAGAAAGATCTTGCACCGGGAACAACATCAGGACTTGATATTGCGCAAAAGATACTTGGTAAGATATCTGATATCGCATTCTGCAGGTTGACGAGCAGAGATGTCGTAAGACATCCGCTTGTACAGAAGATAGTTCAGGCTTATGAGGAATACGAAGAAAAGACAAGAGATCACAGCAGATACAGCAAAAAGTCAGCTTCACCAGCAGGGAGAAAAGAAGGAAAATGAGATTTCTTCACAAGGACGGGACAAATAAAATAAAGAAAGACTGGAATGATTCATTTATTCTAAGATTGATAACAATCCTGTTTGCGGCAGGAGTGTCGTTCTTTGGCGCGATGCTTTATGGACTCGAAGAGCCTCAGCTTATCAGATGTATCATAATGTGTACGCTCGGTTGTATAATAGCGATCTTTTCGATTGACCAGTATCATTCGATAAAGGGCGATAGTCTATGGGGAGATTTTAGTTTCGTAAGGTTCATGATATGCTTTATGGTATCGTTTATAAGCGCGATGATGTTTCCGACAGTGACAAGTTCGATCTGGCCGTTTTTGTCGGTCTATGTGCTTCTCTCACTTTTCAGCAATACTATATCAGGGATAGTATCAGGCAGTACGTGCCTGCTGCTTTCGATACTGCTTCATGGAAATACCGATAGCGGCATATTTTACCTGTATTTTGTCAGTGGTGTTTTTGGAGCCGTGATATTCAGTCATATAACAGATGAATTCAAGATCACCGTGCCGCTCCTGCTTTCGGAGATCACACTTTTTGTATGCCTTATGACAAATATCGTTCTTATGCAGAGCGATCTGCTGGAACCGGCGATGTTTCTGATGCCATGTATAAATCTTTTAATCAACCTTGTGATACTTTTTATAATCTTAAAGGCATATAGTTCACTTATAATGCACAGATACAGAGAAAAATTCACGGATCTTGCCGATCCTGAATGTGACCTTATGAAAAGACTACGGGAAAAGTCAGAAAAAGAGTATTATCATTCAATCCACGTTTCGTATTTTTGCGACAGGATATCAAGAAAGATCGGACTGGATGAGACTGCAGTAAAAGCGGCAGGGTATTATCATCATATCGGAATATTGTATGGTGATAATAATATCGAAAATGTTCAAAGGGTATCAGAAGAGTATGCGTTTCCACCGGCACTTGACAAGATATTGTCGGAATATATGACACGCGGGAGTGATGTCATGAGCCGCGAATCACTTACGCTTCTTTTTTCTGAATGGGTAGTTTCATCAATGGAGTATCTTTTCGCGAAAGAAGGAAAAACAGAGATAAAATACGAAAGTGTCATAAGATCGATCTTCAATAAGAAATTTTCTAATCCTGCTATGTGGAACAGTTCGATGTCACTTAAAGAAGTGAATGACATGCAACAGGTGTTCATAGACGAAAAGCTTTATTATGATATAATGCGGACATGACAAGGTAATTGGATATATAAGCAAATATTATATTATTATGTTGCTGAAACTGCATCATAAGATACTATCATTGAAAGAGTGAATGTTTTATGGAAGTTTTTTATGAAAATGAGACTGATGAAGATTTTGAATTTGATGCAGAGAAACTGACAGGCATTGTCGCAGAGGAAGTCCTTTCATCAGAAAAATGTCCTTTCCCTGCCGAGATCAATATACTGATAACGAATGCAGAAGGAATACAGAAGGCAAATAGTGAGTTTAGAAATATCGATAAAGTCACGGATGTTCTTTCATTTCCCGGAATCGAGTTCGAGAGTCCATCGGATTTTGGAAAACTTAAAAGTCAGGAAACGGACTGCTTCGACCCTGAGACGGGGAATCTTATGCTTGGTGATATAATGATAAATATCGGGAGAGTTCATTCACAGGCGAAAGAATATGGTCACAGCGAAAAGAGAGAATTTGCGTTTCTTGTCGCACATAGTATGCTCCATCTGTGTGGGTATGATCACATGCAGCCGGATGAAGCGAAAGTAATGGAAGCAAAACAGGAAGCTGCTTTGCAGAAACTGGGAATAAAAAGGGGATAATGGATAACGAGGCTTCGGAAAATAAAAAAAAGCAACTGATCGTGAATAATAAGAAAGGGATACGTGCTCCAGAGTTTTCATTTATCTTTGTATTGCTCGGCATCCTGATCATGCGGGTTCCGGTCATGCTTAATATCGGTGCTGACGGAAGCGGTCTCTTTGGAATTGCAACGGATCTTTTCATGCTCATATATGTCTCATTGGCGATGAGCCTGACATATACACTTAAGGCATCGGTCACTTCAGCCTCTCTTAAAGCGCAGTATAGGAGTGTGATCAAAAAAGTTGAAGCCGGCACTATACTGTCAGTGATATATGCAGTTGTGATCGGCGGTGTACTTGCTGTCACAGCAGAATTTCTTTCTAAATATCTCATATGTGAACAAAGATCGCAGCTTGTAATCTATGCTGCAATACCTGCGATGGTATTTTCACTTCTCTCATCATCTGCTAAGGGGTATCTTCTCGGATGCAGACTTGGCGGCGTATATTCAGCAGGTAATTTTCTGGAAGCTGTACTTTGTGTCGTATTTTCAATGGCGGGTTCTGGCATTGGCTGGGATATCGGGGATAAAGCATCGGTACTTCTTGTAAATGAAGACATCAAGTTCATTTACGGTGCTGCCGGCGCGATGGCAGGGGTGTCTGCTGCCGAGCTGTTGTGCTTTATCTATTGGATGATCATGCTGATGATATTTATAAGACCGATGAAGAGTCTGGCAGCAGAGGACAATACCACAGGCGGCGGTTCTGTTGCTGCAATAATGCGTATAATGCTTGGAAGGATAATGCCAAATCTCCTGATCGGACTCATGATATCGACTTATTTTCTGATAACTATGCGGATATTCTTTTCGTCTTATAAGGATGAAAGCAGGGCTCTTTATATATTCGGTGAATATAATGCTGTATATCTTTCGATCATATGCCTTGGATCTATCGCCTGTTTCCTTGCTGCAGCAGGCAGGATAAGGGCAATAATACGTGCACAGAAAAAAGATGAACAGAATAAAATGAACAGGATGCTGAATTCATCATTCAGATTTCTGCTTGTTTCAAGTATGCCGATAGCTCTTTTCCTGACTGCGCTTGGCGGCAATATCGCGTCACTTCTCGGAGTGAAGGACAGCAGCATGATATCAGGATATTTTTATTTCTATTCTGTCCTCGCAGTGTCATCAGCGGTATGGCTGTTTATATCAGTCATACTTATCGAACAGTCATATATCTCAGAAGCGATCATCAATACAGCTATATCGTATATCATATCACTCCTTTTTGCGTATACACTGATCGCTCTCATGCAGAGCATGGCCGGCGCGATAATCGGAATGATCATGTTTACTGTTATGAATGGGCTGTTGTCGGGGATAATGATCAAAAAGAAAATGGGAATGAGGATACGTATAACCTCATATATCGTAAAACTGTTTTTGTGCGGCGCGATATATTTTGCCGTTTTGTTTGCACTTAAATGGCTCCTGGCAACGTATGTGGGTGATCTTGCAGCCGTGCTTGTAGGACTTGTTGTCGGATGGCTTTTGTATGTATTTCTCATCGCACAGTTTCACGTTTTGACAGATAAGCAGATATGCCAGCTGCCATGTGGTGAGATAATGGTAATGTTTCTGCGCGGCGCTGATACAAGAGAAGAGTGATCTTATGAGAATCGCAGTTATCGGAGCCGGTGCTTCCGGCATGATGGCAGCTATATCAGCAGCAGATAGAGGCGCTGATGTAACGCTTTTTGAATTAAATGAAAAGTCTGGCAGAAAGCTCCTTCTTACAGGGAGCGGCAAGTGCAATCTGACGCATACCGGAATAGACGGAAGTGAATATAACGGCTCTGTCGGTAAAAGATCATCAGAGTTATTCAAAAGATTCGGAACACAAGAGACTATCTCATTTTTCAGAGATGCAGGTCTCATCATGTATGATAGGGACGGATATATCTATCCGTACTCATTTCAGTCATTTTCAGTAAAAGATATCCTTGTCAGAAAAATGAAGAATTGTGGGATCAAACTGCAAACAGGCATGCGCGTGACAGGTGTTGAAAAAGACGGCGGCGCGTTTAAGGTTATGTTTTCTGAAACTGATAAAGATAGAAAAAGTGATTCATTATGTAAACCTGCCGGGACTGCATATGACAGCGTGATCATCGCGTGCGGAGGAATGGCAGCTCCCAAGACGGGCTCTGACGGAAACGGATTAGATATAGCAAAAAGTTTTGGGCATCGTATCATTCCAGTATATCCGGCACTCTGCGGACTTGAATGCTCAGATAAAGATCTAAAAAAGGCTGCAAAGATAAGGCAGAGGGGAACTGCCGCACTGATAATAGATGGTGAGACCATATCATCTGATACCGGTGAGATTCAGTTTACGGACTATGGGCTTTCAGGGATTCCGGTATTCAACATAAGCAGATATGTGTCTGATGCGCTGAATAAGGGGCATAGAGACATTATATGCAGCATAGATACCGTCCCTATGATGAATATGGATGAACTATTATCATTCCTTAATAAGAAAGCAAAAAATATTTCTTCAATCGATGTGAGAGCACTGCTTGAAGGCACTGTATGCGCGAGCATAGCTGATATCATAATAGATCGTGCATCAGCGACCGGTGAAAATGAGATCACTGGTATCGCTAGGATCATGAAAGCATTAACTTATCACGTGACAGGCACAAGACCGTTTACTGATGCTCAGACATCAACTGGCGGCATAGGATATGATGAGATAACAGAGAACCTTGAGTCAAAATTTTGCCCCGGGATATATTTTACCGGTGAGATGCTCGATATAGACGGACCGTGCGGCGGTTATAATCTGCAGTGGGCATGGACGAGCGGACATATCGCAGGATGCTCTGCGGCTTCTTTGGCACAAGTATAGATTTCTTCTGAAAAGAAGTGCATGTATGTGAACGAGATCATTTGAATGAGAATAAGTTGACGGAAAATGAAGGATTATTATGATACGTATAAGTCAGATCAAGATATCTGCCGGTAAAGCCGGAAAATGTGATATAGAGTTCCTGCTAAGAAAAAAAGCGGCTGGAGTACTTAAGATACATCCGGATATGATAGATAAAATGGAGATATCGAGAAAGTCGATTGATGCCCGCACGAAACCTGATATCTATTATCTGTATTCTGTTGATGTCACGCTGAAAGATACGAATAATGGAAATAATGCGAATAATGCGAATAATGATTCTGCGTCAGTGATCTCTGGCGAAGAAGAAGCGAAATTTATAAAGAAGCTTAATCTTCCGGAGAACAGATGCCGTATCATCGAGCACAGATCTTTTGACATTTCATTTGACGCAAAAGAGTGTTCTAAAGCAGATCTGGAAAATAAAAGACCTGTGATCGTCGGTGCGGGTCCTGCAGGTCTTTTTTGCGGATATATGCTTGCAAAGCATGGATACGAGCCTATCATCATCGAACGAGGACGTGACGTAGATAACAGACATAAAGACGTAGAGGATTTTTGGCAGACAGGAAAGCTCGATCCATCATCAAATGTTCAATTTGGTGAAGGCGGTGCAGGCGCATTTTCTGACGGTAAATTAAATACAGTCGTTAAGGACAGCAGAGGACGTAACGAAGAAGTCCTGAAGATATTTGTAGAATGTGGAGCGCCCAAAGATATAATCTATGATGCGAAGCCTCATATCGGGACAGATATACTTATGACAGTAGTAAAGAATCTTAGAAATAAGATAATCGCACTAGGCGGCGAAGTCAGGTTTGAAACATGTCTTCAGGAAATAAAAAAAGATGGCACTTCAAATGTCCTTATATTATCAGACGGCAGTGAACTTCACACAGATGCGGTCGTTCTGGCACTTGGCCACAGTGCCAGAGATACATTTGATATGCTTTATAAGAACGGTGTTGATATGGAAGCAAAACCGTTTGCAGTAGGACTTCGAGTGGAACATCCGGCATTATTTATCGACAGATCACAATATGGAGAAACCGGTTCGGATCTTCCTACGGCAAATTATAAACTTACGTCGAGATCAGCAGATGGCAGAGGGGTATACACGTTCTGTATGTGCCCGGGAGGATATGTCGTAAATGCATCATCTGAAGAAGGACGACTTGCGGTCAATGGAATGAGTTACAGCGGACGTGACGGCAGAAATTCAAACAGTGCGGTTGTTGTAACGGTGAGTCCTGCTGATTACGGATCAGACCATCCCCTTGCGGGAATCTCATTTCAGAGGAAACTTGAAGAGAACGCATACAAGGCCGGTAATGGCAGAGTACCATTTGAGAGACTGGGAGATTTTATTTTCCATGTAAACGGTGAAAGGCTGCCGGAAGGTAAGATGCATGAGATGTATCCGGAATTTGAGCCGCAGATAAAAGGAATGTTCACTGAGGCACCGGTACATGATATAATGTCAGAAAACCTGAACAGATCATTCATAGACGGAATGAGATCTTTTGGAAGAAAGATCAGGATGTATGATGATGCGGATGTAATCCTTGAAGGGATAGAAAGCCGCACTTCATCACCTGTGCGAATTGTCAGGGGTGATAATGGGATGTCTTTGTCGAAAGATATATCAGGGATATTCCCATGCGGTGAAGGCGCGGGATATGCCGGCGGAATAATGTCAGCCGCTATGGATGGACTTCTTACAGCAGAGAATGTAGCCGCGTATTCTGAAAAATAGTATTGGAGGCTGGTTTCAGATGGAGAATATACGAAAATTTCTTTTGAATAAAAAGAGGGTTGTAGTAAAGATAGGTTCAAGCTCACTTCATCATCCTGAGACAGGCGATCTTGATTATGCAAAGCTTGATATCCTTATAAGAGAACTTTGCAATATGCGCAACAGCGGGATCGATGTCGTACTTGTATCATCGGGCGCTATCGCAGTCGGGAAAAAGGCAGTGCAAATCGACCGTGAGGACAAAGAAGATCATCCTATTGCCGTAAAACAGGCATGCGCGGCGATAGGGCAGGCAAGACTCATGATGATATACCAGAAGTTATTTGCCGAATATAATCAGGTAACAGCACAGGTACTTATGACAAAGAATACTGTTGTTGATGATCTGAACAGATATAATGTTCAGAACACTTTTACAGAACTCTTTAAACTTGGTGTTATACCTGTAGTAAATGAGAACGATTCAGTCGCGACATATGAGATAAAGTTTGGAGACAATGATTCGCTTTCTGCGATCGTTGCATCTATCGTAAAAGCAGATATGCTAATACTTCTTTCAGATATAGACGGACTGTATTCGGACGATCCAAGAAAGAATCCAAAAGCAGAATTTATAAGTGAAGTCGATGATCTCACTGATGAGTATTTTGAGATGGGAAAAGAATCTACCGGCTCTGACAGCGGTACAGGCGGCATGAGCACGAAACTTCAGGCGGCGAAGATAGCAACATCCTGTGGTATAGATATGGTCATAACGTCAGCGAAAGATGTGAAGGTAATACATAAGATCATTTCAGGCAAAGATATCGGAACTGTATTCAGATCAAAGCGTGACGATGGATTTGACCTTCCGGAATTTGTAAGAGAGATGAATCAGTAAGCATATAGATGCATGATGTGGCAAGGGGATCACATGAGCATAATGAATAAACGCGAGATAAGAAAAGATGCATTGGAGCATAGGCGTTATATCGATCCGGAAAGACGTCGTAATATGGATATCGATATCTGCTCGGGACTCATGTCTACAAGTGCATACAAGAAAGCGGAATATGTGCTATGCTATGTGAACTATAACGATGAAACAGATACGCATAGGATAATAAGGCATGCGATAAATGATTCAAAATGCGTTTTTATTCCAAAAGTCACTGATCCGCGTGAAGGACTGATGGAATTTTACAGAATAGAATCGCTGGTTGAAGCATTCGGCGGCTATCATGGCATACCGGAACCGGAAGCAGATGCACATAATTCATTTGAAAAGATATATCAGACACTTGAATGGAATCAAAGACAGAATGTGCTTGCCGTTGTACCGGGTGTGGCATTTGACAGAAATCTTGACAGGCTCGGATATGGCAAAGGGTTTTATGACAGATATCTTAAAGCACATAGTGACATATACAGCGTTGGCATATGTTACGATTGTCAGCTTTATGACAGCCTGCCGCAGGAAGACGGGGACGTAAAGATGAAACTCCTCATCAGTAATGAGCCGGAAACCTGATATACACAACGATAATAGCATGTTAGTAATCATAGGATGATGTGGCTGTCAAAAGTGACTATTGTAATATGATGCTGTAATTAAGATGAAGTAGAGATATTTGGCGGAAAGGATCATGATATGTTAAGTCTTGAAGATATTGGAAAAAATGCAAAAGCGGCAGCTTTTGAGATGCAGAAGTATACAGCAGATCAGAAGAATAAAGCGCTTCGCCACATAGCAGATAGACTCATCGCAGAGCAGTGTCACGCTATAGACTGCAATAAGACTGATGTTGATGCGGCAAATAAGAACGGGATGCATCCCGGGATGATCGACAGACTCACACTCACACCGCAACGCATCGAAGCTATGGCAGACGGGCTTCGTCAGATAGCAGATCTTCCGGATCCTATCGGTGAGCTTCTTGATGAATGGGACAGACCGAATGGCCTTCATCTTCGTAAAGTACGTGTCCCGATCGGTGTTATCGGAATAATATATGAATCCCGCCCAAACGTGACTGCAGATGCTTTCGGGCTTACGTTTAAGTCAGGCAATGCCGTCATACTAAAGGGCGGAAGTGATTCGATCACTTCAAATATAGCTATTGTAGGAATAATACGCGATGCACTTTCGGACTGTGGGATCTGCCCTGACTGCATACAGCTTATCACAGATAATGACAGAGCTGTCACAAATGAATTCATGAAAATGAATAAATATGTTGATGTCATGATACCGCGCGGAAGCCAGAGACTTATACAGGCAATAGTCCAGAACTGTACGATCCCTGTCATTCAGACGGGCGCAGGCAACTGCCATATATATGTTGACGATGCAGCAGATATCGCAAAGGCTATTCCGATCATCATCAATGCAAAGACGCAGAGGATCGGAGTTTGTAATGCGTGTGAGTCGCTTGTGGTCCATAAGGATATCGAAGCGGAATTCATGCCAGCATTTGCAAAAGCAATGAAGGATAATCATGTTGAAGTCAGGACTGATGAAGAAGCGCGCTTTTTTATGCCCGAGAGTGTTCCGGCGACTGAAGCCGATTTCGGGACAGAATATCTTGACTATATCATTTCCGTAAAAACTGTCAGCAGTATTGATGAAGCTATATCTCATATTAACAGATATCATACCGGTCATTCGGATGCTATTATCACTGAAAATGAGGAACATGCAGAGAAGTTCAGAAAAGAGATAGACAGTGCATGTGTCTATGTGAATGCATCCACAAGATTCTCTGATGGCAATGAGTTCGGATTTGGCGCCGAGATAGGCATCAGTACGCAGAAGCTTCATGCAAGAGGACCTATGGGACTTAAGGAGCTCACATCATATAAGTATCTTATAGATGGTAACGGACAGGTAAGAGCGTGAATAAGCATGAATGAGTAATAGAATTAAAAAAAAGACTGCCAGCAACGATTTAAGAGAATCGATATGCTGACAGTCTTTTATTTTACAGACAGATCAAAATCACTATGATAATTTTACAGAAAGATCAAAGTCACTCTGATTCTTTCTCAACATCAGTATCAGGTTCGATGATGTTGTTGAAGCTTACACCGCGGCTGGAATCACCGTCAGGGTTCTTGCCAAATGTATAATCATTGCCGGGAAGTATCGCGTTAAGGACGATACCAAGGATAGCAGCGATAGCAAGAGAAGTAAGAGTTATCGATGTTCCGCAGATTGTAAATGTGAGTCCGTCTGAGAAGCCAAGACCTGAAACAAGGATGACTGCTGCGATTATAAGGTTACGTGACTTTGTGAAATCAACTCTGTTCTCGACTACATTTCTTACACCGATAGCAGATATCATTCCGTAAAGTATGAAGCTTATGCCGCCGATGATAGCTGATGGAAGAGAACCGATAAGTTCAGCGACTTTAGGGAAGAAGCTGAGGAGAACTGCGTAACATGCAGCGATACGTACGACTCTTGGGTCATACACGTGGCTGAGCTCAAGAACGCCTGTGTTTTCACCATATGTCGTATTTGCAGGACCACCGAACATTCCGGCAAGTGCTGTTGCAAGTCCGTCGCCTGTAAGTGTTCTTGCAAGACCGGGATCTTTAATGAAATTCTTTCCTGTTGTTGCTGATATCGCAGATATATCTCCGATATGTTCCATCATCGTAGCTATAGATATAGGAGCCATGACGAGGATAGCTGTAAGGTTGAATTTGGCAAGCTGGAAAGGCGGAACACCGACTATAGATGCAGCCTTGGCACCGGCAAAATTAAGTATCGCGGATCCGTCAGCATTTGTGAATCCAAGTGCATTGAATACGATTGCAGCGAGATATGAGATGATTACGCCCATAAGTATAGGGATTATCTTCCACATACCTTTGCCCCAGATGTTGAATATGACTACGATCGAGAGCGCGATGATCGCCAGCGGCCAGCATGTAGAAGCATTATTGATCGCTGAAGGAGCAAGACTCAGACCTATACAGATAATGATAGGACCGGTAACGACCGGAGGAAGAAATCTCATTACCTTATCTACACCTGCAATCTTGATTATACCGGCAAGAACCAGATAGATAAGACCTGCTACAACGATACCTCCGCAGGCATATGGAAGCTTCTCACCATAAGTCATGCCAGAAAAAATTCCTGTATTCAACTCGGCTATTGTTGCGAATCCTCCAAGAAATGCGAAGGATGAACCAAGGAATGCAGGAACTTTGAATTTAGAACAAAAATGAAATAACAGGGTACCCATACCAGCCATGAATAACGTGACCTGAATTGAAATACCTTCACCGTGGAAATAATTGTTAACTAGGATCGGTACGAGTATCGTAGCACCGAACATCGCGAACATGTGCTGAAGTCCGAGGATTGCCATCTTTGGCTTTCCAAGGGATCTGGCGTCATATATCGCTTTTTGTTTTTCGCCCATTTTTCCCTCCTTAGATATATCTGTTTTTTGCATCGTTAAGATTATATATACATGGCCTGTAAAATGCAATACAAAATTAGCGCGCTTTTTTTGGTACATTTTTTGATACCCCAACGGGTTGACTTGAAACATAAATAAATTTACTATAGATAAAGTGGTGCATATATAAAACGATGTGAGTATCCAAAGCAGTACTTGTGTTATGACACTTGCATCATAAAATTTGAAAGCGAGGAATATATCATGTCTCAACCGTATGAAGTAATGGATAAAGTTTACATAATGGATCATCCGCTGATTCAGCATAAGATCACGGAGATCAGAGATAAGAATACAGGAACAAATGAGTTTAGAAGCTGCATTGAGGAGATAGCTACCCTGATGGGATATGAAGCACTCAGGGATCTCCCTCTTGAAGATGTCGAGATCGAGACTCCTATTGAGAAATGCAAATCTCCCAGAATCGCAGGCAAGAAACTTGCTATAGTTCCGATACTTAGAGCCGGTCTTGGAATGGTAAGCGGAATGCTTGCTCTTGTTCCTACAGCGAAAGTCGGTCATATAGGACTCTACCGCGATCCTGATACTCATGAGCCTCACGAATATTACTGCAAGCTTCCGAAGCCGATCGAGCTTCGTACGATAGTAGTTCTTGATCCTATGCTCGCTACAGGCGGCTCAAGTGTTGAAGCGGTCAATTTTATAAAGGAACACGGCGGCAAGAATATAAAGTTTATGTGTATAATAGCTGCACCGGAAGGAATCAAGAGACTTCATGAAGCCCATCCTGATATTCAGATCTATGTAGGTCATGTTGACAGATGCCTTAATGAAAATGCATATATCTGCCCGGGACTTGGTGATGCCGGAGACAGAATCTTTGGAACAAAATAAATTATGAGGGATTTCCGGAATATCAAGATGATAAATAGTTCATGGAAGATAACAAGAAAAACACGAGATAACAGGTGCTGTGAAGCTAAGAAACCGGCTGGTTGCAGATCTTTCATATTGACATTGTTTTTAGCTCTGACATTTGTGGTGTCAGGCTGTGGGAAAGATAGTAAACTTGATGAATACCACAGTTCTATGGAAGAATATTATGACGAAGTGTCTTCGTATAATGACGCTATCAATAATATCGATCCGAATGCGGATGATGCAGGAGACCAGCTCTTATTACAGCTTGACGGACTAAATGATGCCACGCAGAAGATGGCGGCATTAGAAGTGCCATCACAGTTTTCAAGCATTGAGGATCTTGCCGACAGCGCGGCGGACAATATGAATCAGGCCGTTACGTTATATCATCAGGCTTATTCTTCGCAGCCGTATGATCCGGATCTCGCAGATGAGGGACGTCAGTATTACGAGCGTGCCAATAAACGTATCGTCTATATCCTTAAGATACTTCACGGTGAAATCCCTGATGACAGTACAGAAGCAGAGACTGCAGAGACTGCGATAGAAAGCTCGATTATTACTGCAACAGAATCCTCTGCTACAGATACATTAGCAGCAGACGGAACAGACGCAGGAACTGCAACTGATGCAGGAACAGCTGCGGACACGACAGGTTTGATCGATACGGTATCTTCGACTTCTGCAAGTGATTGAAAGAACTAATATTGTGATATGATGCATTATTCAACGGATGATCTCAGTTATGTGGGGTCATCCGTTTTTTTCACACACATCATAATGAAGTGGGTGTCAAAATAGCAATTCTGTTATGATACTACGAATTGCTTCGCTTCCTAAAATGTGGTTCCCACATTTGGAAGCTTTCGTAATTCTGTAAATACTTGACATCATAATAATCATCATGGACTAAAAATAAATATTGTAATAAAATGATGTAAGTGTCAAAAGCAGCAATTCTATAAACATATCGAAGAAACGGAGAAGCGGAAAATGGACGATAGAATGAATGTTTATCAGAATCCTAATGTAAATCCTAATGTGAATCCTAATAATTCTTCAAACACCGGAAATGCAAAGTCTCAGTTAACAGGTCAGGATCTTGATATGGAACTGGAACGTTTGAAAGAAATCATAAGAATAAATTCCAAGAAACAGATCTTTTACACAAAGATTCTTACAGTAGTGCTCGCAGCGATTCTTGCGGCATTTATCGTCGCACTCTGTGTAATACTTCCACCGGCAGTCCGGATGATCAATCATGCCGATGAAGCGCTGGAGGAAGCGACAGATACACTTAATAATGCAAATGAAGCTATCGAAGGTGTAAACTCGATGACAAGCGAAGTGACAAGCTTCATTGAAACGAATTCAGAGACAGTGAGTGATTCGATGAAGAAACTTCAGAGTGTAGACTTTGAAGGACTTAACAAAGCAATATCGGATCTTGAAGCAGTAGTTGAACCAATGGCTAATTTATTTGGCAGATGATAAGTTAAGGGAGTGATCAGATGATCGGTGCAGATGCGTTAGTAAAATGTCTTGAAGAGGAAGATGTAAAGTATGTTTTTGGTTATCCGGGTGTTGCGATATGCCCGTTTTATAATAGTATCCTGAACTCTGATATTAGAACGATACTTGTTCGCTCAGAGCAGAACGCTGCACACGCAGCGAGCGGATACGCGAGGACATCAGGGAAAGTCGGAGTCTGCGCAGTAACGTCAGGTCCAGGAGCAACGAACCTTATAACAGGTATTGCGACTGCATTTGCTGACAGTATACCGATCGTGTGCATAACGGGTCAGGTCGATTCATCTCTTTTGGGATCAGACGTTTTCCAGGAAGCTGATATCACGGGAGCAGTAGAGTCATTTGTAAAATACAGTTATCTCGTGAAAGATGTAAATGATATACCACGTATCATGAAAGAAGCATTTTATGTTGCGAATTCAGGGCGCCGCGGACCTGTTCTTGTAGATATACCGTGTGATATCCAGAATAAGGCAATAAGCAAGTTCAAGTATCCTGATGAAGTGAATATGCGGACATATAAACCGACGATCAAAGGACATATCGTTCAGATCAAGAAAGTCATGAGCGAACTTGCCAAAGCTAAGCGTCCTCTTATCTGTGCCGGAGGTGGTGTTCATCTTAGCGGAGCAGCTCCGGAACTTAGGGCTCTTTCAGAGAAATATAAGATACCGGTCGTGTCGACTATGATGGGACTTGGTGTAATGCCGACAGAACACCCTTTATTTTACGGAATGGTCGGAAATAACGGTAAGCCGTATGCTAATCGTGCGATGAATGAATCTGATCTTCTTATCATGGTCGGTGCGAGAGCAGCAGACCGAGCGGTAAGCCAGCCTGAACTTATCATGGAAAATAAGGTGCTCGTGCACATGGATGCTGATCCGGCTGAAATCGGCAAAAATGTTGGCCCGACGATACCACTGGTTGGTGATGCCGGAAATATCTTAAATGAAATGTTAAAAGAAGAGATTGACTGTGAACATGATGATTGGGTAGATGTTCTTGATGGATATAGAAAAGAAATGAAACCTGTACGTCATCCGAATCCTGATTATGTTGATCCTGCAGAATTTATAAAAAAGCTTTCGGATGCAATGGATGATGACAGCATCTATGTAGCAGATGTCGGACAAAATCAGATATGGTCATGCGGATATCATACAATAAGAGAGGGTGGAAGATTCCTTACTTCCGGCGGTATGGGAACTATGGGATATTCAATCCCGGCAGCCATTGGTGCGAGACTTGCACAGCCGAAGAAACAGATAGTCGCAGTCTGTGGTGACGGATCATTTCAGATGTCGATGATGGAACTTGCAACAATGCGACAGCACGGGATCAAGATCAAGATAATCGTAATGAACAACGATTATCTGGGAATGGTTCGAGAATATCAGCATTATACATATAAAGATCATTATTCGGTCGTAAATCTTGATGGAAGTCCTGATCTTGAGAAGCTTGCTCCGGCATTCGGTATTGATTATCAGCGTCTTTCGAATATGAGATCATGCGATAAAGAGATCAAAAAATTCCTTGATGATAAAGAATCAGTCATACTCGAATGTATGGTCGATCCTATGGATACAGTGAAATGACATTCGGCATCCGGATGCCGGTTATGAAAGGTCGTGAAATATGAAACGTATCTATTCGGTACTTGTAGAAAACCGTGCAGGCGTACTTAGCAAAGTTGCCGGACTATTTGCCAGAAGGTGCTTTAATATTGATTCGCTTGCGGTTGGTGAGACTGATGATAAAGAGGTCTCATGCATGACTATCGTGTCATCAGGCGATGAACGTACGATAGAACAGATAGAAAAACAGCTTAATAAAAAGCTTGATGTCATTAAGGTCAAGACATTTGACGAGATAAGCAGTGTCAGCCGTGAACTTATGCTCATCAAAGTACATTATAATGTCAAATCACGTCAGGAGATCATGGAGATCTGTGAGATGATGAAAGTATCAATCGTAGATATGTCCAAGAATCAGATCATGATCCAGTTCTGTGATGTACCGGAAAAGACGGAACTGCTTATCCATATGCTTCAGGCAGTAGGGATTGTAGAGGTTGCGAGAACAGGGACGCTGGCGCTTCCAAAGTGCATAGATACAGATAGGAATAAATAATATCAACCATATATGATAAAATAAGTGCAAAATGGCGAAAATACGTTATTTTGCACTTTTTGATTGATTTTATTTGACATTATAAAAATAAGTGCTACAATCAGTTTAATCGTTTCGGATAGAGATACTGATTGGAGCAAAGAGATGAATAAAAAAGTACTTCAGCTTCTTGTTGACAATACATCGGGTGTTCTTAGCCGTATAGCAGGTCTTTTCTCAAGAAGAGGCTATAATATCGAAAGTATAACAGCAGGTGTCACAGCAGATCCAAGATATACGAGGATCACGATAGTGACTACAGGCGACGACGATATACTCGAACAGATCGAGAAGCAGGTCGCAAAGCTTATAGATGTAAGAGATATCAAAGAATTAAAACCGGATGACAGCGTTTACCGCGAACTTACACTCATAAAGGTGAGAGTCAATGCGGAAAGAAGACAGGGAGTTATTGCGATAGCAGATATATTCCGTGCAAACATCATTGATGTAAGCCCTGATTCGCTTGTTGTTGAGATCACGGGCAATCAGGATAAGATAAATGCATTTATCAATCTGCTCGATGGATATGAGATCCTTGAACTTGCAAGGACAGGCATTACGGGGCTTGGACGAGGAACAGAGCACGTGACTTACCTTGATTAGATGATCTTATTTGCTATAAGAATGCATTACAGATTTTGAACAAAGCTTCTATAAACTCAGATACTAAAAGGTATACGAACCTTTCAGCATAAATAAAAACATCATATGGAGGAAAAAAGATGGCTAACCAGGAAAACAAAATCTATTATGAAAAAGACTGTGACCTTAATCTTATTAAGGGAAAGAAAATAGCTATTATCGGCTACGGCAGCCAGGGACATGCACATGCACTGAACCTTAAGGATTCAGGATGCGATGTTATCGTAGGTCTTTATGAAGGCTCAAAATCATGGGCAAAAGCAGAATCTCAGGGACTTAAGGTCTATACAGCCGCTGAAGCTGCAAAGCAGGCAGATATCATCATGATCCTTATCAATGATGAACTTCAGGCCGGAATGTACAAGAAAGATATCGCTCCTAACCTTAAGGCAGGAGATATGCTGATGTTCGCACACGGATTCAATATCCATTATGGCCTTATCAATCCGCCCGCAGATGTTGATGTTACTATGATCGCACCTAAGGGACCGGGACATACAGTAAGAAGTGAGTATCAGGCTGGCAAGGGCGTTCCGATGCTCGTAGCTGTACAGCAGGATGCAACAGGCAAGGCTAAAGAAAGAGCACTTGCATATGCAGCAGGAATCGGCGGAGCACGTGCCGGAGTTCTTGAGACAACATTCAGAACAGAGACAGAGACAGACCTCTTTGGTGAGCAGGCAGTCCTTTGCGGCGGCGTTGCAGCACTTATGCAGGCTGGATTTGATACACTTTGCGAAGCAGGATATGATCCGAGAAATGCATATTTCGAATGCATCCACGAGATGAAGCTCATCGTAGACCTCATCTATCAGTCAGGATTCGAAGGAATGCGTTATTCAGTATCTAACACAGCTGAATATGGCGACTATATCACAGGACCTAAGATCATCACAGATGACACAAAGAAAGCAATGAAGAAAGTCCTTACAGACATTCAGGATGGCACATTTGCAAAAGACTTCCTGCTTGACATGTCACCAGCAGGTGGACAGGTACACTTCAAGATGATGAGAAAGAGAGCAGCAGAGCACCCTTCAGAGAAAGTCGGCAAAGAGATCCGTGCAATGTACAGCTGGAGCGACAGAGATAAACTCGTCAACAACTGACGCGAATAAACAGATAAGAGCGCTATGGAGAAAAGACCCGCGAGCATGCTTGCATGCATCACGGGTCTTTTTGAACAGAGCATTCGGATGCGCAACGCGCATCCGAATTTTTCGTGACGCAGTCACGAAAAGCTCGGATCGACGCGTACATTATCTACGAATATTTACATTTGTAAATAAAACTTGTATAATATTTACATTAGCAAAGAAAATGCAGAAAGGAGACAAAAATGATTCGATATAATCTGAAACCAATGTTGAAAAAATACGGGATCACTCAGACAGAACTAATGAAGAAATTACATATATCTTCAACAACTATGGCAAAGTTTAAGAAAAATGAGCCAGTCTCATTAACTGTAATTGACGCGATCTGTACTGAACTTGGATGCAGTATCTCAGATCTTATCACTATTGAAAGGCAGAACTCAATATTATTACAGCGTTTCCTGGATGAGAAGAAAATAAAATTGTCAAATGGTCTGTATCATGAAGTACAGATACTATTTGCATATAACTCGAACAGAATCGAGGGAAGCAAACTTTCAAAAGATGAAACACGTTATATATACGAGACAAACACAATAGATGGAACGAAAAATGTAAATGACATCATTGAGATGGTCAATCATTTCAAGTGTTTTGACTATATGCTTGATAGTATCATGGAGCCTCTTTCTGAAAGACTGATAAAAGAGTATCATAGAATCCTTAAATCAAACACAGCAGATAGCAATCTGGATTGGTTTGCAGTAGGAGATTACAAGAAAGCTGCTAACACTGTCGGTGGACTTGAAACTTGTAAACCGGAACAAGTTTCAGAGAATATCAGGAATCTTCTATACTGGTATGACAATCTGGAAGAGATCACATTAGAACATATAACGGATTTTCATTTCAGGTTTGAAAGAATTCATCCGTTTCAGGACGGCAATGGAAGAGTTGGAAGACTTATACTGTTCAGAGAATGCCTCAGAAATAATATAATTCCATTTATAGTCGATGAAAGTCACAAAATGTACTATTACAGAGGCTTGTCGGAATATAACTCAGAAAAGGGATACCTTATAGGAACGTTTGAATCAGCACAGGATGAGTTTAGTCGATTGATAAAAATGTATGAATAATCCCGGTGAAAGCCATATAGAAAAGATAGGCATCAAAAAAGCGACCGCCCTTCCCAAAAGTGATGGTCGCTTTTTTATAACCATTAACTAAGGTGAACCGTTTGCTATTGGTAGCACCTTTATGACTGAATAATAATATTTATTCAAGGAATTGTCAAATATGGGAAATTTTCTTTTATCTCAGAAAGAACTTCCGCAGTACATCCGTTAAGGCTTGTGCGTATTTCCTTGCAGTGAAGTTCTTAGAAATCTTTTTCTGAACCAGCAAGCTAATACATCCAAACAAATCCGCTATCATTGGTTTCGAACATCACATTTTGTTGACTCATCAAAATGTACGTAATGAATTCTAAAGACAGGATTATAAGATGTTCACTTGTCCGGATAATATAGGAATGCGTGTCCGGGAATTATAATAATCCGTGTTTGGATATTTTAGGAATGCGTGTCCGGATGTTGCAAGAATCATCAGGATATACATACAGGGGATGATAGACGGGCTTTCGGTCTGCTGATGAGGTAGACAGGGGGAGCAAGCGATAGTGTGGGGCGAAAGCACACTGGTTTTATAAACTTGCTTACGATGTTCTATACCCTGCTGTGCTAGGGGAAACTATGCCCCGATAAGCAAGGTCACAACAGAGTACAGTGAAACGATAGACACAAGGTTACGACTGCTTAAGGGATTCGTTGATTAACAAAAAAGATTCTGTTGCGACC
>JAGPKJ010000138.1 GCA_018053995.1 Lachnospiraceae bacterium | reverse complement strand
TTTGATCGGTAGGCGGAATATAGCCGTAATGCTTGCGCTGGTCATTACTTTATCGAGCCTTTGTTCGATCGATGCCAAGGCCAGGGAAGATACGAAGAGCAAACTGAATAAAGCCCAACAGGAAAAAAATCAGACTGAACAGCAGTTAAACCAGACAAAGGGAAGCATCGATGATATGAACGATGCTAAATCTTCTCTTGAGGGGACACTCGACAGCCTTAATGATCAACTGTCTGAAGTCAGCGATAATCTTGCGGATCTTGAGGGTAAGATATCCGATCAGCAGGACAAGATCGACAGTGCAAATGCTGATATAAAAAAGACAGAAGATGAAGTGACTGAGGCTAAAGCCGTGAAGGATGCTCAGTATGAAGCAATGAAGAAACAGGTTCGTTTTCAGTATGAACAGGGAACGACACTGTATATGGAGATATTACTGAAATCAGGTAATTTTTCGGATATCATAAATCGAGATATTTATATTGAAGATTTTGCATCTTATCAGCAGAAGGTGCTTAAGAATTATAAAGAAGCACAGGCTGATCTTGAGCAGAAACAAAAGAAGCTTGAGGAAGCAAAGGCATCACTTGAAGCTGATAAAAAGAAGATGGATGAGTATCAGGCTAAGGTGCAGGCACAGCAGAGTAAGATATCAGGAATGGTGAGTACCACATCGGGAAATATAAGCGCATATTCGTCGCAGATATCTTCCGCTGAACAGAAGTGCCTGGAGTATGAACAGCAGATACAGGCACAGAATGATAATATAGCCAACCTTAAAGCACAGCTAGCCAAGGAAGAGGCTATGACACAGCTTGCAGCACAGTCAAGCTGGCGTGACATATCTCAGGTACAATTTGCCGACGGAGACAGATATCTTCTTGCTAATCTGATCTACTGTGAAGCCGGAGGAGAGCCATACACCGGTCAGGTGGCAGTAGGTTCTGTTGTCATGAACAGAGTTCTGAGCGCTGTATTTCCAGATACAGTAGTGGGAGTCATATATCAGAGAAAACAGTTTTCACCTGTAGCAAGCGGAAGACTTGCTCTTGCACTTGCGGAAGGACGCGCAACAGCAAGCTGTTATCAGGCTGCTGATGAAGCAATGTCGGGGACAACAGTAGTGAGTGATTGTCTGTTCTTTAGAACACCAATAGATGGGATAAGTCCAAGGTATGCGATCGGAGGTCATATATTCTATTAAGTAAAATCGGAAATATGATGTGACAGCGCATATATAGTATAATAAATGTTCAGATATAACGGGTAATGGGTTTTGTCAGTTCAGAAAAACGGTCATGATAGATCTCGCCAAGCAGTGAGTTCAGGCATACAAGGGTTTTTTCCATATCTGCTTTGGAAAGAAGATTTAGACGAGATGCCTCGGCAAGTTCATCAAGATCAACGACTTTTACATATCCATCAGGATATATGATGACGTCGACAAGCAGATCGGTTACGGTGAGACTGTTCTTATCATCAGAATATGAATAATCAACGATATCACAGTACCAGTAGAGCAGATTGTCGTTTTTGTCGCAGAAGCGGCTGACCTTATAGCCACGGTCAGGATAATAGCATGAGAAACCATGATGAAGATCCTTCTTCGGTTTAAGCGCATTCCATGACGTGATGATGAGTCCGGGGGTATATTCCAGTATGACATCGTCACGAAGTTCGATACATTCATCAGGTATCAGGCGTTTACGGAAGATAACAGGATATGACATAGGGCATCTCCTTTTTAGTAAAAGACTACTCTCAGAGGAAATAAAAGTCAACATATGAAAAAGATTATGATCAAGATAGTTTATTACATAGTTGTGTTTACTCTTGCATGTATAATAGCAGGATATCTGATGAACCGCGATAGTGACGATACGACTGCGGAGATGTCTGGTGCATCATTTCCTGTGATAACGATGATGTACGGAGACCAGGAAGTTGACTGTCTGCATGGATATGCTGAGCAGATGGAGTGTCAGTATCTTAGGGATAATCTTGTTACTGTAGACGATTCGCGTAAGATAGAATTCAGGATAGACAACTGCAGTGAGAGACCGGAAAGTTTTTCATATGAGATACGTAGTATGGATGGAAGTCGTCTTATTGAGGATACGCAGGTTAAAGATCTTAGTGAGGATAAGAACGGAGTATATCATGGAAGCTTTGCAATAAAAGATCTTATCGAACCGGAAAAGGAATATATGCTTGTCTATAAGCTCTGTCCGGCAGGAGCAGGCAGCAGAGAAAAAGACGATACTATAAGATATTATTCAAGGATAAGGCAGACTGAATCGGAAGTGGATTATGAGCTCAAATTTGTACGTAGCTTTCATGATGCTACTTTTGACAGAAGCAGACCTACAGATATAACAACGTATATTGAATCAGATTCGGATAGTTCGGGTTCTTCACTTGGCAAGGTGGATATACACAGCAGCTACGACATGATAACCTGGGGCGGTCTTGCTCCTGTGCAGGTATCAGATCCGGTTATAGATATACGTGAGATATGTGGCAACGTTGGTGTATTCCATATTTTCTATGTTATTTCCACAAAATCAGACAAGAAAACAGATACATATTATTACGTGAATGAGTATTTCAGGCTTCGTCGCGGCAAGGAACGAGTATTTCTTTTGGACTATGAGCGCGACACAGAACAAGTATTCAGTGAGAAGAATATCACGACAGGGAACGGTACACTTGAGATAGGTATTGAACCATCAGATCTGGATTTTGTTGAGAGTGACGGCGGCAACGTTTTTGCGTTTGTAAATGCAGGAACCTTATTTTCGTATAATGTTACGGATAACAAGCTGATAAGGATATTTGGATTTTCGACGAACGATATGGATGATCCAAGAACAAATTATAAAGACTATGGAATTCGGATCCTTAACGTCGATGAGACAGGTAATGTTCAATTTGTTGTACACGGATATATGGACAGGGGAATCCACGAGGGACATGTAGGAGCCGCCTTTTATAGCTACAGCAGTATGCAGGATACGGTAGAAGAAAATGTCTATGTAGATTCTAACAAGTCTGCGGACATCGTTTCAAGAGACATCAAAAAACTATCATATGTGAATAAATCAGGTACATGCTATTTCATGTTAGATGGTGCAATCTATACTGTTGATATGACTACCCGGGAAAATAAAAAAGTAATATCAGGGCTTAATGAAGACGATATTAGGATATCAGATACAGGTGAGACTGCAGCGTGGCAGGAAACCGGAAGTCATTATGCGTGTCGTAATGTGACATGCATCAATATGAATGATGGCACAATGAAAAAAATCGCGGCAGATAACGGCGATTATATCATGCCGCTTGGATTCATGCAGGAAAATCTTGTATATGGAGTAGCTCACGCGTCTGATGTGATAAAGGACGGCACCGGAAGTGTTACATTCCCGATGTATAAGATCATTATCGAAAGCGCAGAAGGAGAGAAGCTTAAGACATACGAAAAGTCTGGTATATATACGATATCATGTAGTATAAATGGAAATCAGATGGATCTCAAGAGAATAAAGAAGAGTGATGATGGCGGATATGATGATGCCGGTGATGATCAGATAATGGATACAGACAAGGAAACGGCAGGGAGCAATAGCGTGATCAGCACGACTTCCGAAACTCTTGGTGAGGTTACAGCAATACATGTCAAGAAGGTGATAGATGGAAGAACGATGAAGCATCTGTCACCGCAGATGGCAGTCTATGAGGGCAGCAGAGAAACTGATATAACTGCCGATACAGAGCAGACAGTCCATTATTATGTATATAGTATGAGGGGAATGGAGACAATATGTGATGGCGCATCAGAAGCAGTCAATAGGGCGTATGCTGATGCGGGAACAGTTACAGACGATGCCGGAAGGATAATATGGATAAAGGCAGACAGAGATGACAGAAATCAGATCATGGCAATAAAGACGCCTGAAAAAGTATCATCAGACAGATCGATATCGACATGTATAGATACGATAATGCAGTATAATGGAATATCACTAGATACGGAATATATGATAGAACAGGGAACAACACCTGTCGATATCATGGCGAAGAATATCCCGGATATCGAGGTGCTGGATCTTACAGGCTGCAGCCTGGATGCAGTAGAATATTATCTGAATATCGATGTTCCTGTGATGGTCGTGAAGAATGATGGCACCGCTGTACTCCTGACCGGATTCAACAGTACGGAGACCGTTGTATTTGATCCTTCAGAGGGAACGCTAGGTAAAGTAAAGACAGATCATCTGTCAGATACTCTTGGTCAGGAAGGGTGCAGTTACATTACATATATCAGTACTGAGGAGTGAAGAGACGAGAAGCGTATTTCTGAAGGCTCTTTTGTAGAAGCAGCCCGAGAATTCCGCAAGAGATGATCTCGCCTATCCCTACTGTAATAAATGACATCCATATTGGACGGATCCCATATGCATAATAGAGCACAAGTGGAACTATCACCGTATTTGCCGCTATTGGCGGAAGAGGTGTGAGCCATTTGTGCTTTTTTATCTTTAGTGTACCAAATGCACCGATGAGTGTTGCGAGCGTACCAAATATGACGTCCGGGACTGCGCAACCTGTAAGTATATTGGAAAGAAGGCAGCCGACTGCAAGACCGGGAACGGCAGCGGGGGTGAAAAATGGAAGTATGGTAAGTGCTTCAGAAAATCTAATCTGGATACTTCCGCTT
>JAGPKJ010000043.1 GCA_018053995.1 Lachnospiraceae bacterium | reverse complement strand
GCGCGTATGGAAGATATAAAGAAACTTCTTTATGCCGGATGCAGCAAAGCATGCCTGAATTATTCAAAACGTGGAAATGTAGAGATCACAAAAGAGGTTTCGGAGAAATTCGGCAGCGACAAGATAATGGCCTGCGTTTCGGATGATTCGCAGATCACGGAAAATATAGAACTTGCTGAAAAATATCTCTGCGGGATGATACTGGTGAACGCCAAGGTGATTCCTGCTGAGGTCTATGGCTCATCTATTCCGTTCATCCTTTCGATACCGGAAGTATCTCTTGATAAGATCATAGAACTTCTGGGAAATGAAAATATTGAAGGCTTAAGTGGAAATGCAGTCAATACTAATGTGAAGGAACTTCAGACAATAAAGGCTATGTGCAGGCGCGGAGGGATAGATGTAAATACTTTTGAGCCTAAATTCACATGGAATGATTTCAAGAAAAACAGCGATGGTCTTGTTCCTGTCGTAGTTCAGGATTATAAGACAGGTGAAGTTCTTATGGTCGCATATATGAATGAAAAATCGTTTGAACAGACGATTGAGACCGGAATGATGACTTACTACAGCAGGAGCAGACAGGAACTCTGGCTAAAGGGAGAGACCAGCGGTCATTTCCAGTACGTGAAGTCGCTTACAGCTGACTGTGATCTTGATACTATACTTGCAAAAGTCTCTCAGATAGGCGCAGCATGCCACACAGGCGCACATTCATGCTTCTTTAACGAAATCGCTGCAAAGGAATGCAATGCGGCAAATCCTCTTGAAGTGCTTGAACATGTATATGCTACGATAATCGACAGAAAAGTCAATCCTCGTGAGGGTTCATATACAAATTACTTATTTGACAAAGGAATAGACAAGATACTTAAGAAGGTAGGAGAAGAGTCTACTGAGATCGTTATCGCTGCCAAAAACCCTAATGCTAATGAAGTCAAATATGAGATCGCTGATTTTCTGTATCATATGATGGTGCTTATGGCAGAGAAGAATGTGACGTGGGAAGATATTACAGACGAACTTGCCAGACGTGAGGCCAAGTAATATATGAATGACGGCAGAATAATCATAACAGAATTAAACGGGAAATCAGTATCTCTTCTTATGATAGGAAAACAGATAAGAAGGATACACTGCTGTGCATCCGGAGAGATATCTGTCGGTACAGTAGTCATAGGATCTGTTGTCAGATATATCCCGTCGATCCATGCAGCATTTATCGATGTCGGATCAAAGACTGAATATTATCTTCCGATAGATGAAAGATATAATGAGAAAGTATATCTGTGCGACAGAGAATATGATGGAAATCTGCGCTCTGGTGAGCTTGTAATGGCACAGGTGGCGACTGAACCTACGAGACAGAAACAGCCGGGACTTTCAAGCAGCATATCACTTCAGGGATATTTGTGTGTCATCAATTCAGATGCAACGGGACTCTGTGTATCTCATAAATTATCAAGAAAAGTTCAGCATGAATGGAATGAAAATGAGATACTCAGGGAGCTTTCCAAAAGGTACCAGATAATAATCCGTACAAATGCTGTCACGGATCCTAATGAGGATGAACTGTCGGCTGAAGAAAAGATACGGGCGGAAAAAGAAGCTTCCGAGCTTTGCAGCAAAATGGATAATATCTTTGATCATTACAGACAGCGTACAAAGGGATCAAAATTGTTCGAACCTACTTCCGAGATCAGAACATTTATCTCTAATATACCGGCTTATTCATATTATGAGATCGTTACAGACCAGAAAGATATATTTGAACGTCTCGAGAAAGCACGGATGGAAGGGCTTATCCCTGAAGGCAAGAGCATAAGATTCTACGATGATAGCTCTTATCCGATAACAGCCCTGTATTCACTTGAAACGGCGATACATTCGCTCCTTGAAAAGAAAGTATGGCTAAAATCCGGAAGTTTTCTCTACATCGAACAGACAGAAGCATTATGTGCTATCGATGTAAATACAGGAAAGAATATTAACGGCAGAAATAAGGAAGATACTGTATTCCGCACGAATATGGAAGCTGCAGATGCAATCGCAGTGCAGCTTACGGCCAGAAATATTTCGGGCATGATACTTGTTGATTTTATCAACATGGAGGAACAGTCTCATATAGATGAACTCTTGTCACATATGAAAGATCTTCTGTCAAAAGACTGTGTGGAATCAAAATGTATTGATATAACGAAGCTTGGACTTATGGAGATAACGCGCGAAAAGAAATATAAGCGTTTCAGTGAACAGTGGCTTACGTATTGATGAAAGGAAACAGATGAACGACAGAAAGCCTGAGATCAAAGATATAAAACAGGTATATGAAGGTCATTACCTTAAAGGTTACGAGCTTGATTACAGCAACAAGGCAGGAAATGACAAAGTATATGAGATGGTCAGTCTGCATCACATTGAGAAGGCAGATGATATCGGATGCATGTTAAATGGTGTTGCGATACTTGCGCTTAATGATAAAAATGAGATGCTTCTTCTTAAAGAATTTCGTATGGCTGTAGGCAGATATGTCTATAATCTGTGCGCCGGGATGTCAGAAAAAGGCGAATCACCGGAAGAAGCGGTAAAACGTGAATTATTTGAAGAGACAGGTCTTGAAGTAACAGAATTCATCGATATTTTGAATCCATGTTTTGAGGCGGTAGCACTCGCTGATGTAAAGAGCAGCCTGGCAGTCGTGCATGTAGACGGTGTGATAACTCAAAAGGGTGAAGAGGAAAACGAGAGTATAGAAGCCGGATTTTACTCACAGGCAGAGGTCGCGGATCTGCTTGCGAATGAGACGTTCAGTTCACGCAGTCAGATCGCCGCTTATCTGTTTTCAAAAGGTATGATGAGATTCTGAAAATCAAGAAAAACATTGACATTCGTTCGTACCATTGGTATAGTATATGAGTATGCCGCGTGGCGTGGCTTAAAGTGTACCCATCAGGGTGCCGCCGAAGCCAGCGAGTAATCTTAAAAATAGGAGGTGCCCTATGTACGCAATAATTGAAACTGGCGGGA
Organism: Lachnospiraceae bacterium; assembly: GCA_018053995.1. Lineage (GTDB taxonomy): Bacteria > Bacillota > Clostridia > Lachnospirales > Lachnospiraceae > JAGPKJ01. Next base: position 12,875 of record JAGPKJ010000043.1, on the reverse strand, counting down.
AGCAGTATAAAGTTTCCGAAGGTGATGAGATCAAAGTTGAGAAGCTTGATTCTGAGATAGGATCAAAGATCACATTTGATAAAGTCATCGCAGTAGAGAATGATGGACTTAAGTTCGGTAAAGATGCTGCGAAAGCAACAGTTACCGGAACAGTTACAGATCAGGCTCGTTACCGCAAAGTTCTTGTTGTTCGTTATAAGCCTAAAAAGCAGTATAACAAGAAAAACGGTCATAGACAGGCTTTTACAAAAGTCAAGATTGAAAAGATCAACGCTTAATCAGCGGAAATGCAGGATTTTATGGTTGATATCGCAGTTAACAAAGATAAAGATGGTGAATTTACAGCATTCATATGCAATGGACATGCCGAATTTGCCAGATGTGGCAAGGATATAGTCTGTTCCGCAGTTTCTTTGCTTGTTATCAATACGATAAATTCTCTTGATGAGATAACTCATGAATCCATGGAAGTAAGCGGCGATGAAGAGAAAGGTCTGATAACCTGTAAATTCAACAGCCGTCTGCAGGATACATCAAAGGTTCTGATGGAATCTATGATATTAGGACTGCAGAACATAGAAAAGCAGTACGGAGAGAAGTATTGCAGAATATCGATCAAGGAGGTATAAGATCATGATGAATATGAACCTTCAATTTTTTGCTCATAAGAAGGGCGTTGGTTCTACAAAGAACGGACGTGATTCCGAGTCAAAGAGATTAGGTGCTAAGAGAGCTGATGGTCAGTTCCTTAAGGCTGGAAACATTATCTACAGACAGCGCGGAACTAAGATCCATCCCGGTGTAAATGTAGGCATCGGTGGTGATGATACATTATTTGCTCTTGTAGATGGAACACTCAGATTTGAAAGAGTTGGACGTGACAAGAAGCAGGCTTCTGTATATCCTAAAGAAGCTGTTGTGGAAAACAAATAATATCTTATTTGACCATGCTTTATGTAAGGCTTCAAACATCTGATGTTTGGAGCCTTTTTTACCATCATATGTGATGGAGACAAGGATTACCTGGATGTTTGCAGATCATGCAAGAATAATAGTAAAGAGCGGCAAGGGCGGCGACGGTCATGTTTCGTTCAGAAAAGAAAAATTTGTACCAGCAGGCGGACCTGATGGCGGTGATGGCGGTAATGGCGGAAGTATAGTATTTGTCGTCGATCCCGGAGCTAATACGCTTGCCGATTTCAGAAATGTTCATAGATATTGTGCTGAAAACGGCGTTGAAGGTCAAAAAAAGAAGTGCAAAGGAAAAAGCGGTGAAGACCTTAGGATAAAAGTGCCGGAAGGTACTGTCATAAGGGATGTCCAGACAGGAAAGGTCATTATCGATATGTCCGGAGACACCAAAGAATATTGCCTGTTAAAGGGCGGACTTGGTGGAAACGGTAATCAGCATTATGCGACTAGTACGATGCAGGCTCCAAGATATGCGCAGCCGGGGCAGCCGGCAAGAGAGATGGAACTTGCAATGGAACTTAAGGTCATAGCAGATGTTGGTATCATCGGCTTTCCTAATGTCGGCAAATCAACACTTCTTACTAAAGTATCGAATGCAAGACCTGAGATAGCTGATTATCATTTTACTACGATCAGCCCTCATCTCGGAGTTGTAGATATAGATGGATCACATGGGTTTGTTATGGCAGATATTCCGGGTCTTATCGAAGGAGCTTCAGACGGAGCCGGACTAGGTCATGAATTTTTGCGCCATATCCAGCGTACGCGGGTACTTGTTCATGTTGTGGATGCATCTTCGATCGAAGGACGCGATCCGGTAGAAGATGTCTATGCGATCAATAAGGAACTTGAAAAATATGATCCGGAACTTATCAAAAAGCCGCAGATAATCGCTGCAAATAAAGTTGATATGATAAGTCCCGACGTTTCAGAAGATCCGGTTGCAAGATTAAAGAAAGAATTTGAGCCGGACACACCGGTATTTTCTATCGCAGCGATCAGCGGCAGTGGAGTAAAAGAGCTTATATATGCGATAAAAAAAGAACTTGATGAGATTCACGAGGCACCGGTCGTATTTGAATCAGAAGAGAATCCCGAGAAAGAATTTGCGTTCACACAGGATCCATATACAGTTTCATTTGACAATAAGACTGGAGAATATGTTGTTGAAGGACCACGTATTGAAAAGATGCTTGTGAATACTAATCTTGAGGCTGAAAAGGGATTCATTTTCTTCCAGAAGTTTATCAAAGACAGTGGAATCATCGCGGATCTGAAGGCAATGGGAATGAAAGAAGGAGATACTGTACGTCTTTATGGTCACAGTTTTGAATTCTTTGAGGACTGATATTGGTATTTTATGTTAATATTATGATGTCGGTGTCAAAAGCAGCAATTGTGTTATGATTTAGGTTCTTTAGTGATTCAATATTTTTCTGAGTCAAAGTATGGAGGTTATGATGAAACTTACAAGCAGACAGAGAGCATATCTCAGAAGCCTTGCAATCAATGAAAATGCAATAATACAGATTGGAAAATCTACGCTTACACCTGAAGTCACGGATCTTATCGCAGAAGCGTTCAATACACGTGAGCTCGTTAAGGTGACTGTACTCAAAAACTGTACTCAGGATATCACAGAGATAGCCAATATGGTAGCAGAGCGCACGCATTCAACGTTAGTTGCTGTCACGGGAAGAAGGTTTGTGCTATATAAGCCTGATAAAAAAAATCCGCAGATAATATTGCCTGTAGTGCAGCATGCAGGGAAGAAGGAAAATGAAGAAGAATAAGATAGGGATAATGGGCGGAACATTTAATCCGATCCATAATGCTCATCTTAAGCTCGCGGAATGCGCGATGAATCAGTATACTCTTGATGGTGTTATATTTATCCCTGATAATATAGCGTATCATAAGAGAGAGACTGACATGGTGCCGGCAGATATCAGGCTGGAAATGACAAGACTCGCAGTTTCAGATAATAGCAGATTCAGCGTATCCGATATCGATATAAAAAGAAAAGGTTATACATATACTTATGAGACATTATCAGAGTTAAAGCAGAAAATGCCGGATTCTGAACTTTATTTCATTCTTGGCGCAGATTCTCTAATGTATTTTGATTCATGGAAAAATCCCGATATTATTGCGTCAGAGTGTATCATTCTTGCAGCAGTGCGCGATATGTCTGAACGTTCTGATATGGAAGATAAGATAGCAGAGATAAAGAAAAAGTTTGACTGTGACATAAGGATAGTAAATTTTGAGAAGATGGATATCTCATCTACTGAGATCAGAACAAAGCTAAGAAATGGTGATATACAGTGGTGCAGATCGAGAGTCCCTAAAAGGACACTTGATTATATAATCAGCAAAAAAATATATATGTATCAAAAGTAATGATTTTGTTCTGATGCTGGTTTTCTAAACATTCATGTTGTAATATTATATAAGTAAGAAGGTGTCATATCAGGATATGTACAAAATGAAATTATCATATGTTTCATTGGAGGCGGAATATGTCATATGATCTGAATAAGATGCGCAAAGCAATGGAAAAAGAGCTGGACGAAAGAAGATATAACCACACAGTCGGTGTCGCATATACGGCCGGTTCTCTTGCCGCGATATATGATGTGGATGTTGAAAAAGCAATGACTGCAGGTTTTCTGCATGATTGCGCCAAATGCCTTAGCAATAAGAAGCGTATAGAGATATGCAACAAGAATCATATCCCGGTATCTGAGATAGAATACCGGAATCCATTTCTGCTACATGCCAAGGTAGGGCGTTTCCTGGCAAATGAAAAGTTTGGGATAGATGATGAAGATATACTCAATGCTATCGAATTTCATACTACCGGCAGACCGGAAATGAGTATACTTGAAAAGATCATCTATATTTCCGATTACATCGAACCTCATCGCTGTCAGGCGACAAACCTTACAGAGATCAGGAGAAGTGCATACAGAGATCTCGATAAGACGATGGTTATGATTCTCAGAGATACATTATCATATCTTAAATCGGCAGGAAATGAGATAGACACGTTAACTTTGGAAACATATGATTATTATAAGAAAGAGGAAAAAATTTGAACGAAAATTCTGTAAAGATGGCAAAGATAGCTATTGAGGCACTTGAAGATAAAAAAGCTGAAGACATTAAGATCATTGATATAAGTGAGGTCTCAGTCATAGCAGATTATTTTATTATAGCAAGCGGCTCTAACCGGAGTCAGATACAGGCTCTGTCAGATAATGTTTCGGAAAAACTTGGAAAAGCGGGATATGAGATGAGAGATACAGAAGGGTATAGTGCCGCAAACTGGATCCTTCTTGATTATAGTGATGTGATCATTCATATCTTTGACGAGCAGGATCGCATATTCTATGATCTTGAAAGAATATGGCGTGATGGAAAGCAGATAGATCTGGAAGATATAAAAAATAACTGCTGACTAATACGGATTAGTTCTTCCAAAGTCTGAGAACACCGAATACTTTACCAAGAATCTGACAGTCTGGAACAATGATAGGATCCATCGTATCATTTTCAGGCTGTAATTTTATATAATCTTTCATCTTATAATATCGTTTTACCGTTGCAGAATCATCTATAAGTGCAACAACGATATCTCCATTTTCTGCAGTATTGCAGCAGTTGACGAATAACCTGTCACCATTCAGGATACCAGCGTTTATCATTGATTCACCTTTTACATTAAGAATGAATGAATCACCGCGAGGAATCATCTCAGCCGGAACAGGAATATAATCAACGATATTCTGCTCTGCAAGTATAGGCTCACCGGCAGCTACCTGACCTACGACCGGGAGACTTACCATATCCTTTCTCAACATCTGAAAATTATCGTCAACGATCTCAATCGCACGTGGCTTAGTCGGGTCACGTCTAATATATCCGTTCTTTTCGAGCGTCTCGAGATGAGAGAAGACAGAAGAAGTCGACTTCAGATCGACAGCGCTGCATATCTCACGAACAGCCGGCGGATATCCCTTTTCAAGTATCTGGTCCTTTATATAATCCAGGATTTCCTGCTGTTTTTTGGTTATCTTTCCATATCCCATATTTTTATCTCCTAATATAAGCTGCTGTTTATTCTACGATATACATAAGGCTGTGACTGAGATAGAAACGTAAATAGCTACTACGTGTTTAAATTGCTGCTAGTATATATACTCTGCTTAATAAGCATCTAAGGTTTCAATACTAATAACGAATGACCTATAAACAGGATATCATAGAGCATAATATAATGCAAACATATATTCTGAATATTTGTTCGATTTTTTTTGTGATATATATTGACAACCGAACACACATTCGATATAATTCAGATAATCGAACAAATGTACGGAACAGCCGTTCGACATTATATATGGAGGGTGACGTTATGAGCATCGAAGAGAGAGAAGAGAAGATAAGGATCAATCATATAAGAAGAGAAATACAACTTCGCAGACATTTGATGATTCTTTTTGGTGTTATAGCTACTATATGTATTATTTCTGTAGTTATCATATCATGCATATCTGTTAAAGCAGCTGATTGCCCTGAATCAGAGAAGTGCTATAAGAGTGTAATGATCGATTATGGTGAATCATTGGATGACCTGACTGCTTCAAATTATGACAGTATGCATTATAATGATACGTCTGATTTTAAGAAAGAGGTTACCAGTATAAACCATCTTGTAGCAGAAGATGTTCATCCGGGACAGTATATTGTGATTCCTTATTATAAAAGCATAAAGTGATGCAATCTCTCTTATGCCCGTGTGTGCGGAATTTACTGACTGACAAAAACGATGTCTGATGCTATACTTTAATTCAGGATGTATTTGAATCAGCCGAAATTTGCATGTAAGGGAAAATAATGAAATCTAAAATCGATAAAAATTGTGTGAAAATCGGGATTACTTCATTCCTGGTAATCGCGGCAAGCATATGTTTCTTTTATCTAGTCTTTCACGGATCAAATGTTGCGAAGGGCTTTAGTCGTTTTTTCAAAATATGTATGCCTGTTATTGATGGCTTTATTATTGCATATATTATGACACCGCTTATGAATCTTAATGAGCGAAGTATTGTTAAGCCTTTATTTTTAATGCGACATAAAAGACTTGATGAGAACAGTAAACGCAAGATGAGATGCTTTTCAATTCTAATGACTGTAGTGATAGTTCTTCTTATGATCATTCTTTTTTCCGCAGTCATAATTCCGCAGATATTTGTTAGTATACAAAATTTTGTCATGCAATTTCCTACATATATTGATAATCTTGAAATTCTTACCGAAAATGTACTTAAAGAAAATCCTGAGCTTGAGAAGAAGATAACAGAATTGCTTAATCAGTATTCTAATCAGCTTGATAACTTTATGGATAAAACCATAATGCCACAATTCAATGATATGATAAGGTCTCTTTCAAAAGGAGTCTTAAGCTTTTTTAGTGCTTTCTGGAATTTCTTCATAGGTTTTATCATTTCGATATATGTAATGGCTTCTAAAGAGAAGTTTGCGGCACAGGCGAAGAAGATAGCATATGCCATATGGGATACTGAACGAGCAAATAAGCTTATTAATGGTATACGTTATACACATCTCACTTTTATCGGCTTTCTTTTTGGGAAGGTTGTTGATTCGATCATTATCGGTATCATAACATTCATATGCACATCACTTATTGGAACTCCTTATGCGATTCTTGTCAGTACGATAGTTGGAATAACGAATATTATTCCTTTCTTTGGTCCGTATTTTGGAGCAGTGGGTGGAGCTATACTTATAGTGCTTGTTGATCCACTACAATCTCTCTATTTCATCTTGTTGATTTTAGTTATTCAACAGTTCGATGGGAATTTCCTCGGACCTATGATTCTTGGAGGTTCTACCGGGTTGAGCGGATTTTGGGTCATATTCTCGATTACTATATTTGGCGGTCTCTTTGGAGTAGCCGGTATGATCATTGGTGTTCCTCTTTTTGCTGTGATCTATGCCGGTATCAGGTCTATTACAAATAAGGAGCTTGAAAGGCGAAAACTACCGACGGATACAGGTGTATATATGAATGTAGGTACGATAGATGAGAAAGGTGATTTTACCGTTTATGACCAGAAAGCATATAGGAAACAGATAGGACGTGAATCAAACTGGGCTCGTATGGAAAAGTCATTCAGGAATATATTTCGACACAAAAAAGAAGAGGAGAGCAACAATGATGACGGTAATTATAAGATAAATCTTGCCCTTCCATCATCGTTCACTCCAGATACAATCGAAGAGATCAAAAACCAGCATCACATAGATGATGACACTAATGACACTAATGACACTAATGACACTAATGACACTAATGACACTAATGACACTAATGACACTAATAACACTAATAACACTAATAACAGTAATGATAACAGCAATGAATAGTGTCCAAAAGACTTGTCGACTATATAAACGGAGGACTAAATATGTCAGCATATTCGCTTATAATAATTTTAATAATAATCATATATGCTTTCACTTTTATCAGAATAAGGAAGAATAAAAAAGAAACGAAGGACATGGATTCCGTCCGCGATTTTCATAAGAAGTATCATATTTCAGACAATTTAAATCATCGTTACTATGACTATGATCCTGATAGTAAAAGAAATGATTATAAAGAAGTTCACAGAAAGAATAACAATGATGATGATAAATAAATATTCTGATATAGTTATTCTGATGTAGTTATTCTGATGTAGTTATTTACATGAGGGATTTGTATTTCTTGATTTTTTAAGTGAGAAAGAGTATGATGTATCTATCGGTTAAATATCAGTTTAACCGATAGATAGTGCTATAAAGAAGTAGTATAATGGTTGTACACTAATATTGAATATTGATAATGATTTTACACTGCAATATTGGATTTACTCTACAATGTTTTATGTTTAAGTTACGAAAGGAATATGCGTATGAGCAAAGATTCGCAATATTATAAGGATAAATCTCGTGATCAGAAACTGAAACTGCGTGAACTTCTTTCTGATCTGCCACAGCCGGCAGTCGATTTTATATATGACCATGAGCTCACATCACAGCCTGGAACGCTTGTAGCATATGCTTATGATCTTTTAGTTTTCTTCAGATTTCTCAGGGAACAAAATCCATATTTTGCCAAAATAGATATCGTGAAAGTAACTGCTGAGGATCTGTCAAATTTATCATCTGAAGATATTGTTGAATATCAGAGATATCTTGAACTTAATCTGAATGGTGAAAAACATGAAAATGGCAAGAAGGCAATCGCACGCAAGATGTCGCCGTTAAGAGGTATGTTCAACTATATGCTTGAACATGAATATATTGAGAAAAACCCTATGCTTCTTGTCAGGCTTCCAAGGCTAAAAAAGGATAAAAATATTGTCAGAATGGATCAGGTCGAGGTTCAGTCTATACTTAATGCTGTCGAATATGGCAACAGACAGATGAGCAAGAGGCAGCTTTCATATTGTGCCAAGACTCGTCAACGAGACATAGCAATACTCACGTTGATGCTTAATACCGGTATACGTGTCTCTGAATGTGCCGGACTTGATATAACTGATATCGATTATAATGTTAATTCTTTAACGATAGTACGTAAAGGTGGTTCCCAGGATATACTTTATTTTGGTGATGAAGTACGTACAGCGCTTGATGAATATGTTAAAGGTGAACGTTCTGCGATGATCCCTGAATCGGGTCATGAAAAAGCACTGTTCTTATCGCTCCAGAATAAGCGTATAAGTATTGATGCAATAGAGATGCTTGTAAAGAAATATGCAAGAATGGTCATTCCAAATAAGCATATAACTCCTCATAAGCTAAGGAGTACCTACGGTACTGCCCTCTACCGCGAAACTGGCGATATAAGGCTTGTAGCGGATGTGCTCGGTCATGAGAATGTAAATACTACAATCGACTTCTATGCTGCCATAGATGATGAACATAAGCGTAAAGCAGCCGGTGCTGTCGATTATTATCGCAAAGAAGACAACGATAATGATTGTCTTAAAGAAGACATCGATAATGATAATCTAAAAAAAGACAGTGAAATTAAAAAGCCAGATGTAAAAAAATGATGTGACACGATAAATTGCTTTCAGCTGATAATCATTGAGCAATTCAAAGCATCACATCATCAAAGATAAGTATAGATAATCTCTATGATATCTATTAAATTATGTTTCAAAATTATGTTTCGTAAATTATGTTTCAGATGACATTTTTTCAAAATCATTAACATATTGTACAAGTAGACTTACAGTTCCATCTATCCCAAGAATGCTGCTATTTATTGTTATATCGTAAGTATCTGCGCGTCCCCATTTCTTTGTCGCATAATAATTATAATAAGTCTGACGCTGTTTATCTTTTTTGATCATCATATTTCGGGCAGTATCTTCATTACATTCATGACGCTGCATTATACGACTGATCTTCTGCTTTTCATCTGCATGGATAAATACATTCAGGCAGTCGCTTCTATCGGCCAGTGCATAATCAGCACATCTTCCGACAATCACACATGCACCTTCCGCAGCTATCTTTTTGATAGTATCGAATTGCGCAAGGAATATTTTCTGGCTTAAAGGCATATCTACAAATGATGATGTATTATATCCAAAAGAATAAGTATCCATTACAAGATTATACATAAAAGAATTAGTAGGTCTTTCGTCATTTGTTTCTATCATTTCTTTACAGAAACCGCTCTCTTTTGCGGCACGTGATATTAGTTCCTTGTCATAATATGGGATTCCTAATTTTTCAGCTAGATCTTTGCCGATCTCTCTTCCACCGGAACCAAACTGTCTGCCTATCGTGATAATAGTATTCATGATTTTCACCTGCTTTCCTTCATGATGTTATTTTTATATGCGATACAATTTCTTAATTAGATTATAACTTATTTTCATTCTTAAGTGTTAAGAAATTTTAAAATTCATTGGCTTTTTATGGTTTTCAAGAGCCATAATTCATCAGAAATGGTGTTAATAGTTATAAATAAAGAGATGACTTTCGCCATCTCTTTATCTTTAAGTGTACATAATCGTTCATTACAATTGTAGTATTGAAAATGACAATACCATTATAGTATCAAGTTGAACCAACGCTGCTATGCAGATTATGCTTTACTTGCTTCTTTATTTGCTTTTGCTTCAGCAATCATAGTCTTGATGCTACCAATAGCAAGGATTATTGCAAGTAATACAAGAAGTGCTGCGATAACTGTACGGATATAGCACCACATTACACCATCACCATTTGCAGCGATACCGGCAATGTTTGTCTTAAGTGTAAGGAATAATGATGATATTGTAACAACAAGCATAAATACCATAGGTATATAGAACATCTTATTGTTCTTTCCAACTTTTCCGAGCCATGTAGCTACTGCAAGAAGTCCAAGTGCTGCAAGCAGCTGGTTGGCAGCGCCGAAAAGCGGCCATATATTGGCATATCCTGTCATTCCAAGTCCGATTCCAAGTATTACAGTGATGATTGTTGATACATAAGGATTGATAAGTACTTTTCTGAATCCTTTTGCATCTTTTACAGTCTCACCAGGCTCAAGCCAGAATTCCTGGAACATGTAACGTGCAAGACGTGTAGATGTATCAAGTGATGTGAGACAGAATACAGATACTGCAAGGATAAGCATAGCAAATACTGTATTACCTGACTTTGAAAGTCCAGGAAGACTCGCTATCATTGAAGATATTCCTGTTGCAAATACTTTAGGAGGATTGATGAGCTCTCCTGTCTTATATGTATCCCAGATATATCCGACTGCACAGATAGAGATAACTGCTACGAGACATTCAAGGAGCATCGATCCAAAAGCGATAGGCTGAGCATCTTTCTCGTTATCGATCTGCTTTGAAGAAGTTCCGGAGCTGACAAGTGAATGGAAACCTGAAATAGCTCCGCATGCTATCGTGACAAATAATGCAGGGAAAAGATAACCGAGTGATTTACCGTCAGCATATCCGTTATCTGCAAAAAGTGTATCTTTGAATCCAAGGAATGCCGGAATCTTGAGTGTAACATGACTTCCGACTATTCCGATGACTGCAAGTGCGATCATGAAATAAAGCAGGAATGAGCTCAGATAGTCACGTGGCTGAAGAAGAATCCATACCGGAGCGACAGATGCGATCGCAATATATATACCAATCACGATCATCCACTGCTTATTGTTCATGTAGATAGGATGCCAATGCAGACCTATGAACATTACTGCTGCGATTCCAATGACACCGATGATTGTTGAGATTCCTACCGGAGCATTTTTACGATATACGAAGAAACCGAATATGATAGCCATTACGATAAATAAGAGCGATATAATGGCGGTCGATGCATTTGCTGAACTTGCAACTTTATCAAGTGCACCTGTTGCAGGATCATATGTAGCTTCAAATGTATTAGCTACTATAGCTGAGAAAGCAGCGATGACAAGAAGGAGCGTGAGGTATGCGAAACTGATAAAGAGACGCTTAGCCTTAACTCCCATTGTATCTTCGATTATCTCTCCGATAGACTGACCTTTATGACGGATAGACGCGAAAAGAGCACCAAAATCATGAACTCCGCCAAAGAAGATACCGCCGATGAGAACCCAAAGAAGTACAGGTACCCATCCGAATACTGCTGCCTGAATCGGTCCGTTGATAGGACCGGCACCGGCGATAGATGAGAAATGGTGTCCCATAAGTACGGGAGCCTTTGCAGGACAATAATCCTGACCGTCTTCCATCTCGTGAGCAGGTGTTGTTTTGCTGGGATCAATACCCCAGGTCTTAGCAAGCCATCCGCCGTAAAAGATATACCCGCATACAAGGATGACAATGCTGATCACAAGTAATAATGCTGCATTCATAACTAAACTTTCCTCCCTTTTTGAGATTGATATATGGTCTTCAAGTTCTTCGCATTGTCGCGACCGCTGAGATTCGTTGTGACATCTCCGCTTTCTGTAACAACGACAGCTGTATGAAAATCCATCCAGCCGTATAGCGAAAAACGAAAATCCTTATGCAAATGACATCTCCTAAGCTTCTTAACTGCGGTTTTGCTGGCATCATCGCACAATATGATCATCGATATATATGAACACATGTGCTCTGGACCAGGTACTATTCGTTTCATGCCGGTTTCATAAGAATAAGAAAGACATCTGTCATAGATGATATCTGTCAGATATGGTACAGAAAATATGAAAACATATTCAAAGCTGTCGACTGCCCACAATTTAGCTTGTTTTGACAGAAAGAACTTTTCGGAACGCATATTGAAATCACACTCTGCCTGAAAATAAGGTTCTGCGCTGCAGCTATTATCATCATCACATCTCATATCTTTTCTTTCAAAAGATTTTGTGATGTCGTAATACTTCGAATAGCTTTCTATCAATTTTTCTTTAATTTTATCTCTAATATTATCAGACATATTATCTAAATCATACCATCCGTGAATAAAATTCATTTCTAAAATGAATGAACTAACTTTTTTATTATATAGGATGATTTTTGAGACAACAAGATAAAATATTAACTACTTTTCAACTACTCAGATAAAATAGATCAATAAAAATCCCCAAATATGTGATGATTCCACACTATTTGAGGACTGATTTGTTTATAAAATTAAATTCATATGACTATTATTTGTGTGAACTGCGCAGCACATCTAGGAGATGCGAGAAATATTCCGGAAGTGGAGCGTCTGTTTCTATGTACTCTCCTGTTCTAGGATGAACGAATCCAAGTGTTTTTGCATGAAGACACTGTCCATCAAGGTCAAAGCCGCTGTCACCGCCGCCATAGACTCTGTCACCAAGAAGC
>JAGPKJ010000042.1 GCA_018053995.1 Lachnospiraceae bacterium | reverse complement strand
GTATAAGCGCATCTGCTCGCCCGGTCCTGACTTACAAGTGTGTAATATGCGTCATTCATATATAACTGTTCAACATTCCCGTGGTCTATCCTATATACACCTATCCCTGCCGGAACTCTGTTGATTATCTCTTTCTGCCTGAAATTCTTCTTGTATTCGCTTGTCTCATCTACCAGGTACATAATGTATGACTCTATGCCATTCCACACTATCGCTTTTGCATGTATCCCGATATACATGTTTTTGAACAGCTTGTGATACTCTTCATAATGGTCATACGAAAGACCCGATATGTCTTCACAGCTAAGCAGTGCATTTTCATCCGGTATCAGTTCCGCAAGGTGTTTGCCTGATACATCTTCGGTCGTACCGATACCATAGATCTTTCGCAGGAATTTATTCATAAAGATCACATGCCGCGATTCCCTCTCCATTACCGCGACACCTGACACAGATTCTTCTATTATGTTCCTGTACATATCAAGCTGTTCCGAGGGTTTCGAAAAGATACAGTTGTTTATGTCATCACCAAATGCCATGCTGCACCTCCAAGACTATGACTATAGACACACTGACGTATAGATGCTGCGAAGCTGCGATCTGCTGCGCTTCTGCGAAGCTTCGCAAATCGCTGCATATTAATATAAATAAGATGCTACGAACTGCTGCGCTTCTGCGAAGCTTCGCAGTTCCATAAACATTCGGAATCCGCTGATCTGCTTCGCAGATCGCTGCTTCCTCATGTTTAAGCGGGTCTCAAGGTTGTCATCTTGCATGCGAGCATGCAGCTGACAACTTTTCGACCCTTGCATCTCATTATATCTCTTTAATTTCTGTATGTCAGCAGGTTTCGGCAGACCCGATTCCTGTTACAGCAATCTAAATTGATTCTTTTAGCGTCAAGTCCGAAAAAGTGTGTAAATTGTTCTCAGTTGAAAATGATCAGCAATACAGTATTCTGAGGTAAACACCTTTTCTATACTGTATTTTTGATTTCGATTTTATCGCCCCCAAAAAATCATACAGTATATTTGACTTGAATTGTTATAGGTACTGTATTTTTTGTGTGAATCAAGGGGTCGATACCTTGGAAAACCATTCTGACAAAAGAAAAATACAGTATATATGAACATTCCATTCATGTTGCAATTACTGCAATTTTTGGAAACAGACCCCCTTAATGTTTTTTTAATTGCAGTACAGGAGCTGACGTTTTCCGTAGATACTGTATCGCATTTTACCGTAAACATTTCTTGATGAAAAAATGCAGTATAAATGAGGCATACACCTACAGGTACTGTAAATTTGAATATTTTTATATTTTACCTGCACGAACAGCTTTATCCTACTTAGAGGGAACGGTACAATTGATTCTTTTTCGTACATCTTGACTTTTGAAAATCTGTCGTCTATTATGAACATTGTTCATTTTGATAATTTTCAATATTTGTAAAAGCACTTTTGAGATTGTGAGTACGAGTGCTGATAATGGAGAACTGATCTATGAATAACACCGCTACATCAAAAGATGAGATCATGAAAGTATGCTTAAGGATCGCCGCCAATGATGGCCTGAAATCATTAAATATGCGCTCGGTATCTGATGGATGTCACGTTGCGCTTGGTACGCTCTACAACTATTTCGGCAGCAAAGATGAACTGCTTATAGAGACTATAGGAAGCGTATGGAACGATATATTCAGCGGCGGTGATAAGAAGTCCCGGGTTCCCGATTCATTTCCCGGGTACATCGATCATCTATTTGACTGTATCGGACGCGGCGCATCAAAGTATCCAAACTTCTTTTCATCGCATTCCGTAAGCATAGCTCTGTCAGACAGAGACGAAGCCAAAAGCGCCATGGAGCAGTATTTTTCTCACATAAGAGCTGGTATGGCAAATGCCATTCATCATGACAAGTCAGTACGAAAAGATGCATTTACACGTTCATTCACCGAAGCAGACTTCCTTGACCTTGTTCTTGACAACATTCTTTTCATGATGATGCAGCAACGCGATGATCATGACGCGCTTATAGAGATGATCCGCAGAACGATATATTAGAGATGTGGATCACATGAATTTTGGAATCGGATTTTTTATTTGTCTCACAGAAGATATGATGTGGGCGTCAAAAGTAGTAATTGTGTTATGATGCTACGAATTGCTTCGCTTCCTTCGGAAGTTCCCGCAATTCTATCAAAATATTAGTTTTAGGAGGAAAGAAAATGCAGGCAATATTTGAGACATTATTTGATATCGTATATCTTATAACAGTTATAACACTAGGTGTTTTGATGATTCGCGGAAGTCGCGGAAGAAAGCAATATCTTATCTATGGGATAATGGCTGTCACGCTCGGATGCGGAGATTCATTCCACCTCGTGCCGCGTGCGATCGCGCTGTGCACGACAGGGCTTGCAGACTATACCGCTGCCCTTGGGATAGGGAAACTCGTAACCTCGATCACTATGACGATCTTTTACGTCCTGCTCTATTATGTGTGGCGCATGCGTTACGAGGTGAACGGAAAAAGCAGTATCACTGCAGCAGTCTGGCTTCTCTCACTGACACGCATCATCCTCTGTCTCTTCCCGCAAAACAGATGGACAAGTACGGACGCGCCTCTTTTCTGGGACATCATCCGCAACATTCCATTTGCTCTTTTGGGTATATTGATAATCATACTGTTTTACCGCAGCGCCAAAGAAAATCGCGACACACCGTTTAAGAATCTCTGGCTCACGATAGTACTCAGCTTTGCATGCTATATCCCGGTCGTACTGTTCGCAGGTACCATGCCGGCAATCGGCATACTGATGATTCCCAAGACATGCGCTTACGTCTGGGCTGTGATCATCGGGTATAATGCCATGAAGACCGAAGCATAACGATAAATTCTCTCTGCTGCTTGATTATCCTTAATGAGATCGGGCTGCGCCCTGCTGCCCAGTTCATCGCTAAGGCAGATTTTGCGGCTTCCTGCATCCGGGTCATCCCTTAGAGATAATATCCGTCACCTTGTCTTCTTTATATCTCAGAAATACAAGACCTCCTGCAAAGCAAAGAACTGCCGCAACGACCGCTGTCACTCTGTAGCCAAAGCCATTAGTCCCGATCCCTGCGAGCGCGGTAAATAAAAGCATTGCAGCGGACTGTCCAAGTTTGAATGCGAATGTCCGGGCGGCATAGAACATCCCTTCTCGATTTTCATTTGTTGTAATAGCATCTGCCTGAGCAATGTCTGCGACGACTGCCTGCGGAAGTATACCAAGGATAGCCATAGGGACTGACGCAAGGACAGAGATTATGATTCCTGCAGTTATGCCTGTGAATCCTGAGTACCCGGCAAATGTCGTAATAAGAAATACCGCGCTGAAGAATAAAAATGCAAATGAGATCAGTTTCTTTTTACCTATCTTCTTCGCGAGCACATTCACCGGCACATAAAATACGAGCGACATCACAGTCATAAGCGCGAACAGCACGAAGCTCATTCCTGTATCAAGCTTCATAAGAACTGTGATGTAAAATGGAAGACCGGTCTGAAATATCGTCAGAGCGATCCAGTATAAGATATCCGATTTTACAAAAGTCTGAAAATCTTTATTCTTGAATGTCTTTACAAGACTCTTTATCCCCGGAGTGTTACTTGGTGTTATATCCGCAAATTCAGGCTCCTTAAGTGCGAACGCCGGAACGAGCATCGCTGCAAGCGCAACAGCTGCAAATATCGCTATTGTCACACGAAGCGATCCGACATAGCCAAGCTGCGGTTCGAAAAGTTTTGCGATATTCGGAAGCAGATATGCTATTCCAGTTCCCATGAAAAAGGTAAATGAAATATATGTGGAAACGTTGATCCTGTCTTTCTGTGTCTTCCCAAGTTCGGGTATGAGCGCGTTGAACGGCGTGCAGTACATCGTAAGGAACAGATAGAACAAGAGCAGCATTATAAGCAGAAATAACGTGTTCCATCCTGATATCTTATTTACCGGAGTACAGAAAACAAGAACTGTCACAATGGCAAATGGAAGGGCGGCTGCACGCAGGAATGGTACTCTTCGTCCAAGCCTGCTTGTACACCTGTCTGAAAGTGACGCGATCCATGGATCTGTGACCGCATCAAATATACGACATGTTGCTGTGATAAGACCGATGATGGTGAGCCCCAAAAAGACTGCGCCCTGCGTTATGAACAGTGTCTGACCCGCATCTATATTCTCAGTGCTTGGCTGATAAAAAAACACGAGCCAGTTTGTGATAACTCCTGAAAGAAGTGACCATCCGAACTGCCCGATCGCAAATATCCACAACATCTTATTAGTTACAGGTTTCATATTCTGCCTCCTTAAACCATAATCCAAATATACTGGCGCATATCTACGTTATTCCTTAGCTGCGCTTTAACTTATGTCTGGTCTTTTTTTCATATGCTTGAAATCAGCTGCATACAGGTTTTGCCTTAATATAATAAAGAATCATATCGATCATCTGCTTTATCTCTCCGGTCTTATCTTCTGCGCTGTCTTCCGGGATGATATCGCCTTCCAGAAACTTGCTGCTCATAGTCATAAGTGCATGTGTCGACGTAAGGTATATCTGCTTAAGCGGCAGCTTTTTTCTCGCATCCCCTTCTTTGCATGCTTTCTTATATGCTTTCTCAAAAAGCGGATAGATATCAAGTACACTCTTTTGATATTCGGATAGACTTTCGGCAGATATCTTTTTGTCGAGCACATATCTGTCAAATTGATGGACGAACCTCATGAAATCCGCATGTTCCGAATACAGGCTGAGATAAAATCCCAACAGTCTGTCAAGCTGCTCTATCCCTTTCATCTCACGATATTCAGGACTGTCATATATATCGCTGAACATTATCATCATGTCTTTCCAGATGACGGTTCCGGCATCAACGACCATTTCAGCCTTTGTCCCAAAATACCTGTATAATGTGGCTACACCGATATCGCACTTCTCGGCTATGTCTGTCATGGCGACTGGCTCGATCCCATTTTTCAGAAACATCGCCGCAGATGTTTTAACTGCGATATCACGCCAGTCCGCTTTTCTTATATCTTCATTTTCCTTGTAGCGCATCTTGAATCCCTCTTGAGCGGCATATTGTCTGCTGTACTTGACTGTTCATCCCCGTAATGATAGAGTATATATCGTACTGATAGTTAGACTATCATTTTGAGTAAAGACTGTCAAGCTGAAAGATTTTAACGAAGACTATCAACGATGAACGATGTCAGACTATTCAATACAAAGACTGACTATAAAACATCAAAGCAAAGATGAATTGTAACAGACAGATAATATCAGACTCTGCTGATATCACAGAGCATATTGACACTTTTACGAAAGGAACTTAACATGAACGCTGCTATTATCAGATCTGAAGATTATTCCAGGCAAATGAAAACCATAGTAGAACCTTTTCTCGAATCAAGTCTTAAAAGCGGATATTTTGAATCGCGCAAGGATGAACCTATGTACTATGAATATCACAAAGCAGACGCACCTGTCGGTAATGTCGTGATAGTACACGGGTTCTCAGAATGTGTAAAGAAATATAACGAAAGCGTCTTTTATTTTCTGAAAGAGCATTATTCTGTATTCCTGATACAACAGGAGGGGCATGGAAAATCGTTCAGGTCGGTTGCGGATCTTTCAAAGATCCAGATTCCTGATTATCACGATCTTGTCGACGATCTCACATATTTTGTAAAAAATATCGTAATGCCGAACGGTGACGGACTGCCGCTTTTTCTGTACTCTCATTCGATGGGCGGTGCGGTGTCTGTCTGTACTATGCAGCAAAACCCTGACATGTTTCAAAAGGCGATTCTTTCATCTCCCATGATGGAGATCAATACCGGCAAGGTGCCTGTCCTTGTTGATGAGATCTTATGCCGCATAAGCATCATGACAGGTCATTCCAAAGAGTACATTCCGGGGAGCCATCCTTTTGACTCTATACCTGATTACGACGGAAGCGGCGCTGCAAGCATGCCAAGATTTGAGTATTCATTTGACATGATCAAAAATGACCCTGAATATCAGACATGCGGCACGACCTACCAGACGTCACTTGAACTCATAAAGATGTGCAGGCAGGCTCTTGACCGGAAGAGATGCGCCAGGATAAAGATCCCGGTGCTTCTTCTCAGCGCAGGAAACGATGCATGGGTCGGGGCACGCGGTCAGAGGAAACTCCTTGACCAGCTCAGCACCTGTGAATCAGAATCCTTTCCGGGGGTAAAACACGAGCTCTTTACCGCTGACGAAAACATACTTGCGCGTTATTGGCAGCTGATATTTAACTTTCTCGACAGATGATGTAAACGACCTTTCCAGTCCACTCCTATCCGATCCTGTCTGCCATGTCTATCCTTATCTGCCATGTCTATCCCTGCCTGACATGTCTTTCCCTGTCTGCCATGTCTATCCATGCGTGACGACTCAGTCTACCTTGACTTCGCCTGCAAGCACACGCTTGTAATCCTCATAATTCTCCGCAAGAAGCTTTGGTGTATCAAGACCATATGGACAGCGTGACGCACATCTGTTGCAGTGACGGCAGTCTTCTATCTTCTTCATCTTCGCCTGATGATCCGCGTCAAGCCACGCTTTTGATGGCGCACGTCTTAGCATAAGACTCATGCGGGCGCAGTTATTGATCTCGATTCCGGCAGGACACGGCATGCAGTATCCGCAGCCGCGGCAGAATGCTCCCGCGAGCTCTTTTCTGTCGTTATCGATGATCGTCTTTAGTGCCGGTGTCATTTCCGGAGGATTCTTTATATACCCAAGGAACTCATCGAGTTCGCTTTCGCGCTGAACTCCCCATATCGGAAGAACATTGTCGTACTGTGCCATAAACGCATATGCTGCAGCGCTGTTATTTATAAGACCGCCAGAAAGACCTTTCATGGCGATAAATCCCATATCGTGCTCCTTTGCGAGCCTTACTATCTCAAGATCCTTCTCTGTTGCAAGGTAACAGAATGGAAACTGTATCGTTTCGTAAAGTCCGCTCTCTATCGCTTCTTTCGCAATATTAAGCCTGTGGTTTGTAAGTCCGATATGTCGGATCTTTCCTTCTTCTTTCGCTTTCACCATCGCTTCATAAAGCCCCGTCCCGTCTCCAGGCTTTGGACAGAATGACGGGTTGTGAAACTGATAGATATCTATATATCCAAGATAAGAAAGCGACTTTTCCAGATCCTTTTCAAATTCTTCGGCAGTTTTTGCTGCAGTCTTTGTGCTGATATATAGTTTCTCTCTTCTGGTATCTCCTTTGCAGAACGCTGCGCATACCTTCTCTTCGCTGTCGGAATATGCTCTTGCCGTATCAAAGAACCTGACACCTCCGTCATACGCCTTATTCAAAAGACGTGCCGCTTCTTCAACTGAGATACGCTGTATAGGAAGCGCGCCAAATCCGTTCTTATTTACCGTAATACCTGTAGTTCCAAGAGTTACTTCTGCCATCTTCTTACCTCCCCAAATCTACTTTTCATCATTTTTCGTATCCGCTTTTATTGACTGGTACATTCTGATAATACCACGAAGATTTTATATCACATATTTATTATCAGACATTTATGATTTTTTTCATAAGTTTCATCTTGTTAATGGACTAATTGCACCTATTATTGTACAATATATCTATATTTTTGTTTGGAGATTTCTTATCCGAGAAGGGAGAATAACATGGACAAATATGTTTGTGAACTTTGTGGCTACACTTATGACGAAGCCGCTGGTATTCCCGATGAGGGCATTGCTCCGGGAACGAAATTCGACGATCTTCCCGCTGACTGGGTATGTCCTATCTGCGGCGCACCAAAAGACCAGTTCAAGAAAGCATGATGCTGTTTCTAAGCAGACTGGATGTCAGAAATATGACATTCTTTTATATGGATTTAGCACTACAAGGAGGATATCACTATGGAATTAACTGGAAGCAAGACCGAAAAAAATCTGCAGGAAGCATTTGCAGGCGAGTCACAGGCAAGAAATAAATATACATACTTCGCATCCAAAGCCAGAAAAGACGGCTATGTTCAGATAGCGAACATCTTTGAAGAGACTGCGGGAAATGAAAAAGAGCATGCTAAGATCTGGTTCAAGTATCTTCAGGGCGGCGATATAAAGAGCACCGCAGAAAACCTGAAAGCTGCTGCTGACGGCGAATATTTCGAATGGACAGATATGTATGCGCGTATGGCAAAAGAAGCCCGTGATGAAGGATTTACTGAGATCGCTGCAAAATTCGAGATGGTAGGAAAGATCGAAAAAGAACATGAAGCCCGCTATCGTAAACTTCTTGATAATGTTGACAAGGGTGTTGTATTTTCAAAAGACGGCGACACGATCTGGCAGTGCTCTAACTGCGGTCATATCATGATCGGCAAAAATGCTCCTCAGATCTGCCCAGTATGCAATCATCCGCAGAGCTATTTCGAAGTCAAGAAAGAGAACTACTGATCCGTATGACTTAAGGGAATCGCTGACTGCCCGCCCCTGCTAAGCTTGCTAAACTTGTTAGGCTTAAGAAGAAGCACTTATCACAGATCCGGCGATGAAGCTAAGAAGAAATGTTCATATAAAATATGAAGATCCGTCTGCAGATACCGTAACGATAACTGCAGGCGGGTCTTTTTAATTGTAATCATCCTGCAGACTTTCGCATCTCTTCATCAACTTTCGCGCGAAGCTCTCTCATTTTCTCAGGTATGCCTTTTGTGACACGTCTGTCATATGTGAGGAGCCCGTTGATCTCGTCTTCGACATCGCTGACCTGTGTATATATACTGCCGCACAGTCCGCGCGATACCGCCGGGATTATCATCTTTGAATACATCTCATCAATCTCATTAAACAGTTTCTCTTTCGTCTCAACAACACCATATCCGAAATTCATATATCTGCTGAATACATGATCATCATACAGACATGCAAATCCTCCGCACTCCGATATAAGCAGAGGCTGTTTATCAGCCTTCAGAGAAGTATCGATACGAAAATATATGTGACGGCTGTCAAAATCACTTTCTTTTTGTCTGAACCATCCGGACGTCGAATCAGCCAGTCTTGTCGGATCCAGTTCTTTCATCTTCTCGTACATCTCGTCCGCATCAAACTGTCCCCATCCTTCGTTGAATATCGTATAGCAGATTATACTCGGATGGTTATACAGTTTATCGACCGTCTCCTCCATCTGCTCTCTGAATATGCGTTTCATCGTTTCGGTCGACGGTCCGTGTCTGTCTGAAGATCTCATTTGATCGAAAAGCCATATATTCGGGCTATATGTATCATGGAACGGTCTGTAAAATCCGTTATTTACCATGTCCTGCATAACAAGCATCCCATACCTGTCGCAGTCATAATAAAACTGTTCCGGTTCGATCTTGATATGTTTGCGGAGCAGATTGAATCCCATATCTTTCATTTTCCTGATATCATCAAGATATACCTCGGGAGATGAAGGCGTATAGAGCCCGTCGCTGTAATAGCCCTGGTCAAGGACTCCGTTAAGGTATATAGGATTCCCGTTCAAGCATACTCTGTTATTTTCACCTTTCTTCTCGATAGTGACCGTACGCAGCGCAAAATAGCTTGTAACGTAATCGCGCCCTGCCGTTATCCTGATCCTATATATATACGGTTCATCAGGTGTCCAAAGATGCGGATCCGCGATATCGATCCTGACCGGATCCCCGTGCTTACAGGCTGTCGTATCCCCGGCTCCGTCCTCTGCATGAATCGCATTGCCTGATCCATGCGTGACCACCTGTCCGCCCGTATGGTGCTCGACTATCTGTCCGTCAGCTTCATGTGTGACCGTGATGATCGGTCTTCCGACGCATTCTGCATATCTGGCATCATCGCCTAATCTGTCGTTTTCGATCCTTGCCTCATAGACGTCAACTTTTATCGCTGCTGCGTCTGTATCGACCTTCAGCGTTATCCCTGTGAGATCCGGTGTTATCTTAAGTCCGTGTATGCGCTCATTAGGTACACACTCCATCCATACGCTCTTCCATATGCCGCTGACCGGCGTATACCACATTCCGCCGCGTTCATGACTCTGTTTTCCGTAAGGATAGTTATGAGATAACATATCTTTGACAATTACTTTTAGTTCATTTTCCGAGTTTTTCTTAAGCGCGTCCGTGCAGTCTAACGTAAAATCAAGATAACCGCCCTCGTGATGCCCGAGTTCCACCCCGTTGAGCACTACATCCGCCACCTGATCGACCGCCCCAAAATGGAGCAGCACTTTATCATCCGGCATCGCGCCCCGCAGGAATTCCTCTGGAAGTCTGAAGATCTTCCGGTAAATATAATGCATGTGCATATGTCCGTCATATCCTGACATGATTGACTGCGGTGCAAATGGTACTGTTATATTGTGACTCGGAAGATTCCACAGCGCATTGAACGGAATGGGTATATCATGATTTCCATATTCATCTGAATCTTTGAATTTGACTGGTATATCATGCCCCTTGCACTCCCACTGCCCATTAAGACTTAAGAATGAACCGCGGACAAGCTGCGGACGGGGATAGACATCCCAGACCGGAGTCTTCGGATTGTCTTTTATTTGCTTAAAAAGCTTTTCACCAGCCTGTGTAAAAAGATCATTATGGCAGTTCTCAAGCAGTTTAAACACATAGTAAAGTGTCACCCAGAGTATTACGGCTACGATCAGCGCAGCCATGAATATGATGCGCCCCGGTATAAATGATGTTGTGCCGTCTGAATTTGTTATCGTCTTTGAGCCTCTTAGAACGAGTGCTCCGATGAACGGTCCTACGACTCCCGGGATGAGAACCTGTCCAAATATGCGGAGTCCCTGAAAAAGTCCTGCTTTATCAGGCGGGATATGTTCCTTGATCATCGCTCCGAATGCTGCCATCCCTGTCAGATATCCGATCATCATAAATAATGATCCGACAAATACTAGCGGGGTCGATCTGCTGAAAAACAGGAACAGATAGCCGATGATAAGTGCTCCTATAGAGAACGGTACTGCATTACTAAATCCTACATGATCGTAGATCCTGCCGTAAAATACGGTCACAAATGAAGCCAGGATTATCGCAGGTGCCATTATCATCACATAATTTTCAAGTCCAAGTGTCTGCTCATAATAAAGGATAAGATACGGCATAAAGATCTGGATAGAGATCCCGAAGATGGCAAATGTACCGACGACTGCGTATAAAATGGCATTTTCTTTTATCACATCTCGTCTGAAGCAGTAAACGATACGCTCCCAAAATGTTGATGTCGTATCCGATCTGATGCCGGCATCCTTTATCGTAAAGAGTCCGATGAGTCCGGATACTATCACTGATGCACCGATTATGAGATATATCGTCGTCCAGCTATCTGGCTTATCAAGATCAAATGACATGAATCCGCCAAATACAACGAGTGTCGCGATGAGCGGCATCATCGAATTTATCCCCTCGATGCGGCCCCTGTCGGACGAATCACCATTGTCAGTCATCCATGCGTTGAACGCGGCGTCATTTGCCGTAGAGCCGAAAAACGTCATGACACAGTCCATTATGATAGTGAGCTGTATACCCAGCGTGAATGCTGCTGTAATGCTTCCTGCAGTCTTCTCGAGTATATCTGTTCTTATAAGTGTGAATGCGAGGATAGAGATTCCCCAAAAGATATATCCGCCGCAGATGAAGACTTTACGCTTTCCGACTCTGTCGGATAGCGCTCCCATGAGCCATGCCGTGAACGTGGCGGCGACAGCACTTGCGGCGACCATCATAGATATGTCCGAAGGTGATGCATGGAACATTTTGTATATGAAAACATTGAAATACATGTTTTCGACTACCCAGGCAATCTGTCCCACAAGTCCAAACAATACGAGCGAAAACCAGAATTTCCTATTAAGTCTGTGTTCCATATGAATGCCCCCTCAACAGTGTTATAATGCCGCGAATTGCTTTGCGCAGCTTCTATAAGCACTCGAAATTCGCGGATTCACCGTCTGTTTAGGCATGTCATAAGGTCAATTCTGTGTTCATACTTGCATGAACGATGTGACTTATAGCCTCATGAAAATGGCTTTTAGCACTTGCATCATCAGATGAGTCCGAAATATTTACATGCATTCATTATACCACCGTTTTCCATGATGTCGGTGACATAATCAGCGGCTGCTTTCGCTTCCGGAGAGCCATTTCCCATAGCGATTCCCATGCCTGCCGTCTTAAGCATAGATACATCATTTGCACTGTCTCCAAATGCAAATGTATCTGATATCTCTGTACCTAGAAGCGAGCAAAGCTTCAGTACCCCGACATCTTTGCCATATCCGTTCGGAACAAATTCGCATACATTCTCATTGTGTATCTGAAGATGATAATCCTTTTCAAGGATCTTAAGCCCTTTTTCCCTGTCTGGACTGTCAGTTGCGCATGAGAGTTTGGACATCTCCCATTTCCCCCAACAGTCATCTATATTCCTGCGGTCTTCTTCCATCTCGGTTATGACTTTATGTCCGAATGGATCCGCTGCAAATTCCTTATCTTCAAGATACAGGTGATGTTTTCCTTCAAGGATCGGTCTGAATCCGTATTGCCTGGCTGTTATAACGGTATATTCAGCAAGCTCGGGTTCTATCCTGTGATAGTATATGACATTGCTGTCATTTATCTCTCTGTCTACTACTGTATCAAGGCTCCTGCCTGCGATATCACCATTGCCTGAACATATGCTGTCGCTACAGTACTCTATCATAGTTCCCGCACCGGATATTATCCCGTCAAAACCTAGCGCGAACAGATTGGGTCTTCTTAAATATCCACGCGTCCTGCCGGTATTTATGAATACCAGATTCCCGTTTTCACGCAGTCTCTTTATCGCTTCTGCTGTACTTTCCGGAATCTCGTTATGAACATTCCAGATCGTTCCGTCAATATCAAAAAATACTATCTTCCTTGTCAAATGCTACTCCGTTCATGTGATGTGCTCATTCGTGCGTTATACCGCTGCTGCCGGCTGGCCGCTTCGCTAAAGTATTAATAGGTGCAAATATAACTTGTGGTATTATCTCAATACAATAAAATGTATTCTAGCACAAAACACTGTAATAGGCTTCTATTTCTTTTCTATTTCAAGACTGATGCTACTTGAATACATAAAGTTGATGTCCTATAATAATTCTATTCTGTTTCCTTTGATGTCTGCTTTCTGCTTGTTGCTTTCTGTCTTCCGCTTCTGATTGCTGATTCCCGCTTCCGCCTGCTGCTGCTTGCTACTTGCTACTTGCTACTTGCTACTTGCTACTTGCTACTTGCTACTTGCTACTGATTTTAGTTCATTTGTTCCATTTGTAAACGGCGGATTCTCCTCTTTACCTACAGATCATGTATTCTCCGCTTTCTGTCGGTAAAATATCTTCATCCCACAAGTCACAAACTGATTTCACCCAACGCGGAACGCCGACCTTACCTACAACTTGCTCATATAAACCTATCTGTAGGTACAATTCTATTTTATCTAACAAACTGATTATTCATTTTTTAGATTCTTTACCTACAGCCGCTTACAATATTCAATTCTGTCGGTAAAGTCCTCTTTCCCCACACAGCTTCAATAAACATTGCACTGCTTAATTTCTTGTTTTTTACCAACATCTTATTCTCTTTTATCATTCTGTAGGTAAAACATCGATTCCGCCAGCCTTCTTATCACAGCAAATAATCAAAAATGTTCATACAAACCTTATAAAATGACACCGGCAACCGAATATTACAAACAACACATTTAAACGAAAGGACAAAATATCATGAATAACAATGTGAACAACAACTTAAAGAATAACCCGAACAACAGCATGAAGAATAACACGAACAACAGCATGAAGAATAACACAAACAGCAGCATGAAGAATAACGCAAACAACAGCATGAAGAATAACGCAAACAACAGCATGAAGAATAACACAAACAGCAGCATGAAGAATAACGCAAACAACAGCATGAAGAATAACACGAACAGCAGCATGAAGAATAACCCAAACAACATGGGCAGTAACACTCCCTATGTCTATATTGACAGAAAAGACATAACAAGAATGGAAAAGAGTGCAAAGCGAACTATTGCCGGCACCTCCGATGGCTGCCTCCGCACCGTACAGTCCAAAGGATCATTTCAATATTACAAGAAAATGCAGTCGGACGAAAAATACACATATGTGCGAAAAGAAGATATGGAAGAAGCACGCGGACTTGCGCAGCGAAAATATGCAAAAGATTTTCTCAAGGCTGCACAAAAAGCCAAAGAAGAGCTCAAAATACTGAATTCTATCGATCCATATAAAACACTCACACAGGTATACGATTCTATGCCAATCCAACGAAAAGCCATTGTCGCTCCATATATTGCGGATAACGATTCGATCATTGAAAAATGGAAAGATGAAAAAGCCGCAATGATTCGCGACTACTGGATAAACAAGTCTTCTGATAATCCTATTGACAGCATTCGTTCTGTAAAAAGAATTCTCAGCAATACCAAATCAACCGCTAAATCACACGGTAAGTCAACCGATCAGTCACATGGTAAGTCAACCGATCAGTCACACAGCAAGTCACACAATAAGTCAAATATAAGCAGTATTCTTATCCCCGACAACATATTCAGTGAAGGCAATAACTTCATAACCGAGCAGGGTGAGATCGTGCGGTCAAAATCCGAAGCGATCATTGCAGATAAACTGAATCTTCTGAAGATTCCTTATTTCTATGAGGTCCCAAAATTTCTGAATGGTATCGGTTATATAAAACCGGATTTCACTATACTTAACCCCTTTACACTAAAGGAATACTATTGGGAACACTTTGGCCTAATGGATAATCCTGACTATGAAGAAAATGCCTTACATAAAATCGAGATTTTCTCAGCAAATGGGATATGCCTAGGATGCGGCCTGATAATCTCATTTGAAACGAAAATCCATCCGCTCGATACCTCGTATATTTCGACGATGATAAATACTTTCCTGCTATCTAAAGAATCTCCCTCTTTGTAGTATCCATTTTTGAGGAACCATCCTTAACATGTCCACATCTATGGGTACATTATTCTACGATATCTGCGTGTTCCCACTTATTGCATTTTCTGTGCACTCCCGTTTATTGTGACTTTCTGCGTGTTCCCACTCATTGCGTTTTCTGTGCACTCCCGTTTATTGTGACTTTCTGCGATCTCTGTACGCTCTCACTTATTGTGTCCTTCCAGCGACCCTCGACACTGTCTGTGTGACCGTACCCACAAAGGCTTTTCGCTCATTTCTTCTCCAGAACATCTCTAAACTT
Organism: Lachnospiraceae bacterium; assembly: GCA_018053995.1. GTDB lineage: Bacteria > Bacillota > Clostridia > Lachnospirales > Lachnospiraceae > JAGPKJ01. Next base: position 844 of record JAGPKJ010000042.1, on the reverse strand, counting down.
CTCTAGACATCAGCTGCCCTCCCTGCCCGGAAGAAACAGCGACGCAAGAAATGCCGTCACCGGCATGCACAACACAACACCAAAGCTTCCTGAAAGTCCCTCCATGAGCGCAAGACCGATATTGTTTGAATTGATGACCTGCAAAAACGGCAGATCATATGCATAATCAAGCAGCAGCATCGAAAGGCTGCTTCCAGCAAATGCAAGAATTAGCGTGTTTGAATCTGTGCCCATCATGTCTTTCCCCACCCGAAGTCCCGCGCGCAAGAGCTCGCCCCTTGCTATCCCAGGATTCTGACGCAGCACTTCTTCCATTGAACTTGTCACCGACATCGAAACATCCATGACAGCTCCGAGCGATGAAATGAGTATTCCGGAAAATAAAAGACTCCCGACCTGAATACCATCCACGTCCCATAGCGTAATCAGCGTCTCAATATCCGACACGTTATATCCGGAAAGTCCCGTCACCGCCGAGAAAAAATACGCCGTAATCCCCGCCATCACAACCCCTGCGACAGTACCAGCAGCCGCGGTAAATGATTTCCTTGTAAGCCCCGATATCAGTATGAAACTCAGCACGGTTATAAATGCGCATATCATCACCGCTGATGCAAACGGCGACCACCCGATATATACAAGCGGCAGGTACACATATATTATGCTGACAAATGAGAGCACCAGGCTTACGGATCCGTGAAATCCCTGCCGCCCTCCGATCAGACAGAGCAACGCAAAATACAAAAGTATGAAGAGTATGAGACTCAATCCCCTGTCGCGTGAATACACGCTGCTCACCGTTTCGTTTCCAGCTCTGCTCTGAATCACGATGACATGCGTACCC
>JAGPKJ010000041.1 GCA_018053995.1 Lachnospiraceae bacterium | reverse complement strand
AGAGTTCGACCTGTACAGCAGGGTCGAACGCATCGCTCCAAAAGTTATTGAAGAAGAATGCAAGATATATAAGGGTGTAAGCATCAATGTTGATTTCTATTCCGGATTCGTATATCAGATGTTGGGGCTGCCTCTTGAACTTTACACACCTATATTTGCAATAGCTCGTATAGTAGGCTGGAGCGCTCATCGAATGGAAGAACTTGCAAATAACGGAAAGATCATACGACCTGCCTACAGATCGATAACCGAAGAACAGTCATACGTTCCGATCACTGACAGACCCTGATGTGATGCAGATGATGCAGTCATAATTCAGACTGCAGATTCAATCAACAAATTTCTTTTTAGCCTGATTGATCTGAACACAGTACAGTACAAGTACGATAAGAAATACGACAATGATCGTAAGACCGATAACCTGTGAACTGCCAAAGAAAATATCAAGTACCCCGCATACTATTGTCACTACTCCAAGTCCCATCGCTCTTGGAAACATAAAGTTTATAAATCCCGGCTTGTCTTTTATCATATCTTCTGTAATGCTCTTACCGAGAAGCACGGATGGATTTATCTTTCCGCTGTTCTTCATTATTACAGTCGTATATATGATATATACGCCGCAAAGTACTATAAGAATATCAAACCAAGAAAAATCCGAACCCATTATTTTACATCCTCCGATTTTGCTTCAATACTCTGCATCTCATATGAGATGCTTATGTCTGACTCCTGATTCTTCTGAATTTTATTCCATTCATTAACTGTTCTCTTAGCTGCGATCTTTCCGTTCGAACTGTCTGCCCCGATAAGGATAACGACATACTGGTAATTTCCATATTTTGCAACAACATCGCCTCGCCTAAGTGACTTTGACGCTGCATCTGCAAGGTTTTTCATTGCCTCAGGCATATCTTTCGGCGATCTGTTTCCGTCATTCAAGGTAAACAGAACAATCTGTACCGACTGCCCACTGCGTTCTACGCTCCGTGCTACAAAACGATATATCTTCTGAAAGCCATCAAGCCCTACTTTATACGCACCATTCTCCTGGCTCTTTTCTTCGATGAGCATTTTGAGATGTATAATATCGATCTGATTTTTTTGAGTTTCACTTTCTAATTCATTGCAGTCTCTCTGATAGAAATGATAGCCTCGTTTACCGTTCTGTTTTATGAAATACAGAGCCTTGTCAGCATTTTTATACAAAATATCAAATGTATTGCCGTCCTGCGGCATCATAGCGACACCTATAGAAACTGACATATTATTCCCAAGTGATATATTATCTTCCTGACAGAGTTCTTCCAATCTGTTAAGTTTGATCTCAAGTGTCGCAATCAGATTCTGACATTCTTTTGCAATCTCTTCGATAGAAAACTTTCCCTTAAAAAACATGACAAACTCATCACCGCCGAGCCTTCCGGCGCACATATTCTTTCCCGCATAATCACGAAGGGTCTCTGCAAAGCACATAAGTGCTCTGTCTCCGATATCGTGACCAAAGCTGTCATTTATCGACTTAAAGTTATCAATGTCCATCATCAGAAATGCGCCGGTACTGCCATCAAGTCCGGCAGCTTCGATATAATCCTTAATATACCTTCGATTCCAGAGATTAGTCATAGGATCACAGCTTGCATCTCTTTCAAGGCTTGACTTTATGTCTTCAAATTCAAATACTTTATTTATCCGTCCGAGCAGAACATCCGGCATGATCGGCTTTCTGATATAATCGACCGCGCCCATCGCAAGGCATTTTGCTTCGCTTGTCTTTCCGGCATCTCCCGTAAGAAAGATGATCGGTATAGAGGAGGTCATCGGATCATCATGCAGCTTTTCCAATACCTCATATCCATCCATCTCAGGCATCAGTATATCAAGAAGAATAAGATCTATCCTTACCCTCTTCATAAGTTCAAATGCCTGATTACCTGATTTTACAAGTGATACAAGATACTTATTGTGCAATATATGTTCGACGCTTTTTAGATTTTCCGGTTCATCATCTACAACAAGAATCCTTTTCATAACAACCCCATGTCCCCCTTATGAAACAAATGAATCAGATTGCAAGAAATTCTTTTACTTTGTCCTTCATTTCGTCTTTATCGCATTCACCTTTATGAATCACAGGTGCCGTAAAGAGTCCCTTTATAGCATTTGGAATACTTGTGCCTGATTTTTTTGACAGAAGATCTATCAACTGCGTATCATCCAGTTTTGCATTTTCCGGATCTATATCGCTCATTACGCTTCCTGCGAATTTATACGGACTAGCAGTTGATGCTATAAGAGTCGGCTTTGTATCTCCGGTCTCTTTCCTGTACTGCCTGTAAACTGAAGCTGCAACAGCAGTATGTGTATCAATGATATAGCCGCATTCTGAATATATGTCTCGTATAGCTGCGGCGCACTCATCTTCCGACGCATATCCGCCATAGAAATCGCTCATCAGGTGTTTCATATCATCTGTGATATCATATCTTCCCTGCTCTGAGAGCTGTTTCATAAGAGATGCACATTTTTCAGAGCTGCATCCTGCTGTCATATATATAAGTCTTTCAAGATTGCTGGAAATAAGAATATCCATAGATGGTGACGTTGTGAGCACGAAATCACGATTTCTGTCGTATGTCCCCGTTTTGAAGAAATCAAATAACACCTTATTTTCATTAGATGCACATATAAGACGGTCAATCGGTACTCCCATATGCTTTGCAAAATAGGCTGCAAGTATGTTGCCGAAATTACCTGTAGGAACAGTCACATTGATCTTTGTACCGTCAGTGATTCTTCCTTCTGCAAGAAGATGTGCATATGAATAAACGTAATATACGATCTGCGGAACAAGCCTTCCGATATTGATCGAATTCGCCGATGAAAATCTGAGTCCGGCTTTCTTCATCTCTGCTTCAAGCTCGCGATCGCCAAATATATTCTTAACGCCGGTCTGAGCATCATCAAAGTTCCCATGGATACCGATGACACATGTATTGTCACCCTTCTGCGTAACCATCTGTTTTTCCTGAATGTTACTCACACCGTTCTTTGGATAAAATACAACGATCTTTGTCCCCGGAACATCTGCAAATCCAGCAAGCGCAGCTTTCCCCGTATCTCCGGATGTTGCCGTAAGAATAACGATCTCATCATTTACACCATTCATATGTGCTGAAGTTGTCATAAGATATGGTAGCAGCTGGAGTGCCATATCCTTGAATGCTATCGTCGGACCGTGGAAAAGCTCTATAAAATATGAATTATCAGCCTCTACAAGAGGAACGATCGGATTTGTATCAAAATGCGACTCTGCGTATGCACTTGATATACATCTTCTTAGATCATCCTCAGTAAAATCTGTAAGAAAAAGTTTCATGACTTCGTATGCAACATCATTGTAACTCATCTCTGACAGGTCTTTCATCGTTCTGTCAAGTGCCGGGATATGATCCGGAACGAAAAGTCCCCCATCCCTTGAAAGTCCCTGAAGTATAGCCTGTGATGCAGTTATCTTAAGTGATGAATCTCTTGTACTGCTGTAATATACCTGTTGATTTTCCTTCATTTTCTTCCTTCACCTTCGTTATAGATTTAATGGACTGAATTGTGTCTATTCTAGCATAACCGCCATATTGTATCAACTTAAGATTTGTGCATATTTTACACTAAAAATCACAGATGACTTTTGACACTTGCATCATAGAATCTCTATGATCTATACTCGATTACAGATATACTTTCATTATTGCAAATAGGAGACATGAAGAATGCAGCCCGGTGTCTATGCCGCCGTTCAAAAGAACGGAACTCATTATTTCAGATCATCAGTGACATACAGACGCAAACACATAAGCCTTGGCAGTTTTAGCTGTGAAAATGAAGCAAACAGAGCATATGTTGAAGCTTTAGCACTGCTTGCCGATAAGACTGTCGAAATATCTGATTACAATGCTGATCATACACTTTCATTTGATAAATTTGTCATACTATGCAATTTTCGTGATAATGGTCTATATATATCAAATCCTATATATATCAGACCAAAGTTCTTCTATTATTACATATCTCCCGATGTAATATTCACGTTTGATCAGGATGACCTGTTTTTCTATTCTTCACACAAGATAATGCAGCGTGGAGGTCATTTTTTCGTAGCCGAATATGGCATTCAGACAACTCTCTACAGCAGGTACGGTATACCTTCATATGCAGTTGCCGGACGTGACTACTCATTTAGTAATGGTGATCCCTATGATATGCGTTCCGTAAATCTTTCTGTTGTAAATGGATATACCGGGGTCAAGCGTATAGTTTCTGCGTCCGGTGTCTCATACTCTGCACAGATCCATATAAACGGATACTGTCAGATCGGATCGTACCATACTCCGGAAGAAGCAGCGATCGCATACAACAAAGCAGTTGATATCGTAAAAAAGAATGGAATATCCAGGAATTACGCTCAAAACTATATCGACAATATATCCCCTTCTATCTATGCCGAGATATACTCCTCAATATGCGTATCTCAAAACATTCAGAAAATATGCCGCCGCATCATCGCGCGGAAAAATCAATCATGCTGATATCAAGAACCGCATTCCCATCAATCCCGTTAACTTTTCCATTTGTACTATATTGCCACATTGCAAACTGATATGGGTAGTCCGGTAGACTGCCCGGCTGTACCAAAAGGATCTTGGAATCCGTAAGTGATGATATGTTTATCTCTGTAAGAAGAAATTCCTTATCCCCTGACAAAACAGGTACAAAACCTGCAGCATGCACCGACGACATGAATGCTGCTATCACTTTCGTTCTGTCCGCTGTACTCATTCCATCCGTCCGGGAAGTATCATTGTTGACACGATTTACATTTAGTACGACAGGGTACGTGATCTGCTGCCCTACCATACTTTGAAGCATAAAATTAACCTCTTCTACTGCTTCAGTCTCATTAAGTGCCTGCGAATCAAAGCTGACTCCGATGTTCAGTCCGGCTTCTGTGGCATTCTTCATATTTTCCGCATATTTGCTGTCCAGTGTGATCTTTCCGGAATCGTATCCCCTTGATCCTATTCTGATAATAACAAAGCTGATTCCACTTTTTTTGAGAGCCTTAAAATCAACATCTCCATTATCTGAAGATATATCTGCCCCTGCCGTGGAGTCAGATTTTCCATTGCTATAATAATGCATTATCCCGTTTTCAGTCTGAAATCCGGTATCTGCATACTTATTTGCCTTAAGTGCCTTATTGATATTCACATATTCTGTCGAACCATCAGCATGCGTGATCTCTGTCTTGTCCGGATTGTCCTCATCTGCGATCGATGCTGCCACCGTGCTTTCCTTACCTGCCGGATCTTTCTGTCCGCTTTTGTCTTTTGGATCCCCATCCTGATTATCAGCAGGCATTATTCCATCAGCCATCACAGATGACTCTGTACCTGAATCATCCAGATCCCAAAAAGTAAGATCCTGCGACTTTAGTCCTGTAAGCCCTGATTCAGACGATGCAGATGTATCACCTTCTTCACTGGACGATGATGACGAAATCTCAGGTTCATTTCCATAAACATTATTGTTTTTTTGACTGCCCGAACCCGTTGCTGCTGTTACCAACAGTATACCAAGGATCACCGCTGATGCCGCGCAGACTGCAATAAGCCCCGAACGGTGCTTCCCTTGATCGTTATCTTTATAGTCATCATATTCATCATCTATATCATCGTCATCAAAATCGTGCCGCATGTATTCCTCCCCGAAATATACTATGATTCTAACCGTTTCATAAGATTTTTCAATGCATAATACGTAATTTTATGATAGAATAAATGAAAATGAAAGGGGCACGTATGCTGATAATCGAAACAAAGCTTGACAGTATTAAAATGGATTATCCTCTTGAAGATATATGCAAACCTGAAGAAGTTCTTTTTGTCGATATCGAAACGACAGGCTTCTCACCCCAAAGCTCTATCCTTTATATGATAGGCTGTACATATTTTGATTCAGGATCATGGATCACTAAACAGTTCTTTGCCGAAAATGCAAATGACGAAGGAACTATCACCGGAGCATTTGCTTCTCTTGCTTCATCATATAAAATGCTTATTCATTTCAATGGAAATCATTTTGATATACCATATCTCTGTGACAAATGCAAACAGTATCATATCACTCAGAATTTCTCCGCTATGGATGGCATTGATCTATATAAGCGCCTTTCCGCGGTAACCGGTCTTATAAAAGTTCCTGACTGTCGTCAACGTACCCTGGAGGAGTTTGTCGGCATTGAGCGCAAGAATCCTTCCCTCGGTAAAGATATGATCAGTGTATACGAGCAGTACACTCTGCGCCCGGACGCAGATCTGAGGGCTCGTCTCTTAGAACATAACCTTGATGATATGACCGGCATGCTCCATATCATCGACCTTCTCAGATACTCTGATCTCATCACGAAACCTCAGTGTGTAATCAAAGCACGTACACAACACTGCACTGATTATTCCGGTAAAGATGGCATTGAGCTTATAATGAAACTAAAGTTTCCATCAGTTCTGCCTAATGAAGTGAGCGTATCATCAAAGGGCTGCTATTTCAAATGCAGTGGAACTGAAGGTTATCTCAAAGTGCCTGTCTATAATGAGGAAATGAAATATTTCTACGCAAACTATAAAGATTATTATTTCGTCCCTGAAAAAGATACTGCAATGCATAAATCAGTTTCATCATTTATAGATCCTTCAAAACGGAAACAAGCCACAGCTTCTGATTGTTATACTAAAAAAACATCGCTTTTTCTACCGGTATGGTATCCGGCTATCGGACCATTCTTTAAGAGAAACTATAACAGCAAGGATTCTTTTATTGAACTTACCGATGAACGAAAAACAGACAGAAAATTCTTTTCAGATTATTCAATGCAAGTGATAGAAATGATATCCTGCGGCTGACAGCCGCAGGATATTTTTTTAAGCTTCAGGTCTCACATAGAAAAACGATCCTTTTTTCTCATAGCCCAATTCTTTATAGTTTATGATCTGTTCCGTGTTTCCTATAAACAGTACTCCACCTTTAACTAATGACTGATAATACTTCTTGAATATCTCATCTTTTGCTTCATCAGTAAAATATATAAGTACATTTCTGCATACTATAAGATCCATTCCTGTAGGATACTGATCTTTCAAGAGATTGTGTTCCTTGAAAGTGACGCATTTCTTGATTTCATCTGATATCTGAAATGAAGGTCCTATCTGTGTAAAAAATCTTTTCTTAAGATCCGCAGGAACACTTTCGATGCTCTTTTCAGCGTAAAGTCCGACCTTTGCTTTTGCGATCACCTGCTTGTCAAGATCCGTGGCTGTTATCTTTATCTCTGATAATGGAAGATGCTTAGAGAGCGCCATAACGAGAGAATAAGGTTCATCCCCTGTAGAGCATGCCGCACTCCAGATCTGAAGATGATGTCCAAATTTCGATATCAGTTGTGGAAAGACTTCCTTATCAAGAAATTCCCATTGATCAGGATTTCTGTAAAATTCAGAAACATTGATCGTAATATAATTTACAAACTCATCAAAAAGTGATTTATCACTGCGAAGGGCTTCTACATATTTATCGTACCCTGTTATATTGTTCTTCGCGATAAGTGTGTCGATTCTCCGCTTCATCTGTTTTTCTTTATATAAATTGAGATCGATCTTTGTCAATCCCAAAACCGATCCCTTAAACCACTCATAATCATATGTCATATGTTTTCCTCCTCATGTGTACATGATAATGATACGAAATGTTTCCTCTCTCATTTCGTTCTAGCCTTATGTCATTCATTATACAATAAAAAAAATACCCGGGCAACGATATAAACCGTTTCCCGGGCACTATCTTTATGTTCTTTGATTACTCGTCTTTCTTGTCATCCTGTTCAGCGATCACTTTATCAATATCGACCGGAACAACATCAGGATCACCATTCTCAGCATCGCTGTCATCAGCGAGCATTGCCTTTATGCTAAGGCTGATCTTGTGATCAGCTTCATTGAAGTCAACGATCTTGGCTGTTACTTCCTGACCTGTCTTAAGTACATCAGAAGGCTTATCGATATGCTCCTGTGAGATCTGTGAAACATGAAGAAGAGCATCAATGCCAGGCTCAAGTTCAACAAACGCACCAAAGTCTGTCATACGTGCAACAGTTCCAGTAACAATGCTTCCCTTTGAATACTTATCTGTTGCATCCTTCCAGGGATTCTCATCAGGGAACTTACGTGAAAGAGCTATCTTCTGTCCGTCGATATTCTTTATAAGAACCTTGACCTTATCGCCAACCTTGAATACCTTCTTAGGATTTTCGATTCTTCCCCATGACATCTCAGATATATGAAGAAGTCCATCTGCGCCACCGAGATCTATGAAAGCACCGAAATCAGTAACATTCTTTACAACACCTTCTACAGCATCTCCGATCTTTATCGTCTCGAAGAGCTTCTTTGAAAGTTCTGCCTTCTTAGCCATAAGAAGCTGCTTGCGGTCTCCGATATATCTTCTTCTCTTTGGATTATATTCAGTTATAACAAAATCGATATCCTGACCAACATACTTTGAAAGATCTTTCTCGTAACAGTCTGAAACAAGACTTGCCGGAATAAAGATATTGACTTCATCAACTGTAACGCAGATGCCGCCTTCCTGAGCTCTTGTGACTTTAGCTGTAAGAACTTCCTTGTTGTTGTACGCTTCTTCTATCTTCTTGTTTCCACGATCAGCAGCTATCCTCTTGTATGAAAGAAGAACCTGTCCTTCTGCATCATTTACTTTCACTACCTTGACATCCATCGTGTCACCGATCTTAGCTACTGTAGTAAGATCAACACTTGAATCGTTTGAATACTCATTCTTTGTAAGAATACCATCCGACTTATATCCTATGTTAAGGATAATCTCTTCAGGTTTTACATCGATGACTGTTCCACTTACAATCTCACCTGTGTGTATTGTCTTAAAAGAATCGTTAAGCATTTGTTCAAAAGTTAATTCTGACATAATTTTGAACCTCCTCGATAATATTATTCGGGGTTGATGCCCCGGCCGTAATACCCACTAGGCGAACAGATTTAGGAAGATCGAAATGTAAGTCATCCAGCGTCTGTATAAAATACGTGTTTGTGCAGCGTTCCCGACAGATCTCATACAATTTTTCTGTATTAGAACTGTGCAGACCGCCTATCACTATCATCGCATCCACACGCACAGCAATACTTGCTGCCTCACTTTGCCGTTCCTGCGTCGCATTACAGATAGTATTCACAGCATTACAATTATAATCTTTCTTTTTGATTATTTCAACTATATCTTTAAATTTATCTGAATTGAATGTTGTCTGAGAGACAATACACAGTTCTTTCTTCTCTCCATCGTCATCAAGTGCTTCAAAAGCACGTGCCTCATCTTCAGTCCCTATCACGCTTACAGGTGATGATGACCATCCCATAATACCGGTCACTTCAGGATGCCCTGCATCTCCCGCTATAACGATCTTCCTGCCTTTACTGCTCTCTTCTGAAACGATCTTATGAATCTTCTGAACAAACGGACATGTCATATCTACATATTTGATATTTCTGGATTCCAGCTCATGGATCACATACCATGAAACGCCGTGCGATCTTATTATAACCGTCCCTCTGCCAACTTTATCAAATTGATCCGGAGAATTTATGATCTCTACTCCTTTTGACTCAAGATCGGCAACAACCTGATCATTGTGGATTATCGGTCCATACGTAAATATTCTGCCGCCCTTTTCGATCTCACTATATACGCAATCTATCGCACGTCTTACTCCAAAGCAGAAACCCGCACTCTTCGCACATATAACTTCCATAAGTTATGCCTTCTCCCTGCATATATTTATGATACTCTCGAACACTTCATCAACGCTCATTGCCGATGTATCAAGAAGGATAGCGTCATCGGCTTTTTTCAGTGGCGCTATCTCACGTGTCATATCTCGTTTATCACGTTCGATAATGTCATTTTCAATCTTGTCAAGGCTGCATTCCTCGCCTTTTGATAGAAGCTCGTCTCTTCTTCGCAGCGCTCTTACATGTGAATCAGCGGTAAGATATATCTTCACTTGCGCATTCGGAAGAACGCATGTGCCGATATCCCTTCCGTCCATGACAACATTATTTTCACGTGCCAGTTTCTTTTGAAGTTCTGTGAGCTTGTCTCTTACAGCCTTAAGTGTACTGCAGACAGAAGCCATACTCCCGACTTCCTCACGCCTTATAAATCCATTTACATTCTCACCATTTAGCATAACGACCTGTTCACCATCTACATATCTGATCGTTATATCAGCACCGACGCATTCAGAGCTCATCCTGTCAGTATCTTCACGTCCAACCCCGTTTTTCAGGAAATAATAAGCCATTGCTCTATACATAGCACCCGTGTCAACATATATATATCCCAGCTTCTTTGCCGTCATTTTGGCGATAGTGCTTTTTCCGGCTCCGGCAGGTCCATCTATAGCTATATTTACTGACATATTTTTTCCTCCATATATACCTTAGGATATCTTCACATGCTGCTTACTGTAAGTATCCGTCATATGCTACTCCCGGCGTTAACCCTGAGTATCTGTCAAAGGCTGCTCCCGGCGTTAACCCTGAGTATCCGTCACACGCCTCTTCCGGCTGCATATCCTGTCGACCATGCTATCTGAAGATTATACCCGCCTGTCAGTGCATCAACATCGATCACTTCACCTGCAAAATAAAGACCGCCGACAATCTTGGATTCCATTGTCTTAGGGCTTATCTCCCTGACGCTGACTCCACCATGCGTTATAACTGCCTCATCAAAATCTCCAGTCCCGATCACGTGAAGTCTTACATTCTTGATGACACTTGCAAGTCTCTGCCGTTCCTCGTGAGTGACAACATTGATCTTTTTATCCGGAGCTATATCTGCCATTTCCACCATTATTGCGATCATGCTCGATGGAAGAAGTTTGCCAAGTGCATTCACTACCGTTTTATTCTGCATCTCTGACCAATCTCTAAGTATTCTCTGATCAAGCGCTCTTTCATCAAGTCCCGGTTTCATATCAAGTGTAAGTTCCGCCAAGTCAGCCTCGTGACTTCTTTCCAGCTCAGCGTAATATGACGATACCGTCAGTGCGAGTGGTCCGCTTATCCCATCAGATGTAAAAACCGCTTCTCCTATTGAATCGTATATAGTCCTGCCATGCGCACTAAGTCTTAATCCAACATTCTTTAGTGAAAGACCTTCCAGCATACCGCACCACATATCAGAAGTCTTTACGCATGTCAGTGCCGGGTAGCATTCCGTAACAGTATGACCGGCTTCTCTTGCAAGTCTGTATCCGTCTCCGTCAGATCCGGTCGAAGGATATGTCTTTCCGCCAGAGGCGATGATCACTGCACTGCCTCTCAACTTTTCACCATTCGTTAATGTTACACCCTCTGTTCTCCCATCACTGATATCAATATGACTCACATTACATTCAAGTCTTACTTTGACTCCCAGTCTTTTGATCTTCCTCATGAGAGCATTAGTAACGTCAGAAGCATGATCTGATACTGGAAATACTCTGTTCCCACGTTCAGTTTTTACCGGGCATCCTTCTTCCTCAAGAAGGTTCATTATATCTGATGGTCCAAATGCAGAGAACGCGGAAAATAAAAATCGTGGGTTTGATCTGACATTTGACATAAGTGCATCTCTGTCTGAAAGATTCGTCAGATTGCAGCGCCCCTTACCTGTGATATATATCTTCTTGCCAGTTTTATTATTACGTTCGAGCAGCGTTACTTTATTCCCATTTTCAGCCGCCGCTATTGCCGCCATCATTCCAGAGGCACCGCCGCCGATTATGATCACATCACTCATTTTATGATCTCCCCGTTGCCGTCATCCAGATCATCTCTCGTATCGTCCCTCATACCATCTCTCATACCATCTCTCATACCATCTCTCATACCATCTCTCATACCATCTCTCATACCATCTCTCATACTATCTCTCATATCATCACTCATATCGCCATCAGAACTTCTACCTCTGAAAAGCGGATTATCAAGAACCGGAGTCTCATTTATAAAATTGATCTCATCATTCAGATATACCTGATAATCATTCCAGACATCTGCAAGATTCTTCATATTATCCTGTACCTGCTCCGGTCTCTTCATGCACATTGCTACAACAAGCGCATTTATAAGACTGAGCGGAGCAACTAATGAATCAACTATCGAAACCATATCGCTTCTTGCAAACAGATTGCAGGCAGAATAAAGATTGACCGGAGAATGTATGCTGTCCGTGATCGCTATAACTTTTGCCATCCTGTCATTCGCAAATTCCATTGTCTTAAGTGTACGCATGGAATATCTCGGAAAACTGATTCCTACAAGTGCATCTTTTTCATTTATATGGATCATCTGTTCAAACAATTCCGTAACACTTGTCGAATTAAGAAGTATAACATTGTCTCTGATCATTCCTAAGTAAAATGAAAGAAATGATGCGAGCGGCTCACAGCTCCGAAGCCCTATCACATATACGTGTTTAGCTTCAAGCATCCAGTCTGCCGCAGTATCAAACGCAACAGGATCTACAGTGTTAAGGGTGTCCTGAATCTTATTGATATCAGCTTCCAGAACCGTCTGCATGATCTCCGATTCTGAACTGTTCCCGTATTTGACATTCATCTTCTGAACTGCATTTATCTTATTCTGCACCCAGGCTTCGAGATCTCTCTGAAATTCCGGATAACCTTTATATCCTATCATCGTAGCAAATCTTACTACAGTTGATTCGCTTACACCTATCGTACTTCCAAGTCTTGCAGCAGTCATGAAGACAGCCTGCTCATAATGCTCGAAGATAAAAGACGCAATGGCTTTCTGACCTTTGCTCATCTTTGGATACATCTCATTTATTCTTGATAAAAGATCTTTACTGTTTTCCATACTCACACCATTCTGTCAGATAAAAGTGATCAAAGCCATGCATGATAATTTTCTTCCAGAAGCTTTATCGTTTCTTCCTCTGAAAGATCATAATCACCTGTAAGTGACATGCAAGCGGCACCATTTATAAAGATCCACATCCTCATGAAAAGCTGCTGTGGCTCTTTACATCCCTCTTTTTCTGCCTGCTGTATCTCTGAGAGTACAGCACCATCCTCACCATTAAGGATCTCGTAGAAACTCCTTCCAAATCTGTTTTCTGAAAGGAAAAGCATGCGGAAAAGATTTCCCTTCTCCTGCGCAAATTTAATATAGGTGATTCCCAGATTAACAAATGGGATATCATATCTCTTCTCTGACATTCTGTAAAAAGCATGAAAATCGCCAACAGCCAGTCTAAAAACATCTTCCTGAAGTTCATCCATATTCTTGTATACCCGGAATATAGGTTGTGTTGAGCAGCCCGCTCTGGCAGCCAGTTTTCTAGCTGTAACCTGCCCAATTCCTTCATCAGAAGCGAGCGCAAATGCCGCCTTCTGAATGTCCTGTTTGGAAATAACCGCTTTTCTTGCCATAGAAGATTTCCTCCTGAAATATAGATACACTTTTATGATCAAATTCATCTATGTGTGACAGGTGTTATTATAAGACAAAAGAAGTGCCCCTGTCAATGACAGAGGCACTCAAAATCTTTAATCTCAAAACCAAATTTTAAATATCAAGATACATCTTACGCAGGATAAGCTCCGTTCTTTGTGTCGGCTTTTGCTACGTCTACTTTGTTCTTCTGTGCATCACGATATTTGAAGTAATCTACAGCGACCTGTGGGAACAGTGCATATGTAAGAACATCCTCATCCTGCTGTTTCCAAGGCTTTACTTCTTCTTCAAGCTTATCAAGCTCGTTAGGAAGAAGATCTGCCGGACGGCATGTGATAACCTTCTCATCCCCAATTACCTTCTTCTGGACTTCAGGATTGAATGGCTTTACTGTTGCACCATATTTTCCTGCAAGAAGATCCTTAGTCTGACCTGTAGCCATAGAATAAGGCTTTCCTGTGATAACGTTCATGACAGCCTGTGTTCCAACAATCTGTGATGAAGGAGTAACAAGAGGCGGCTCACCGAAATCCTTACGAACCTTCGGGATCTCTTTAAGAACGTCATCATACTTGTCTTCCGCGTTCTGTTCCTTAAGCTGACTTACCATGTTTGAAAGCATTCCGCCGGGAACCTGATACATAAGAGTCTTGATATTAACGCCAAGAACCTTAGTGCTCATAAGTCCGTTCTTTAAGCACTCTTCACGATAAGGACGGAAATAATCTGCTATCTCAGCAAGTTTATTCTGATCAAGTCCTGTATCATAAGGTGTTCCTTCGAATGTCTTGCACATTACTTCTGTTGCGGGCTGTGATGTTCCCATTGAGAAAGGAGATATCGCAGTATCGATAACATCAACGCCTGCTTCAACAGCCTTAAGGTATGTCATGCTCGCAACACCTGATGTGTAGTGAGTATGAAGCTGAATCGGAAGCTTTGTAGCGCTCTTAAGAGCACGGATAAGCTTGTCTGCTTCATAAGGAACAAGAAGTCCAGCCATATCCTTGATGCAGATTGAATCGGCTCCCATATTCTCTATGGTCTTTGCCATATTCATCCAATATTCTTCTGTATATGCATCACCTATAGTATATGCAAGTGCAACCTGTGCCTCAGCATTTGGGTGATCTTTTTTGCATGACTGTACAGCTTTTACAGAAGCCTCAAGGTTACGTGGGTCATTAAGGCAATCGAAAATACGGATTATATCAATACCGTTTGCGATAGACTTCTCTACAAAATCTGTTACAACATCATCTGCATAATGTCTGTAACCAAGAACGTTCTGACCACGAAGAAGCATCTGAAGCTTTGTCTTCTTGAATCCTGCTCTGAGTTTCCTGAGTCTGTCCCACGGATCCTCATGAAGGAAACGAAGAGATGCATCAAATGTAGCTCCACCCCAGCACTCTACTGAATGATAGCCGATCTCGTCCATCTTTGGAATGATCGGAAGCATAAGTTCTGTTGGCATTCTTGTTGCTATAAGTGACTGATGTGCATCACGAAGAACTGTTTCCATAATGCCTACCGGTTTTTTTACCTGTTCTGACATAATTATTATCCTCCATATTTATTTTCATACCGGGAATCATCCCGTCTTGAATTTAGAATATTCCAAACACCGCCATGAATGTTCCGGCAACAACGGCTGTTCCTATAACACCGGCAACATTAGGTCCCATCGCATGCATAAGAAGGAAGTTCGTTGGATCGTATTCGGCGCCAACCTTCTGAGATACACGTGCCGCCATAGGAACTGCGGAAACACCAGCAGAACCAATGAGAGGATTTATCTTTCCATGCGTACATACGCACATTATCTTGCCGAGTATTACGCCTGCTGCAGTTCCGAACATGAACGCAAGAAGACCAAGAACAACTATCTTTAGCGTAGTCACATTAAGGAACGCTTTAGCACTCGTTGTAGCACCTACTGAAGTACCGAGGATTATAACAACGATATACATAAGAGCATTTGATGCTGTCTCCTGAAGCTGTCTTACGACGCCGCACTCACGGAACAGATTGCCAAGCATAAGCATACCGATAAGTGGTGCTGTTGTAGGAAGTATCATTGCAACAACGACTGTTACTATGATCGGGAACAGGATCTTCTCGAGCTTTGATACAGGACGAAGCTGAGCCATCTTGATCGTTCTCTCCTTATGTGTAGTAAGGAGTTTCATGATAGGCGGCTGTATTATCGGCACGAGTGACATATATGAATATGCCGCGACTGCGATAGGTCCCAAAATATCAGTCTGTCCAAGCTTAGTCGCAAGGAAGATCGATGTAGGTCCATCGGCTCCGCCGATGATAGAGATTGAAGCTGCGGCCTTATCATTAAAGCCCATAGCTATAGCTCCGAAATATGCTACAAATATACCAAACTGTGCAGCTGCTCCCATAAGGAAACTTGACGGATTTGCGATGAGCGGACCAAAATCCGTCATAGCTCCGACACCCATAAATATGAGTGACGGTAATATCGCCCATTTGTCAAGCAGATAGAAATAATAAAGCAGACCACCTGCAGCACCATTTGACGGAGCTGCCATAATATCAGGGTAGATGTTAACAAGCATCATACCAAATGCGATCGGTACCAGAAGAAGCGGCTCAAAATCATGAGCTATCGCCAGATACAGGAACACGAGAGCTACCACTATCATAAGATAATTGCCCGGCGTCAGATTAAAGAATGCTGACTGTTCAGCCAGGTTCGACAGCGTACTAACTATATAATCCATCTTACAAAC
>JAGPKJ010000137.1 GCA_018053995.1 Lachnospiraceae bacterium | reverse complement strand
TATATACAGAAAAGCTGTATAGAAATCATTATATATCCCAACTCCGTTTATGATCAGAACTGTTATGATTGCAGGTTTAAGAAGCGGAAAGATTATTCTGAAGAAAATAGTAAACCTGCCTGCTCCGTCAAGCATAGCCGCTTCATCCAGATCAACAGGAATATTATCAATAAAATGCATAAAGATGTAAATTGCAATGATATCCGTTCCTATATATAAAACTATGGGAGCAAATAACGTGTTAAATAAATGCATACTTGATATTATCTGAAATACTGATACCTGCATTGTTACTGAAGGAACAAGTGCTGCAAATAGAAACATATTCTGCAGAAGTTTCTTTGTTCTAAAATCAAACCTGCTGAGTACATATGAAACAGTTGTACCGCACAATATGGATCCGGTCAGTGAAACGATCATTATGATCGCTGTGTTCTTAAAGCCCCTCAGAAGTTTTCCTTTCTTAAAGACAGCAATGAAGTTGTCAAAATTCAAAAAACTTTTTGGCAGACTAAGCGGATCAGACTGATAAAATTCTGTATGCGTTTTAAACGCTCCAAGAAACACGACAAGCAATGGTATTATTATTATCAGACATATCGCTATCATAAATATGTATTTCATAATTTGAGACAGTTTTATTTTCTTCATATTCAGCCTCTCTCTCTCAAAAATATCTTCTGCACAACAGTAATGATAATAATAATGATAAACAATACCATTGCCATTGCTGACGCCAGCCCAACATGATTGTAATTAAACGCTGTCTTAATAGTTTGAATGACAAATGTCATACTTCCATTCGCTCCATCAGTCATAATATATGGAGTTTCGAAAGCGCTGAATGCGTTTTTGACCGCAAGTATCAACTGTAACTCCAGAATTGACTTTATAGATGGCATTGTAATATACCAAAATGTCTGAAAGCCACTGGCTCCATCAACTTTCGAAGCATCATATACCTGCGTATCAATTGCCTGCATTGCACCCAGAAAGATGACGACTGTAAATCCAAGATAGCGCCACAGCTGTGCAAATACGAGCGAGTAATTTATAAGCGCCGGGTCTCCAAGCCATTTTTGAATCAGACCCCCTAGCCCCACGAATTTCAATATCGAATCAAAAGTCCCATCAGGTGTAAAAAAGAAATTGAATATCATTGCAACTGCAACACCATTTATCAGGTACGGAAAAAACATGATTCCTTTAAAAAGTTTCTTGCAACGCATCGCAGTATTCAGTACCCCGGCTATCACGAGTGCCAATATGAGCTGTATCGCTGCCCCTATCAGATAATAAAAGCTTACTTTGAAAACTCCAAAATACTGTGAATCTGTCAGTATTCTCTTGTAATTATCTAACCCCACATAGTTAAGAATCTTGCTTACGCCATCCCAATCCGTAAATGAATAACGTATCATCTGGAATATTGGAAGATATGTAAATGTTATAAGAAATATAAACGGAAATATCGTAAATACTATAATAAGTAATATTTTACTCTTATCCTTTTTCAAATCAGCGTTCCTCCTTCTCTACTACTATCTTTTTACCGCGATACGAATTAAGGAGCTGTCCTTCTGGATTCACAGAGAACATAACTGTTTCATTACCCTCGATATCAAGCAAATATCTCATTTTTCGTCCGCTGTCTTTAAGCACACATTGAGATTTCTGTGCAGATTCATTTATCAGAAAATATATCCTGCATTGACTCCAATCAATTTTGGAAACATAAACAGATTCTCTGAATGATGCGTTAAATTCAAATTCCGGTATGAAGCCGCTTTCGTCTATCAGTTTTTTGTACAATTCAGCACTTTCTTCGATACTTTCACTTAAATCAACAGGAATACCGACAAGGACAAGTGTTCCCTTTCCAATGTGTAGCTTTGTACATAACTGCCCTGAATACTCCTGCACATAAGCCTCATTCAACATCTGATTATTATAAGAAAAACTATATTTCTTTTCGTCATAAATAAGATTCTCATACCTTTGTAAAAGTCTTATGCCGCTTCCTTCTCCAAATTTAGTCAATCGTTCACTATATCTGCAATATTCGTTTATCGAAACCGGTCCTGTAAATATGACCGTTGTATCATTCCTCGAAATATAATCTGTCAATCTGATAAACTGCGCATCTGAAAACTGGTGTGGAGATGGCGCGATAATGACCTTGGGCTTTTCTTCCTCAAGACTGTCAAGCACCAATTCATTTACAAAATAGAAATCATATTTCAAATAATCTGTAAAAATATGGACTAAATTTCTACATGCTATTCCTGCAAAACTCCTGTTGGAAAGATCGTTCGAAAACGGGTATATCACAGCTATCGATGGTTTACATATTATATCTGTACATGACTCTCCTATTTCCATAAAGAATGATCTAAATCTTGAAAACAGCAAGCTTTCCGGCTTCATAGTCTGATCATTTCTTAGTGCACCGATATATGCTTCGCCTGCACTTTTCAGGTCATAGTTTGAATTCCAGACCCAATGCACTGCCCCCGCACCTCCAACAGCAAAAGAATATGCAAATTTCTTTTCAATGAGATTTGCTGTCTCTTCTTCGTCTATTCTTGGCTGACCATCGCCTCTTTCGACATACATCACTCCTGTTTCCTGATTCAGGAGTGGTTTCATTAACGATAACGATGTCTTTAATGAATACACTATACTGTCGTTGTACCACCACGGATGCTGCGTAGTATAATCAACATCATTCTCAAAGAAAAGTGAAGTCGGTCTCTGACCTCTTATCGCCTCATCCTGTCCTACACATATCATCTGTTCAGGACAGTATGCCTTTATCACAGATGACATTCTTTGTATCCATTTTCTGAATACTTCTATAGTAAATAACTTATACTCACGCCATATCAATCCATTTTTGCTGTCGCCATTATCCGTGTACTCAAAATTTATTTCTTCCGGAAGTGGTACTCTCACATCTGAAAAATCTTTGATAATAGTTCCATCAAGATCTAACAGTTCATTCATCTTGTTGACATTCTCATATTTGATTCTCAGATAATCTGCAAACGCTTTCTGCTCAAGTACATCATCCGGACTTTTTTTTGTTAGCGGATGGTCAAACGTGTATGGTTCATTTATAAGATCCCAGTCTATATTTCTGTAGTTTTGGGATCTTGATACAAATGAAGCAATAAAAATCTCCTGTGCCTTAAGACTTCTTTCATCTAAATACGGATTATTTCCTTCCCAGCTTTCTGGTACAAATGAAAAGAAAGTAAATGTCACATGAAGTCCATATTCCGCAGCCGTCTGAATAAAAGCATCAAAAGCTCTCAAAACAGCTTCATCCATTCTTCCGCTATCCCACATATACCGGCGCCAGTTACACCACAACCCCGTACGGATCCAATTTATGCCTTCTGCAGCTATCGATCTCATATCATCTCTCCAATGTGCTGCATTAGGATATAACAAAAAGCTGCGTGAAACCTCATCCGACATATATGTAGTTCCCAAAACCGGGCTCAGTTTTCCCCCGATTCTGAAATAACTGTGTGACGCTTCAGCATGTCCTTTTTCGCCAATCACTACGTCATCATATATATAAAAACCCTGGATTGCTCTGATTTTCTCTCCCGATTCTGATTTAAGTTCCGCTTTAAGTTCATAATATCCCGGTTCCTTGATTTCCTCATATGCACGATACATCGACTGCATCTGCTCTTTTCCGTCAAATGCAATGAGTAAATCGTCAATAATACCGTCTTTATTTCTGCAAACAATACTTCCTTCCCAGGTCTTGGCTGCATCATACTGATATACCGAAATCTTAACACTGGGTCTTTCTCCGCAAAAATAACTTGCATATCCTGGTTCTATCAAAAATCGAGTACACTTATCTGAAATGAACTCAATTGAATCAGCAAGCAGACTTATATCAATACAGTTGCTTTTTACAGTTCCTGATATTAATATCCATCTTCCTCCACGAAATGCTCCGTTCCAATTTTCAACTAATGACGCATACGATACGACTCTTCTATCTTTATCTATTCCATCCAATAACGAATGCACAGATACATCTACTGATCCATTTGATCCCCATATCTTTGGTTCATATTTATCTTTGGTAGCGTTCCATACCATGCTTTTCGCATTTTTTTCATCAATGCATTCAGCGAAATCTCTAAGTAAAGAATAATCTTCACTGCACCTGATATCTTCTACACTGTCACAGTTTTCGCTCATATAAGAATGTATATTAAGTTTCCTGTAATATGCCATCTGTTCTATGGTATTCCCACTTATTGATTCTTCATCGGCATGAGGGACATTTTTCAGCGGCACTCCGCCGATATTCAAGAAACCTTTCCCGTTCTGTAAGAAATTCATCAAGCTTTCAACGGCTTCTTGTGGAAAGAAATCACCATGAGTATTTATAAAAACGCTATAGTCCTTCTCCAGCTCTTCCGAAATATCATTTAGTCCGCAGATTGTACAATCATCATTCACATTCTCAAGCTTTTTGTAATTGAAGAAATGTGAATCATTAAATATAAGAACGTGTTTGTACATACGTTTCTATCTCCATTTATAAAGAGCTGCAATATATAACTTGATGTTTCATACGTTATCTATACTGCAGCTCTTCTGATTTATTTTGTTCCAGTTATTATACTAAAGGATGTTTTGTTACCTGCTTATATCATTACTGTTTTATACCATATTTCTCAAAGACTTTCTTCTGCGCTGATTTCCAATCCTCATTCATCTGATTGCAAATATCATCATATGATTTAAATCCCTCAGTTGATTTTCCAAGTGCCGTATCAATGATTCTTCTTCCGAATTTCTCAGTATATAAACCAACTTCTGATTCATCACATATTGCATCTGTAAGACCTTCTTC
>JAGPKJ010000136.1 GCA_018053995.1 Lachnospiraceae bacterium | reverse complement strand
ACAGCCTCTGCCGCTTTCTTATAGACGTCGACAGTTTTTGCAAGATTTGGATCTCTATACGATACAAAGAAGCTGTCTCCGCTTCTCCTAAAATCGCACATGCATCCGTATGCACCGCCAAGCACTCTTATATTGTTCCATAGATAATCAAGCGACATTATCGTTTTGAGCACACTTAGCGTGCCATTATACTGAAGTCCTTTCTTTCTGAAGTTGCCCGCACAGCACACAAATTGAATCTTACCCGCTGTCTTGAACCCTTCATTTTTCTTCTCAGGTACAGGGATGTACGCTTCTCTCTCAACCGCATCAGTAAATAGTGTCTTCTTATATGCGGGTACAAGCTCATCAATATCTCTAATATGATCTTTCTCTGCCGTAAGATCTACAGATATATTCTCCGGTCTGAATATATATATGCATGATTCCGCAAGTGATTCTGCAAGTTCATCCTTGCATTCATCAAATGTCTTATCCACTTTATCAAGGAATCTGTAATACGCGATCCCGTTCATCTGATCCATGAACATTGATACAGCCGACTGATATGAAAGTGCTCTTCCTGCAGCAGCTGTGTGTCCAGAGCAGCATAGTGAAGACTCTTTCTGCGATTTTATCTCTGATATAAGTTCACGAAGCCTTTCCGTATCACTCCAGACAGTCTTCTCTGTCATCTCTTTTATGATATCAAAAGCCGCCGGAAGTTCACTGTAAAGTACACGCGCCTTTACTTCGAACATCTTTCTGAAATCTATCCCGTTTCGAAGATCCGTGAATGTCGTAACATTCGTCGTGATTCCGCCTGTATGGATATTTATCTCATTGAACAGCTCACCATATGTATATCTCTCTGTTCCGATGAGTCCGATAAACTCTTTAACGAGTGACACATATGGCATGAGTCTCTCCGGTATATCTTTCATGTCAAATAAGAGGTCAAGATATGCGATCCCGTTAGTGAATATCGGATGATACAGTACATCTGTGTCTCCTATTTTCCCGGGATCATTTATGAGCGGATCTGATATCTTCTTGATATCCTCCCTCTTTAGGAAAGGTATCTTCTCAATATTTTCCGGCTTTTCCGGTTCCTGCTGATAAGCCTTTAATGCTGCAGTATCACTGACGATCTTTTCTATCTCTTCCCGGTTAAGTGAATCCTTTAATACGCGGAGCCTTTCTTTTTCTTCCTTCTCCATCTCAAGATTCAATCCCTTTTTAGGACTCATAACAAATATCGACTTGTGCGGATTACCTATCAGTCCGTCCTTTATAAGTCCCTCGAAATATCCCGTGCCGATCTCTTTTTTCAGTCTTTCAAATGTCTTATTTTCCTCGACATGAATAAATGGTCTGCTGTCATCGTAAAGCCAGCTGTCAAGAAGTGAAAGTCCCCAGATCAGTCCCTTAGGATACGAGCCGTAATCAGCTTCACGATACCTGAACTCGTAATAATTTATCGCCGCCGCTATCGACTTTGGATTAAGACCTTCAGATGCTATCCTTTCAAGGGTATCATCGATTATCTTTACAAATTCTTCTTTCTGACCTTCCGATGCACCATGTGCAACTATCGAATAATAGGGCTGACAGATGCCATTTTCATATATCCCGTACACATCCTGTCCGATGCCGGCCTTTATGAGTGCTTCCTTTACCGGTGCGCCCGGTGCTGAGCACAGTGCATAATCGATGACCTGAAATGCGACATATTTCTCCGGATCAAGATTATCATGCATAGCCGCACTGTAAGCATAATATGTATTGTTCTCTTCCTTTTCGTTATCTGTTATCGGATAAAAATCTTTTATTTCCCGAGGGCTCTCAAATGGCTTCTGCGCGTAGATCTCTGAATCGACATTAAGCAGGTCATAATGAGAAAGATATTCTCTATCAATATATTCAAGCTGGTCAGCCATATCACTGTTACCATAAAAATAGATATAGCTGTTTGAAGGATGATAATATTTTTTGTGAAATGAAAGGTAATCTTCATACGTAAGATCCGGTATGTGCTTCGGATCTCCGCCAGACTCTACTCCATACGCATTATCGGGGAAAAGTGAATCTACTATCCGGCGTTCAAAGATGTCGTCAGGTGACGAATACACACCCTTCATCTCATTATATACAACTCCGTTGATCTTAAGTTCGTCATCAGCGGACTCCATCTCATAATGCCAGCCTTCCTGACGAAAGATCTTTTCCTCACGATATATATTTGGGTGAAATACAGCATCAAGATAGACATCCATAAGATTGCGGAAATCCTTATCATTGCAGTCTGCAACAGGATAGACTGTTTTATCAGGATAAGTCATCGCATTAAGAAAGGTGCTGAGGGATCCTTTTTCAAGCTCCATAAACGGATCCTTTAGCGGATATTTTTCTGAACCGCAAAGGACGGTATGCTCGATTATGTGGGCAACACCGGTGCTGTCTTTTGGCGGCGTCCTGAATCCTACGTAAAACACTTTGTTCTCATCATTATTTGAAATTACAGCAATCCTTGCATGCGTCTTCTTATGACGAAGAAGATAACACATTGAATCAAGATCTTCACTCTTATGGCTTTCTATGATCTCATACGCTTCAAGATCCTCAAGTTTCTTCAATTCGTATTTCCCTCTCTTTGTTATATGTTATATTGCTTTTGTATTTGTGATAATCTGTGTCATATATTCAGACTCTAAATCCTGCGATTCCCATTTTAGACAGGACAAGTTCGCGTATTATCACCCCGGATGCTTTCTTCTGCGCCAGGTTGATCTCTGCAAAATTGCCGACCGGCAGCGTTTCCTCGACATACCGCATTTTCTTTCCGCCAAATAAAGTCCTTTTTTCTTTCATACTCTGAAACTTTACTTTTGCTCTAAGATGCTCATATGTCCTGCACGTGAAATCATCGGGTTTCATGTAATAAAGCTGACTCTCAAGTGTTGTATCAAGACTTGTGTCTTTTGCTATGTAATGTTCTATTATTGTCTGGAATTTAAATGGAATGTGATCATCTTCCATTAGTTCTGCATATGAGTATCTAGCCCCGATATAGACTTTTTCAGTATCCTGCATGCAGTACTTGAAGTCACTGTCGTCGCCTTTTATGCCAGTCTGCTCTGAATTCTGTTCCGTATTCCGTTCCATATTCTGATCCGGTTTTTCACTATTATGCATGTTATCCATGTCTTCCATATCATCCGCCTTTACGTCAAAATCCTGCATCATCCGGTTTCACGATCGAATCTATATGGTCACCGCTCAGCCTCATCGCCTCAAGTATATAGGCTCTTGAAAGCCCTGTTTCTTTCATGACCTCTTCAACTGACACTTTCCTCATAAGATCATCCGAAAGCTCATTTGCCTTATCTGCGACCTTGTTGACTCTCATTACCATCTTACCGCTTGTCTTTGCGGAATCATATTCCTCTTTTATAAGCTCATCCATGGCATCCATTATCATCTTTGTCAGCATTCCCTGACCTTCAGATGCATTATCAAGTGCTGCAAGCATTGAGACTCCTGCCACAAGAGCGGCATTTCCCTCACCGATCAGATCTTCCACCAGAACACCCTGACCCGAATAAAGTTTTGCTATATCAAGAACGTTTGGCAGGAATGCTTCTATAAGCTTATTCTGAGAGCTTTTATCACCTGCCATAGCAGACAGTGTAAAAGCTTCCTTCTCTCCATCAGTATATTCCGGCAGCTTCTCTATCTCTTCCTTATACTCATTGAAATAGTCAAGTTCCTGCTCGTCCATATAATCTTCCGGAGCTGCAGGCGTACCGATACCTATGTTGTTCTTCTTAAGGAAATCTCCGACCATATCCATCTGATCAGAATCCAGCTTAAGTTCTCCGAAAGTCTCACCCTCCTGCTCTTTGGTGATGATTCCGCCCTGCTCTCTTGCGAGTTCCTCAAGACCATGGAGTTTCTTCATGAAAACACTTTCAATATCATTCAGGTCTTTTTCATTTATGACTTCCGCCATTTTTTTCTTATCTGCCATTTTTCTTATCTACCTGTCCCTTATCTGCCTGAATCCGACGAAGAGCCCGGACCATCATTATATGCATTGAATTTTACATGCTTATGATTATATATATGATCTTCACAATATTCGTAATTACCATCACACTTCGTACAGAATCTGAACTGCATGTTCGGGCAGTCCTTTTCAGTCCTTCCGCATATCGCACATCTGTGCTTTGTTATCTGAGCATTTCGATTCGCTTCCCGTTTAAACTCTTGTCTCCGTTTCATCTGCTTTGGAGCAAAGCGCTTCACATCCCTTGATCTGAGCCAGAAAAGCAGGAAATTAAGGAGCGATGCCACTATCGCAAACCTCGTATACGCGTTACCGGTAAATATCTGAATTACAAGCATGACTCCGTACACTATCCCAAGCCACTTGATCTTAAGCGGGATTATGAACATAAATAATACCTGAGCGTCAGGAAATGTCGCTGCATATGCAAGGAATATCGACATATTTACATAATATGTGCTGAAATACGTAGCGGCGATCTGAAAGAAATACCCGGGGTTTGCAGATACATACTGGGAATAAAACAGATATGAATATCCCATCATCAGAAAACTTCCGATTACCGTGAAAATCATGCCTAAAAAGATATATACATTATATCTGTATGTACCCCATGTCCTCTCAAGTGAAGTTCCTATTGAATAATAGAAAAACAACATGATGATGACGAAAAAGAAATTTGATGTATCAGGCGGGACTATCAGCCATGTGACAAGTCTCCATATCTGCCCATGCGCTATCGCAAACGGATTAAGTGTAAGATAATCAAGAAAGCCTCTGTTTATCAGCTGAATGATATATCCCACCGCATAGCACATTATAAGTACGAGTGATAGATTTCTTATTGCATATTTTCCAAACTTCTTTTCAAAATTGCTCATACAC
>JAGPKJ010000135.1 GCA_018053995.1 Lachnospiraceae bacterium | reverse complement strand
CGTATATACTTTGAATAATAAATCCCTTTTTTAAATTTTGAATAAACCATTTTGGGAAATGTTTTATTACTTATATACTCTTTCACTAAAGTCTTTTCATCTACTATCAAATTCATCTGCAGGTAGACACATAATATAAATAACAAAATGAAAATTTTATTTTTTTCACCTTCAAAAGGTCTAATGTCATCTATATACTGAAGAACCTCTTTATTATTCCCCGGCCAAAGGTCTAATGAATCTAAAAGGTCTTCGTCTGATAGTGGAGCACTTCCATTGCACAGAAGAATCAATTCGCTAATAATTGGCCAGTTTAAACTTATATCACAATCGTTCACAATGTCTGTGAAATTGAAATAATCAAATAGTGGTTTTGCTTCATCACAATTTAGCATATCTTCATATTCTGATACCCTATCTATTTTCTTATTTTTTCCTTCCAAAATTGCAATCCTGCATTCTATATAGCAAATAAAAAAATTGAATCTATTCTCTTTTTTGCTATACAAATTCTCGCCGTAATATTTTTTCATAATTTGAATTGCATCATTATTTTTCATATCCCATCGCCTTTTTTGTTTTATACACTTGTAATAAATATTAGTATACATTATTTTTCATTACAAGTGTATTGTTTGCGGTCAATATGCGTCCAAAAATGAGCATAAAAAATCCCGCAGCCCTTTATTTATGCGGGGTTGCGGGATTCGTTAATTATTCAAATTCTATAGTCGCGGGCGGTTTGGATGTGCAGTCATAGAGCACTCTGTTGACACCCTTTACTTCGTTGACAACGCGGTTTGCAACCTTCGTGAGAACTTTCCACGGAAGCTGTGCGCAGTCGGCGGTCATGAAGTCGGCGGTATTGACGGCACGGAGGACTACGGCGTAATCGTATGTACGCTCATCTCCCATGACTCCGACAGAACGCATATTTGTAAGAGCTGCGAAGTACTGTCCAAGACCCTTGTCGCAGCCTGCCTTTGCGATTTCTTCACGGTAGATGTAATCTGCATCCTGTACTATCCTGACTTTATCAGCTGTTATATCACCAATGATTCTTATTCCAAGTCCCGGACCGGGGAACGGCTGACGGAATACGAGCTTTTCGGGGATTCCGAGTTCAAGTCCGACCTTGCGGACTTCATCCTTGAAGAGCATGCGGAGCGGCTCTACTATTTCTCTGAAATCAACGTGTTCAGGGAGTCCGCCTACGTTATGATGTGACTTGATACGGGCTGATTTTCCAAGTCCGCTCTCAATGACATCGGGATATATCGTTCCCTGTACGAGGTAATCTACCTTGCCAATCTTCTTTGCTTCATCTTCGAAGACTCTGATGAACTCTTCGCCGATTATCTTTCTCTTATGTTCAGGCTCAGTGACACCTGCGAGCTTTGAATAGAATCTATCCTGTGCATTCACACGGACAAAATTGAGGCTGTATGGTCCCTTTGGTCCAAACACTTCTTCGACTTCGTCGCCTTCATTCTTGCGAAGAAGACCGTGATCTACAAACACGCATGTGAGCTGCTTGCCAACTGCCTTTGAAAGTAGTACAGCTGCGACTGATGAATCGACTCCGCCTGAAAGTGCACAGAGGACTTTGCCGTCACCGATCTTTTCACGAAGTGCTTTTATTGTTGTATCGACAAATGAAGACATCTCCCAGTCTCCGGCGCATCCACATATATCGATTACAAAATGACGGAGCATCTTCATGCCTTCTACTGTGTGCATTACTTCCGGATGGAACTGTGTCGCATAGAATTTTCTTGAAGTATCTTCCATCGCAGCAACGGGGCATACGGGTGTGTGACCTGTGACTGTAAATCCTTCCGGTGCCTTAGCGATATAATCTGTATGACTCATCCAGCAGATTGTCTTTTCAGATACATCTCCGAAAAGCTTTCCGTTCTTATCTACTGTAACTTCTGTCTTGCCATACTCACTTGTAGGTGCTGTCGTTACTTTCCCGCCAAGCATATGTGCCATAAGCTGCGCTCCGTAGCATATGCCGAGGATTGGAATACCAAGCTTATATATCTCAGGTGAGCATGACGGTGAATCACCTTTATATGCGCTGTTCGGTCCGCCGGTGAATATGATTCCCTTCGGATTCATCTCTTTTATCTTCTCAATGCTCATTGTGTTTGGGTGTACTTCAGCATATACGCTGCACTCTCTGACTCTTCTTGCGATCAGTTGATCGTACTGTCCGCCAAAATCAAGTACTATGATCATTTCCTTATTTGAGTTTAAGTCTGACATTACTTCTCCTCCATGTTTCATTTTTAATCTAATGTCACTGAATCAATGCTTCTATATCTTGCTTGATAATCTCTATATCATCCGGTCTTCCTCTTTTAATGTGCTATATGTCTTATGGTTATGATCGGTCTATATGTCGCGACCGATGTCTTGATTCCTGTCTTCTGTGTGCTCGCATGAACGATCATTCCATTTCCCAGGTAGATTGCGACATGCCCGCCGTAGTAGATAACATCGCCTGCCTGTGCCTGATCATACGATACCGCTTCTCCTACCTGCGATTGTGAAAACGAATTTCTCGGAAGTGAATATCCGAAATGCGAATACACTGCCTGAACAAATCCTGAACAATCTGCACCATTCGTAAGGCTCGTGCCACCCGGAACATAAGGGTTCCCGATGAAATTACATGCATATTTCGCTATATCAGCACCTGAGCCGCTCCCTGATACAGATGATGACGCTGATGAGCGTCTTGCCTGTACGTCCTCAGAAGCATTATTGCTGCTGTTATTGCTATTATTACTGCTGCCTGTATTGTTCTTGGCTTCTTCAGCTTTTTTCTTAGCTTCTTCTTCGGCTTTCTTT
This sequence comes from Lachnospiraceae bacterium, assembly GCA_018053995.1. Lineage (GTDB taxonomy): Bacteria > Bacillota > Clostridia > Lachnospirales > Lachnospiraceae > JAGPKJ01. The sequence goes on along the minus strand of JAGPKJ010000135.1, from coordinate 2,135 downwards.
TTTGCTTCTTCCTCTGCCTTTGCTTTGTCTTCTGCGGCCTGCAGCTGACTTATCTGATCCGTCTGCTGCTTGAGCTGTTCTGAATATGCCGCTGCTGCCTGTTTTGCCTTAGCGAGCTGTACATCATAGTCGTCATACTGTGATTGCTTTTCCTTTTCAACTCCATCCAGATATTTCTGCTCGTCCTCTTTTTCCGACTTTGATGCCTCAAGTTCTGACTGCTGTTCTTCAAGTGATTCCTTGAGATCGGCGACCTGCTTTACTGTCGCTTCATATTCTGCCAGTTTCGTTCTATCGTATGAATACAATTTTGAGACATAGTCTGCTTTATTGAGCGCGTCCTGCATTCCATAGCTGCTCATGAGAATTTCGACATATGATTTATTTCCCTGTTCATACATGTATCTGACGCGGACTTTCATCTCGTTATACTGAGATTTCTGCTGTTCCACAGCCGCATCATATTTTTTCTGAGTTTCGTCAATCTGTTCTTTTGTCTTCTCGATCGAATCATCGATAAGTTTTATGTCTGTGAGAAGATCGACGAGCTGCTGATCTATATCTTCTATTTCCTCACCAAGATTGTCCTGAGCTCCTGTTATATTTCCAACCTGCGAGTTGGCACTGTTAAGCTGTTTCTTAGTTTCTTTCTGCTGGTTTTTGACGTCTTCTTTCTGTTTCTGGATATCAGAAATAGTGGCAGCCCTCACAGGTTCTGCCACTACTATAACCGCAGTAATGAATGACATTAAAATGCATATTGCACATTTTGTGCCCTTCTTCATGCTACAAACGCTCCTTCATACAACAACAGCTTTATATCACAGTCTCCCGATAACTCTTACTGCAATATGCTTTATAACTCGCAGTTGTTAACGGTTCTCGGGAACGGAATGACATCTCTGATATTTCCCATTCCTGTAAGATACATCACGCAGCGTTCAAATCCAAGACCGAATCCTGCATGTCTGACGGAACCATATTTCCTAAGATCAAGATAGAACTGATAATCTTCCTGCTTAAGACCGACTTCTTTCATTCTCTCGAGAAGTTTATCGTAATCATCTTCACGCTGACTGCCGCCGATTATCTCGCCGATGCCCGGTACAAGGCAGTCCATAGCCGCAACAGTCTTGCCATCTTCATTAAGCTTCATATAGAAAGCTTTTATTTCTTTTGGATAATCTGTTACAAATACGGGACGTCCAAATTCCTTCTCGGTCAGATATCTTTCATGCTCTGTCTGAAGATCACATCCCCAGAATACTTTATAGTCAAATTCATCATTATGCTTCTCAAGTATCTTTATAGCTTCTGTATATGTTATATGTCCGAATTCTGAATTGAGCACGTGATTAAGTCTCTCTTTAAGTCCCTTATCTATAAACTGATTAAAGAAGTCCATTTCTTCCGGTGCATTTTCAAGGACATATCTTATGACATATTTGAGCATCGCTTCCGCGAGCATCATGTCATCTGTAAGATCGGCAAATGCGATCTCTGGTTCGATCATCCAAAACTCTGCAGCATGGCGTGTTGTGTTTGAATTCTCAGCTCTGAATGTCGGTCCGAATGTGTAGACATTCTTGAATGCGAATGCATATGTCTCAACATTGAGCTGTCCGCTTACTGTAAGATTCGTAGGCTTATTAAAGAAATCCTTTGAATAGTCGACCTTACCGTCCTCAGTCTTCGGAACATCATTCATATCAAGCGTAGTCACCTGGAACATCTCGCCTGCGCCTTCACAGTCAGAACTTGTGATAAGTGGTGTGTGAACATATACAAATCCGCGTTCCTGGAAGAACTTATGGATTGCATATGCGATCATGGAACGTACACGAAAAACTGCTTCGAATGTATTTGTGCGCGCCCTGAGATGCGGAATAGTACGAAGATATTCGAATGTATGTCTCTTTTTCTGAAGCGGATAATCCGGATCTGTCTTTCCTTCTACATTTATCTCCGATGCCTGCAGTTCAAAGGGCTGCTTTGCATCAGGCGTTGCCGTGATAGTTCCTTTTGCGATGACTGATGTGCTGATTCCAAGTTTTGCTATCTCGGCAAAATTTGAAAGCTTGTCACTATATACTATCTGAAGATTTTCAAAGAAAGTGCCGTCATTCATCACTATA
>JAGPKJ010000134.1 GCA_018053995.1 Lachnospiraceae bacterium | reverse complement strand
AATGCAAGAACTACACGGTCTGCACCGAGCGAAGGCTCGATGACATACGGAAGATATCTCTCATTTTTCGTATCATCAAAATATGTAAGATCCTCGCCGGATACTGTCTGATGACGTCCAAGATCATAATCTGTACGATCTGCGATGCCCCAAAGTTCACCCCAGCCAAAGGGGAAAGTGAACTCAATATCAGTCGTTCCCTTGCTGTAGAATGCCAGTTCTGCTTTCTCATGATCACGAAGTCTTATCTCTTCTTCCTTTATACCAAGGCTGATAAGCCAGTCATGGCAGAACTGTCTCCAATATTTGAACCATTCAAGATCTGTTCCCGGTTCACAGAAAAATTCAAGTTCCATCTGCTCAAATTCACGTGTACGGAAAGTGAAGTTGCCGGGTGTGATCTCGTTACGGAATGATTTTCCAACCTGACCTATGCCAAATGGGATCTTCTTTCTTGTAGTTCTCTGTACATTCTTGAAGTTGACAAATATACCCTGCGCCGTCTCCGGGCGGAGATATACGATATTCTTTGAATCCTCGGTAACACCCTGATATGTCTTGAACATCAGGTTAAACTGTCTGATATCCGTAAAGTTATGCTTGCCGCATGAAGGACACGGAACATTATGATCTTTTATGAAAGCCATCATCTCATCCTGTGAGAATGCGTCTATAGGCTTGTCTAATGTGATATTCTCTTTCTTCGCAAAATCCTCAATGAGCTGATCTGCTCTGAAACGCTCGTGACATTCCTTGCAGTCCATAAGCGGATCTGAAAATCCACCGATATGACCTGAAGCGACCCATGTCTGAGTATTCATAAGGATAGCGCAGTCAACACCGACATTATAAGGGCTCTCCTGTATGAACTTCTGCCACCACGCCTTCTTGACGTTATTCTTAAGCTCAACACCAAGGTTGCCGTAATCCCGTGTGTTTGAAAGTCCGCCATATATCTCTGAACCCGGGTAGATAAAGCCACGCGATTTTGCAAGAGATACGATCTTGTCCATTGTCTTTTCCATGATAACTTTCCCTCATTCCCGCACCGTAAAAGGTGCATATGATTTATTCAAAGATAATATATCCGGTTCCATCCATATCTTTTGATATATCTGCCTCTTTACTGCCGGTCACGCTCACTCCGTCACTGACATAAAGTATCTTTCCATACGTTACTATATGCAATGGTTCATCTATTATGAGTATATGCTTATCCTGCATATCTGAGATGACTTCTTCGCCGGTAACAGTCTTTGTACTGTCTTTTACACTCTTCAGTGATGTCCCGAGATCATATCCGGACGCCGATGCATCCGCTACAGTTCCGCAAAAGAACTGGCTGTTGTTAAATCCCGCATAGTCTCTGTATGAAGCAAAAGTGATCTTTTCGCTTACCTTGTCGTCACCTTTTTTCTTTGGTTTTTCCGCGGTAACTGAATCAGTTCCGTTTGCAGCATTATATTTGCTGACTTCTTCGCTGATAGTATTGTCAAGATCATCCAGACTGTAATAATCCTTGTCAAAATCCTCGATTATATTACTTGTTATCTCGCCTTTTTTACTGATTGTAACAGTCGTCACATCGCTGTCTGCTCCACAGCCGCATAGTATGACTGACATGATTACAAGAGATAATATGATGCTGATATATCTTTTCCTTTTCAATTTTCTTCCTCATTTCTAAAAAAGGATTCTTCTGATTGCGCTATGATGCTTAAGCACTAGTATTGTATTATAAACTAGGTACTGTCATTTTTTCAAGTATGATAGGCTTTTCACTTTAGTTTTCTATTTGGGAAGCATCTCAAGACTTTTGAATTTTGTATCGATATACTTTGCCTGAAGCATTGCGCATCCGCTTGTAAGTTCACCCAAGACATCATCTGACACTTTAAATGTATAGAGACTCTCCAGCGGCTTGGATGAGATAAAGTCTACTGTATACTCTGTTGAATTCGAATATGCTCTTGTATCCGGCAGTCCCGGAAATTCACCCTCGATCACCATTGATCTGATCTCGAATATACACCGTACAAGTCTGTCATCAAGATTATCTTTAAGAAGTGCCCTGACTGTCTGGTAGAGCAGTTTTAGCAGTTCTTCTTCATCATTATTCTCTCTCGTGTAATAGTCTGCTATCTCAAGAAAATACATACCATATATCGCAGCATCGTAATCATTTCTCATTTGTTCAAAATAATTACTGATCTCTACGTCCGTAAGATTATATGATGACTTTCCTTCGTACATTGTAAACTTTCCAAACGAAAAAAGGTTTGTAGCTGCAATGAATCTGCTGTTCGGTTTTCGTGCCCCATGTGCAAAAGCCGATATCTTGCCCCTCTCTTTAGTAAGGAGCGTTATTCTTCTGTCATACTCTCCGATCGGAGATTCTTTTATTACCATTCCGGTAAGTATGATCTGATCCTGCATTTTACGCCTACTTTATATCGCTTCCGCGATACCCGAGACTGTTCAGGAGAGAATCATTATCTCTCCAGTCTTTTCTGACTTTTACCCACAGCTTAAGATTGACGTGATTATCGACCATCGTTTCAATATCATGACGTGCCATCGTTCCAATCTTTTTTAGCATACTTCCCTGTTTCCCGATGATTATCCCTTTATGAGAATCCTTTTCACAGATAATATCAGCAGTGATATTGACGATATCCGGTTTCATTTCCATCTGTTCTATCGTCACAGCGATTCCATGAGGTACTTCTTCATCCAGACATCTAAGAGCCTTTTCCCTTATTATCTCTGCCGATATCTGACGCATAGTCTGATCGGTTACAGTCTCTTCATCATAGAACGGAACACCCTGCGGCATATATTTGAATATACTGTCTACCAGTTCATCTATACCCTTATCTTTAAGTGCCGATACAGGAATGATCTCGCTAAACTCCATCTCTTTGCTATATGCATCCATGAACGGAAGGAGGTCGTTATACTTTACTGTATCGATCTTATTTATCACAAGCATGACTGGCTTCTTTATATCACGCAGAATATCGATTATCGCGTGTTCTCCGGCTCCTATAAAATCAGATGGTTCCACAAGCCAAAGTATGACATCGGCATCGTCCAGTGTCCTGACTGCGACCTTGTCCATATATTCTCCAAGATGGCTTTTCGCTTTATGGATTCCAGGTGTATCAAGAAATACTATCTGTCCACGGTCGCACGTATATACAGTCTGTATGCGGTTTCTTGTCGTCTGCGGTCTGCATGAAGTTATCGCTATCTTCTGTCCTACGATGCAGTTCATAAGCGTTGATTTGCCGACATTCGGTCTGCCGATAAGTGCGCAGAATCCTGATCTTTGTTTTACATCTTCACTCATTTTTTCCCTTTTCTGATGATCCTGAATTTCCTACGCCATCTGACTTCTGTTCATCTTTGTCTTTTTTCATTTCATTTGCAGCCGCATTCAAAGGCTGTGAATTCTTGTTCGGTGTATTTGCATTCTGCATATTGGGGTTCATTCCCTGCATGTTCACATTCTGCATATTGGGGTTCATTCCCTGCATATTCGGGTTCATTCCCTGCATGTTCATCTGCGCCGGGTTCTGCGGATAAAACACATACGGCATGTTATGCTGCTTATTCTGCATCTGCTTCTGCACTTTCTTGCTGTGCCTCTTTGCACATATCCTGCTGATCGTCACGATCAGGAATATGATGAGTGCCCATACTGCTATGACCGGCAGATTAGATACAAACCACACAAAGAAATTGACAAATCCGTGACCGACAGCCTTCAGACTCTTGGTAAATCCTGATGCGATCCTTTCACCAACGCTTCCTTCTCCTGTCGGCGTATACGACTTAACTTCTCTTATATCAAGATCTATCGTGGTGTAATCTATCTGATTATCATACACTCTGATCTGCGATTCAAGACTATCGATATTTCCTCTTACTTCAGCGAGCTTGTCTTCAATAGCGATGATATCTGTCATATTCTGCGCATCATCCATCATTTCCGTAAGCCGTTTTTCTTCAGCCTGAAGCGCTTTTTTCTGACTTTCAACGTCGGTATACTGTAGAGTCACATCTTCTGTATTTTCAGAACGTGATGTGATATTTGAATTGTCATTCACATTCTTTATGAGCTGATCAGCTTTATCCTCCGGAACCCTGAGTGTCATGTAGATATAACGTCCGGATGCACTGTCATCGCCTGAAAGTGTCTCATTGCAGCTTTCAACATATCCGCCAAGTTTCGTGACATCTGCGTTCACCTTATCTACAAGTTCACTGTACTGTTCGGTCTCTGCTGAGATCGATACTGTTCTTATCAGTTTACGTGTGTCTGATGTCTCACTTGCCTGGGCATTGCCACCGTCAGATGCGCTATCAGCTACAGCGGAATCATTCCCCTCAGCTGCATACGAAGATTTGCTGAGTCCGTTTCCTGCCGAATTTTCTGCCTGCATAGTCTGTGGTCCATCAGAAGCTGCACCGCATCCCGATATCATTAAAGCCGACAGAATAACTGCCGTAAAAAGTATCGATATTCTTCTCTTCATAATCTTTCCCTTTCTACAAAAAACACTCTTTTGTACGGATTGCCGCACAAGTCTCTTTTCTATCTTATTGTATCATCCTGTTTTATCATCCTGTTTTCTTATCCGATAAGAAATTCAGTTTTACCAAACATCTTTCTGCACTCGTCTATAGACTGTTCGCTGCCTATTACACACAAGCAGTCGTCATTCATAAACTTATCTATATATTCGCCAAGTGCCCTTATATCAGAAGGCTGCGCACCTAATATCTCGTCACGTTCCTTCTGTATCTGTTCATATGAGTGATGAGTCATATACGCAGACATCGAATTTGCACCTTTTTCAGATGGCGTCATCGGGTTGTCAATTCTGCTCATCGTCCCGATTATAAATTTAGTCATCGTCCTATCATCAGCGTCAAACTTCCTAACAGCCTCTGCCGCTTTCTTATAGACGTCGACAGTTTTTGCAAGATTTGGATCTCTATACGATACAAAGAAGCTGTCTCCGCTTCTCCTAAAATCGCACATGCATCCGTATGCACCGCCAAGCACTC
>JAGPKJ010000133.1 GCA_018053995.1 Lachnospiraceae bacterium | reverse complement strand
ATAAAACAATCATATCAATATCTTTTGTCGCTCTAAAATCCAGCTTTGCCGAAGACATCAAGATGTCACAAGCCGCACCGCCGATGATCGTATAACAATCTTCATACTTCTTAAAATATTCGGTAAATTTTTCGATACCTTTTACTGCCATTGATACTCCTTTATCATCTTTTCCAATTCGATTTCTATTCGCTCATCCTTATTACCCATAAAGCTGCATGCAAGCGAAACCGGATCGACAAGATCATTATGTGAAAATAAATTACAATCGTATTTCCACTGCTGAATATGTAGCAATTTATCCTCTTTTTCCCATTCCTCTTCATTAAACGAAACTCCAGCATCAATGGTCTTCCCATAAATCGCGCGGCACTCTATCGCAGGCTCATTCAGCATGCCGTACTTCCCAAGAGCTGTTTCCCCGGCAAATGGAATTTTCAAATATTCACGTATCTTATATACTGTAATTACCGTCTTCACCGGATTGATCAAATAAGGTCTAGCCATATTCAATAGTTCTACCCCTGATTTTGTTCTATAAAGTAACAGTTCCTTTCCATTACGCTTTTGAACGACCAGTCCAAATTTTACCAATATTGCTGACGCACTTGTAATACTCGCAGCAGACTTTTTCATCATTAGGGCTGCTTTAGATTTTGATACAGGATCTCCGTCTGAATATAAAAGTAAGAGAAATAGTTGCTGTGCTGTCGGTGTCATCTTATCATTTGATACTATTTTTTCACGGTTAAAACGATTTGTCAGAAGCATTCCAAGAAATGGCAGATAAACCTGATCCGGCAAACAGATAAACGAAATACCATGTTCAATATATGCGCTTCTGGACTGTCTTGATATGTTCTTGACCGAATATGCTACATACATCTTAGAAAAATACTGGTAGTTCTCCATCTGATGATGTAAAATTCTGGAGTCTTTATTGAACTTTTCGTCCAATTCAATTATCAGGAAGCTCGCATCGCCATTCTGTACCTTGTAAAACTTCCTGTTCTGAACAAGATATTCCGGAAGATCGTCTGTACGTTTCCATCGTTCAACAGCTAAAGATACTCCCAATAGTGCGGATAATTTCACTGTATACAATTGTTCGTCTTCCATCGTTTTAGCCTCATATTTACATTTTACTTTCATATATGAATTGTATATTTGTAGCTAAAGTGTATCATCTTTCTCGAAAGTATGCAACTTGAAAAAACTTGTATTTCACAATATTCTCTCCTTGCATCGCTGTACCTATGTCCGTTCGATTTGCGCTCCTCTATTGGCGGGCTTGATCGGCACCAAAAAAGGTCCGGCACAATTGCCGGACCTTCCTCTTATTCTGGCTCACCTGATTCACCTGATTCACTTAGCTCGCCTGATTCATTTAACTCATTTGGTTCACATGATACTTCCGATACCGATTCTCTGCTGAGTCTTTCTGTCAAATAAAAGTATGCCATTGCCCTCAATATCGAATTGCTCTTTTGCACCGATGTTATACAAGATGCTTCCGAATATCACGCCGGTAAGAAGATAATCATCAACTGCGATCTTTACCGTGGATTCCATACCCGTAGGCATGACACCATATACTTCACCCTCGAACGCACCTGTTTCCTTGATCCTTATAAACTCCGGTCTTACACCGATGACAAGATCAAACTCATCACCTTCCTTATCCTCGCAGGCGCTGACCCTGTTTATCCGATAGTTGAACGATTCATCCTTATTCTCTTTCTCAACATAAGACTTGTCGTTCTTCTGTAACGCAGCGTCACTTATCTTCTTATCAGTTATGACTTTACGGTCAGCTCTCCATTTTTCGATATCGACTGGTTCATTAAGTGTGAACGTTACCTTCCGGTCCCCAAGAATCGTCATCTCTATCTTTCCGTCAGCACTCTGCTTACCTTTAGCTTCAATAAAATTGATCGACGGATTCCCGACAAAATCGGCCACGAACAGATTATCCGGCTTATTATAGACTTCAAGAGGTGCATCATACTGCTGAAGCACACCGTTATTGATAAGACATATCTTTGTTGCGAGTGTCATCGCCTCCATCTGGTCATGTGTTACATATACAAATGTGCTTCCTGTCTCAAGATGAAGTCTCTGAAGTTCATACCTCATTTCGAGTCTAAGCTTAGCATCAAGGTTGGAAAGAGGTTCATCCATAAATAAAACCTGGGGCTCCGGAGCAAGTGTCCTGGCTATCGCCACTCTCTGCTGCTGTCCGCCTGATAGTTCCGCCGGATACCTGTCCATAAACATTCCGATCTTTACTATCCTTGAAACACGTCTCACAGAAAGATCGACTTCTTCCTTTGAAAGCTTTCTGACGCTTGTGACAGGTTTCCCGTTTTTTATTATGGCAAATGAATCATCCAGCTCTTCCCCATTTGCCTTATGACCATTCTTAAGCTTTTCGAGTTTTCCCGCAAGCTCTGCTTTCTTCCCTGCCGCATCGGCTGCAAGTTTCTTTGAATTCTGAAGTCCAAATGCCGAAAATTCTTTTGCTGTAAAAAGTGACATCGTATACGTATCTATCAGTTTCAGATTCATCTGATCTGTAACGATCTTTCCGGTCTTATCCCGGCATCCTTCAAATATCTCTACAAGATCAGCCGGATTTTGGAGTGCTTTTATCATCGCATTCAGCTTAGCTGCCTCAAGATCATACGACTTCATCTCTTCTTTGATATTGCTCAGTCCAAATGAGATATTCTGATATACTGTCATGTTCGGCCAAAGCGCATAGTTCTGAAAAAGGAATCCGACCTTACGTTTATTCGGCGGAACATTTATCCCTTTAGCGCTGTCATATACCACTCTGTCTCCGATCGTGATGCGCCCTTCTGTCGGTGTCTCCAGACCTGCGATCATTCTGAGTGTCGTTGTCTTTCCGCATCCCGATGGACCAAGCAGTGTGATAAATGCATTATCCTCTATATCAAGATCGAGGTGATCCACCGCATAAAATTTTCCCCATCTCTTAGTAACATCTGTAAGTTTTATCTCAGGCATCTCTCTTACCTCCCATATCTGCCGCTGTTATCATTTTGCCGTGCCGTCTGTCAGCCTTTATTGTCATCCGCCTATACCCTTATCAAGACTTGCCCCTGTTATCTTATTTACCAATGTATTGAATATCAGGATCAGTACGATAAGTATCAGGTTGATCGCACTTGAGAACGCATAAAGCCCCATCTCATCAAAGTAATCAAGTGTAGTTGAGAGGATGAAGCCCTGTGTGCACAGGAGCAGGAACAGTGAAAGCTCTCTCAAGCAAGTCATAAATGGAAGCATGTATCCGCTGATTATCGATGACTTCTGAATCGGGATGATTATCTTAAGCATTCTCTTATGCCATGGAAGATCCTGTATTATAGCAGCTTCTTCGATCTCGCTCGACAGCTGCAGCATAGAATTGAGTGCCGCTCTGCTGGCAAATGGAATATATTTTACAGTACCGGCGATGATCAGCAGCGCGTATGTGTTAAACAGATTGATCTTCTCATTTGAAAATAGGATGAAGAACGCTGCGCCTACCGCTAGTGAAGGCATCAGGTACGGAAGGAAAGCCACGTTGTTCACGTAATTCGCCCACTTGCTTCTCCGGTTCTTTGAGACAGCGTATCCAATAAGTGTTCCGATCGTGCCGGCTAACAGTGAACATGATATAGCAACAAAAAGTGTTCCTTTAAGCGCATGCCATATCGTAGGATTGAACAATATCCCTGCCTGTCCGTACAGTGACGAATCCGCATTGCCTCTTGTTATCCACCATTTTGCCGTAAGCCCTGAAAGATCATGCGTATATAAGAAACTGTAATCCCCTGCGTTAGGCAGGAATGTTTCTATGGCAAATAAGATGATCGGGAAGATGCTCGTGAAGAATGTAAGGATTATAAATACTATAGCTACCGCATGCTTTCCTATTTTTCCAAGACCGATCTTCGATATCTGACCTGACTTTCCGGTGACTGTCGTATAACTCTTTCGACTCTTAAGTCCAAGCTGGTTGATTCCAAGGATCAGGACTCCAAAAAGCATCATGATTATCGCAAGGATACTGGCTTCGCCTGTATATTTTGAATTCATTGAAACGTATTTTGTAGATAATGTTGTAAGTCCCAGATAATGCGGCACAGGGTAACTTCCCATCGCACTTCCGAACACAAGAAGTATCGTGGAAAGTATCGCCGGCTTTACCATAGGAAGTGTAACCTTGCTCATTATCTTCCATTTCGGCGTATTGAGTATCGTTGCCGCCTCTTCAAGATTTGCGTCCATATTTCTGAAGATGCCGCCAATCATGATATACGCAAACGGAGCGTAATGAAGTCCAAGTACGATCGCGCATGGGAAAAGACCAAGGCACCACCACTTCGGCATGTTTATCCCGAACAGTGATGAAAGAAGTCCGTTCGATGTGCCGGTGACCATATTGCTGTTGAACACGTTCTGCCATACTACTGCGAGTGTCCACTGCGGCATGATATACGGAAAGATAAATATCGAACTCAGATATTTCTTGCATTTAAGGTCTGTCCTTGTGACAAGAAATGCGAACAAACCTCCGAAAAGGATCGCTATCAGGCAGGTGAACACTGCAAGAAGGACCGTATTCCATATCGGTATCCAGAGGTTGGTCTTCGCAAGTCTGCTCATAAACAGATCTATATAATTGGCTGCAGAGAACCCTGCTGCCTTCCCGGTAAGATGTGCATCTATCGTTCCGGGATGGATCTTGAATGTGTCTTTCACTATCGCGACGATCGGCGCTACAGTCGTAAATGTCAAAAGGATCCCGAACAAAAGCAATATAACGTTCTGCGGTTTGATAAAAAAGGTCTTTAGTCTATTTACAAATACGGAATGAGACTCACCCTTCATTTGTTTTTCTGCCATGATTATTCTCCTGAAATGCACCAGAGGCGTGTTACCGCCTCTGATGCCGAATTAATGTCTATTATTTCTTTTCTTCGGTTTCGCCACCAGCTGCATCATACTTAGGCAGCAGTTCTATCCAGCTTCCTACAGTAAATGCTACAGATGCGCAGTACTCAGG
>JAGPKJ010000040.1 GCA_018053995.1 Lachnospiraceae bacterium | reverse complement strand
GGCGGAAGAGATACTTACGCCGATAGCAAAGGCGGAAGGCGTGAGCGTTTATGATGTCGAGTATGTGAAGGAAGGCAGCAACTTTTACCTTCGCGGATACATCGACAAACCGGGTGGGTCAACATTCAAGATTGCGAGAACGTGAGTCGAAAGTTCTCAGAAGAACTTGATAAGGTGAATCTCATTACGGATCCATATACGCTTGAAGTGAGCAGCCCGGGACTTGGAAGAAAGCTTACAAAAGACAGACATCTTGAAAGCAGTATCGGTCAGAAGATAGAGATCAAGCTGTATAAGCCGCTTGAGAAGGATGGCCCGAAAGAACTTGCAGGCGTCCTTAAGTCTTTTGATGATAAGAGCATTACGATCACAGATGAAAATGGAAGTGACATTAATATAGCAAGGACAGACATGGCTGTAATAAAACTTGCACTGGATATATAAGGCAGAAAGTCATATTAAGAAGCCAGGATAGATATCTGCGATCAGGTAAAGAGTAAAAAGCCAACATGTAATCTTTTATTTGTCAGATTATGAAAATATAATTTTGAGACAATCAAGTAATTAGCGAATTCCAGACATCAGGAGGAAAAAGGAAAATGAGTAGAGAAAAGAAGTCAAAGGAACCGGAGATAAATCTTATCGAGATGATCAATCTGGTCGCAAAAGAGAAGAATATCGATAGCAACATACTTATAGATGCTATTGAAAATTCACTTACAGCGGCGGCAAAGAATGGCGGCAAGGCAGATAATGTAAAAGTCGATCTTAACAGAGAGACCGGCGAATATCATATCACGGCTGAACGTGTAGTAACAGCAGCCGAAGACATTGTCGACAAGACGACAGAGATATCACCGGAAGATGCCGCGAAAATCGATCCCGATGCGAAGCTTGGAGATACAGTAAACGTAAAGCTCGATTCAAAGGATTTCGGCCGTATCGCGATACAGAACGCCAAGAATGTTATTTTCCAGAAAATAAGAGACGAAGAGCGCAACTCTGTATTTAATGAATTCTACGCAAAAGAAAATGATATCGTTACAGGAACTGTTGAGAGATATATTGGCAGGAATGTTGCTATAAATCTTGGCAGGGCTGACGGTATCCTTAATGAGAAAGAAATGGTAAAGACTGAAGTCTATAAGACGAATATGCGAATCAAGGTCTATATCATAGAAGTCAAGAATACGAGCAAGGGACCGAGAATCCTTGTAAGCCGTACACATCCGGAACTCGTAAAGAGGCTTTTTGAAGAGGAAGTTGCCGAGATACAGGATGGAACAGTAGAAGTCAAGAGTATTGCGAGAGAAGCGGGCAGCCGTACTAAGATGGCAGTATGGAGCAACAATCCGAATGTCGATCCTGTCGGTGCATGTGTAGGCGTGAACGGATCTCGTGTAAATACGATAGTAGACGAGCTTAACGGCGAGAAAATCGATATCGTAAACTGGGATGAAAATCCGGGAAATCTTATCCAGAATGCACTTTCACCGGCAAAGATCGTTGCAGTATTTGCAGATCCCGATGAAAAGTCAGCTAAGGTAGTAGTTCCGGATTATCAGCTTTCACTTGCAATAGGCAAGGAAGGTCAGAACGCAAGACTTGCAGCAAGACTTACAGGATATAAGATCGATATCAAATCAGAGACACAGGCTAAGGATGCTCCCGGATTCCGCTATGAGGATTACGAGGATGACGAGGAATACGATACAGAGGATGAAGGTCAGGAACAGGGATACGAGGATGCTCCTGATTCTCAGGGCGTTCCGGTGGATGAACAGCAGGCAGAAGAACAGCAGGCAGAAGAACAGCAGACAGATGAGCAGCAGGTAGCGCAGGAAGAAGCGCAGCCGGCAGAAGGTCAGACAACTGACGAGCAGTAAGACTAAGATTGAAACAGGAACGCTGATGGTAGTTAAGACTGATGGAAGGATGACTGTCAGTTAGCAGCAGGAACAGTAAAGTGAGAAAGTAAGAAAGCAGCAGGAAAGCGGTTCAAGAGGGACATCATGAAGAAAACACCTATGCGTAAGTGCACTGGATGCGGTGAGATGAAAGATAAGAAAGAAATGATCCGCGTCATCAGAAATGATGAGGGAAAGCTTGAACTTGATATGACCGGCAGAAAGAACGGAAGAGGTGCTTATATCTGCAATGATATAGAGTGTCTTAGAAAAGCCAGAAAGAATAAGGGTCTTGAGAGATCATTCAAGATGCCTGTTCCGCCGGAAGTATATGAGCAGATCGAGAAGGAGTTTATAGAGAGTGAGCAGCAGAAAGCCTGATAAGTTACAATCAATGCTAGGGCTTGCGGCCAGATCAAGAAATCTGGTGAGCGGAGAGACGGCGGTGGAAACGGCAGTCAAATCCGGCAAGGCAAAACTTGTTATCGTACCGCTTGATGCATCAGACAACACGGTTCATGATTTCACAAATATGTGTGAATATAGAAATGTGCCGTTTTATAGATATTCAACAAAAACCGAACTGGGGCATACAATCGGAAAAGATGACAGATCATCACTTGCGGTGACTGATCGTGGATTCGCAGCCGCCATCCTGAAACTGCTGGATGGTACCTGCCAAATAGATGGAGGAAGCAGTAATAATGGCAAAAACGAAAGTAAGTGAGTTAGCGGAAGAACTAGGTATAGATAAGAAGGAAGTTCTTGATTTCCTGCATAAAAAGAATGTAGATGCCAAGATTGGCAGTAGCTCAGTTGATGATGATGCAGCCGCTATGGTACGAGGAGCGCTCGGAAAGTCAGACGCAAAGCCGAAGACCGCGAAGAAGACTGAAAATAAAAAGGCAGAATCAGGAGCAGAGGCTTCGAAGAAGACTGAGAAAACCGAGAAAGCTGAGAAGAAAGCCGACACCAAAAAGGTAGAAGCAGATGCAGAGGCTTCAAAGAAGACAGAGAAGACAGAGAAGACTGAGAAGAAAGCTGACAGTAAACCGGCAGAATCAGCAGCAGAGCCTTCAAAGAAGTCTGAGAGCAAACAGTCAGATGGTCAGTCAAATGCAGGCGGAGCAGCGGGAGAATCTGCTGAACTTCCCAAGAAGAAGAAAAAGATCATCATGGTGACAAACAACTCCAATTCTCATTTTGGCGGCGAAGGTCAGAGACGTCAGAACAATTATCAGAATGAGCGTCCCGCATATAATAACAATAATGGCAGTGGTAGAAATGGATCATATAATAATTCATACGGCGGTTCAGGCAGAGGCTATTCGCAGCCGCATCAGTTTATAAGACCGACACAGAAGCCGAAGCCGGTGGATGAGGAACCTTATGATGTAAGACAGCGTCGTGAGCAGGAAAGACATGAACAGGATCTGCACAGACATGACGCAGAGGTGAAAGAACAGGCAGCAAATAACGTAAATTCAGCAGTTAAGACTGATGCATCAGCAAATGTCTCAGCGGTAAATAATGCATCAGCAAATACAACAGCAAATGCAACAGTAAATAACAGTGCCGTAGAGAATAAGACTGCAAATGTATCAGCAACCGGAAATGCGACGCAGCGTCAGACATCTTCCGGACAGACAGACAGAAATGCAGGCAGCGGTCATACAGATCAGAGATATTCACAGGGTCAGAGATCATATAATAGTGACAGAAGCCAGCAGGGTCAGGGATCATATCAGGGAAGATCCTCACAAGGACAGAACGGAAGCTACAGCCAGAATAGAACCGGCGGAAGCGGCTACGGTCAGAATAGAACCGGCGGAAGCGGCTACAGCCAGAACAGAACCGGCGGAAGCGGCTACAGTCAGAACAGAACCGGTGGAAGCGGCTACAGTCAGAATAGAACCGGTGGAAGCGGCTACAGTCAGAACAGAACCGGTGGAAGCGGCTACAGCCAGAACAGACCGAGTGGCGGTGGCTATGGTCAGAATAGAACGGGAGGCAGCAGCTATGGTCAAAACAGACCAAATAACGGCGGCGGTTATGGAAATAGACCGCAAGGCGGCAGATATGAGTCACAAGATCAGCGCGGCGGTTCGTACGGTGCAGGTGGTGGCAGGTCTTATGGTGGCGGCGGTCGTAACTTTGGAAATAATGCGGGACCGGGAAATAGATTCGGAAAGAGCTCCGCACCTAGCAGCGGCAGTCAGTTCACTTCAGCAAAAGACAATGAGAAGAGGCGTGACGAAGAAAAGCGCAGAAATGCACAGCAGAGAGACCACGGCTCCAAGAGAGATCTGATATATGAAGATGAAGAGAAGCTGAAGAGCAGACCTGGTCGTTTCATCAAGCCTGAGAAGAAGGAAGAAGTAGTAGAAGAAGAGAAGATCAAAGTAATCAGCATTCCTGAGAAGATCAATATCAGAGATCTTGCAGATAAGATGAAGCTTCAGCCTTCAGTCATCATCAAGAAGCTTTTCCTTGATGGTCAGGTTGTTACGATGAATACAGAGCTCGCATTTGAAGATGCGGAAAATATAGCAGCAGATTACGATATACTTTGCGAGAAGCTTGAAGAGAAGGACATCATCAAGGAACTTTTGAAGGAAGAAGATGATGATGAATCTACACTTATCAAGCGTCCTCCGGTAGTCTGCGTTATGGGTCACGTTGATCATGGTAAGACATCACTGCTTGATGCTATCCGTAAGACTAGCGTAACAAGCCAGGAAGCCGGCGGAATCACACAGGCGATCGGCGCTTATACAGTAACAGCAAAGGGACAGCCTATAACATTTCTTGATACGCCCGGACATGAAGCATTCACAGCAATGCGTATGCGTGGCGCGCAGTCGACAGATATAGCAGTTCTCGTAGTTGCGGCAGACGATGGTGTCATGCCTCAGACGGTTGAAGCTATAAGCCATGCGAAAGCGGCAGGCATCGAGATCATAGTTGCGGTAAATAAGATAGATAAGCCCAATGCAAATATTGAACGAGTAAAGCAGGAACTCACAGAGTATGAGCTTGTTTCTACTGACTGGGGCGGCACAACAGAATTCGTTCCTGTATCTGCAAAGACAGGTCAGGGAATAGATTCACTGCTTGAGACAATACTTCTTACAGCTGATATCCTTGAACTCAAGGCTAACCCGAACAGAATGGCAAGAGGTCTTGTGATCGAAGCAAAGCTTGATAAAGGACGCGGACCTGTTGCGACTGTACTTGTACAGAAGGGAACACTTCATGTTGGAAGCTTTGTTTCAGCAGGAGCGAGCTACGGCAAAGTACGTGCGATGATCGATGATAAGGGCAAGAATATCAACGATGCATCACCTTCAATCCCGGTTGAGATCCTAGGACTTGGAGAAGTCCCTGAAGCCGGTGAGACATTTATTGCTCATGAAAATGAGAAGTCTGCAAAGAACTTTGCGAATACATACAGAAATCAGCATAAGGCAGACATGATCGCTGAAAGTAAGTCGAGAATGTCAATGGATGATGTATTTGCACGTGTTAAAGAAGGAACGCTCAAGGAACTCGACCTTATCGTCAAGGCTGATGTACAGGGATCTGTCGAAGCACTTAAACAGTCACTGGCCAAGCTTTCGAACGACGAAGTCGCAGTTAAGTGTATCCACGGCGGTGTTGGCGCGATCAATGAATCAGATGTAATCCTTGCATCAGCTTCAAATGCGATCATCATCGGATTCAATGTACGTCCTGATGGTCAGGCTAAAGCGACTGCAGACAGAGAGAATGTTGAGATCAAGCTTTATTCAGTAATCTATAAGGCAATCGATGATGTTGAACTTGCCCTTAAGGGTATGCTTGCACCTGTTTATGAAGAAAAAGTCATCGGACATGCGGAAGTACGTCAGATATTCAAGGCATCTGCTATCGGCAATATCGCAGGATCATTTGTCACAGACGGAATGTTCCAGAGAGACTGCCTGATCCGTATCACAAGAGACGGAGAGCAGATATACGAAGGCAAGCTTGCATCGCTCAAGCGTTTCAAGGATGATGCCAAGGAAGTCAAGGAAGGCTACGAATGCGGTCTTGTATTTGACGGATTTGACAAGATGCAGGAACTCGATCAGGTCGAGGCATATATCATGGCTGAAGTTCCGAGAAAGTGATCTGCTGCAGCCGTGTATGGGTCAGAGAGTGATCTAAAGCAGCAATGTTGTAATGGTGGATTATGCACGGCGTGTGCCAGTGTATAGATTCACGGATCAGTCTTATATATGGCTTGGCGGTTTCAGTTAGAAGGAGGCAGTATATGCGTAAGAACAGTGTAAAGAATAACAGGATAAATGAAGAAGTACGCAGGGTCATGTCAGAACTGATCCGTACTGAGATAAAAGATCCCAGAATCGCGCCTATGACATCCGTTATGGATGTCGAGGTGGCACCTGATCTTAAGACATGCAAGGCGTGGATAAGCGTTCTGGGAAATGAAGAAGCCAGAAAGAACACAATGGCAGGGCTTCGCAGCGCAGAAGGTTTTATACGTATGCAGCTCGCAAAGAAAGTGAACCTCCGGAATACACCGGAGATCACGTTTATCTTAGATGAATCGGTCGAATACGGCGTGAACATGTCCAAGAAGATCGAAGAAGTCATGGCTGAAGACGAGGCCAAGAGCAAAGAACACGATTCTGCAGAGTAAACTGATGTACAGATGAACAGATGAAACAGATGAAACAAAAATAACGGAACAGGAAGATATATGATAATTTTAGATGAGATAAAAGGTGCAAAAAAGATAGCGATAGGCGGACACATTAGACCGGACGGAGATTGCGTCGGATCATGTATGGCTATGTATCTCTATCTGAGGAAGGCAGTTCCGGATGCTGAGGTGAGTGTATACCTTGAAAAACCGGCAGATGTTTTCGGATGCATAAAGAACGTAAGTGATATAAAAACAGAGATAGATGAAGAAGATCCGGTAGACGTGTTTATCGTGCAGGACTGCGCGGATGACAGGCTTGGTTTTTCACGCCCCTTATTTGCCAGTGCAAAAAAAACGATAAATATCGATCACCACATAACGAATCCGGGATGCGGAAATGCATCACTAGTTGTACCAAATGCAAGTTCGACCAGTGAGCTTATCTACGGAGTGATCGATCATGACATGATAGATGAACCGATAGCAAAAGCATTGTATATCGGAATCATCCATGATACAGGCGTATTTCAGTATACGAACACTTCACCTCTGACGATGAAGATAGCAGCAGATCTTATTGGATACGGATTCGATTTTTCAAAGATAATCGAAGAGACATTTTATGAGAAGACATATGTTCAGACGCAGATCTTAGGACGCGCACTCTTAGAGAGTGTGATGTTCATGGACGGAAAATGCATCGTGAGCAAGATATCACGTGAGACGATGGATTTCTACGGCGTGGATCAGAAAGATCTCGACGGGATAGTCAGTCAGCTGAAGCAGATAAAAGGTATTGATTGTGCGATATTCATGAGCGAGGTCGGATTCCAGGAATACAAGGTCAGCATGAGATCTTCAGACAGGATCAATGTGGCGAAGATCGCCGCACTGTTTGGCGGCGGCGGACATAAGAAAGCAGCCGGATGTACTATGAACGGGACATATCATGATTCGATAAACAATCTTTCACTCCAGCTTGCAAAGCAATTCGTTGATACAAGTGTCTAAAGAGATTAGTTTTTGTGTTTGCACGATAAACGGAATAAATTTATGACATAATCATAACTTAGGGAATAGAAGTCTATGTATAATCACAACTTGGGGAAATAGAAGTCTATTGATAATCATAACTTAGGGAAACAGCAGTCTATGTATAATGGAATCATAAATGTCTACAAGGAAAAAGGATATACGTCGAGTGATGTTGTGGCGGTAATGCGCGGAATCCTTGGGCAGCGTAAGGTCGGACATACAGGAACACTCGATCCGGAAGCGGAGGGAGTTCTGCCGGTTTGTGCCGGTGCCGGGACAAAACTTGTAGAAGAACTTACAGATCATATAAAAGAATACAGTGCAGTTATGAAACTTGGTGTTGAGACTGACACGCAGGATCTCACAGGCAAAGTGACGGGCACTCATGAGATTGACATTACGGAGCCGGAGCTTCGCCATGTCATTCTTTCATTTAAGGGAGAGTATGATCAGATACCTCCGATGTATTCAGCACTCAAGGTAAATGGACAGAAGCTTTGCGATCTTGCCAGAAAGGGTAAGACTGTAGAACGTAAGCCAAGACGTATCAAGATATATGATATTGAGATAAAATCAGTCGATATGCCATATGTCTCATTTGACGTCACATGTTCGAAGGGAACATACATAAGAACGCTGTGCAGTGATATCGGCGACAAGGCAGGGTGCGGCGCATCTATGTCATCACTTGTCCGTACGCGCGTTGGTGATTTCAAAATCGAAGACACACATAAGCTCGCAGAACTTCAAAAGATAGCGGAACAGGGTCATCTTGAAAGCGTCGTGATTCCGGTTGAAAGATATTATGAGAATCTGCCGGCTGTCGTGATAGGGGATGAGATGCGAGAGCGGCTGATAAACGGCAATTCTTTCGGGGCAGACGCAATCGAATATATGATGAGCGGATGTGTGAAATGTAAAATAAGGGAAGAAGAACTGTCATCATTAAAGAAAGATGAACAGGAAGAAGATCAGAAAGCCGCCGATATCGTGGCTGGGGCGGGTCAGAAAGTGCGCGTCTATAATGCGCAGAATTTCTTCTACGGAATATATGAATTTGGCGAAGACGGCATATATCATCCGGACAAGATGATGCTGTGCGAGAGCTGCGGACTACAAAAGTAAAGCAGATGCTGTCAGTCGGATTTTTTGAAAGCGATCAACTCTGCAAGAAGTGATGAGTCTGATGGCAATGAGGATCATATATGGAAATAATACTCGGAGAGACGAACTTCATGCTTGACAAGCCGTCGGCTGTATCGATCGGCAAATTCGACGGCATTCATATGGGACACTGCGTGCTTCTTGACAGGATATATAAACAGAAGAAAAACGGGATGCAGTCAGTAGTTTTCACGTTTGACCCGGCACCATCAGTGTTCTTTTCAGGAAAGCCGCAGAAACTCCTGACAACAAAGGAAGAGAAACGAGAGATATTTGAAAAGCTTGGAGTCGACATTCTTGTTGAATATCCGTTGAATACTGAGACAGCGGCAACATCTCCAGAAGATTTTATAAGAGAAGTGCTCGTAAAGCGTATGAAAATGAGATATATCGCAGCAGGTACTGATGTTTCATTTGGCGATAAAGGCAGTGGCAATGCAGAGCTTCTAAGGAGCTATTCAAGGAAAATGGGATATACTGCTGATATTATCGATAAGGTATATAGCCAGGGCGAAGAAGTAAGCTCAACACTTGTACGGGATTATGTTTCTGATGGAAATATGGAACGAACGAAAGAGCTTTTGGGAGGTCCATATAGCACAGAGGGACGTGTTGTTACGGGAAATAAGTTTGGCAGGAAGATCGGCATGCCGACGATGAACATCATCCCGCCATGCGACAAGCTGCTTCCTCCGAATGGCGTATATTTTACAGATCTCGTGCTCAGAGGCAGAAAATATCATTCAATAACTGATGTTGGGTGTAAGCCGACTGTATCAGATGAAGACGTAAAAGGTGTCGAGACATACGTTTACGATTTTGATGATGATGCATATGGTGAGGATATCAGAGTCGATTTCCTGAGCTTTAGGAGAAGTGAGATGAAGTTTGCGTCTGTTGATGAACTAAAATCGCAGATGCAGAGAGATATTGCGGCAGGCAGAGCATTCCACAATGAAGCGTTATAGCTCGTGTCGTCGTTGGTACAGTTTATAGATGTTTCGACTCCATTATCCTGTTTGTAAGTCTGCAAATGATGTGACACTTTTTAATGTGACACTTTTTAATGTTGTGCTTGTAATGAATTTACTTTTATTTTACAATAAATTGGATTGGATTTTACATAATAGTGAAAGGTAAATCATAATGCAGGCAGGTATCATACTGGCACTGGTCGGAGGACTGGGGCTCTTCTTGTTCGGAATGAACGTTATGAGTGAGGGCATTGAGAAAGTTGCCGGATCAAAGCTCAGACGTATCTTAGAGATCTTTACGACAAACCGTTTTACGGGTATCATCGTTGGTACTATCTTCACAGCGATCATTCAGTCTTCATCAGCATGTACAGCGATGGTCGTCAGTTTTGTAAACTCGGGACTGATGAATTTGTATCAGGCGGCGGGCGTGATATTCGGAGCCAATATCGGAACTTGTGTAACGGCTCTTCTTGTATCGTTCAAGCTGGAACGTATCGCTCCTATAATACTTCTTGCAGGTGTTCTCATGATGATGGTCGGAAAGAATCCTACCGTCAAGAAAGTCGGTGAAGTTATCACCGGTTTTGGAACACTCTTCATGGGACTGAGTTCTATGTCATCAGCAATGTCAGGGATGAAAGATTCCCCGGCAGTTCTTGCAACATTTTCTTCGCTTACTAATCCTTTTTTGGCAACTCTCCTGGGATTTGCCACTACAGCTGTTATACAGAGTTCGTCAGTTACAGTCAGTATCATGGTTCTTCTTGCAAATCAGGGACTGCTCGGACTTAATATGGTTCTCTATATAATCCTTGGATGTAATATCGGTGCATGTACAACGGCAGTCCTCGCATCTCTTTCAGGACGTAAAGACGCAAAACGTGCAGCGATGATTCACCTCTTATTTAACATAATAGGAACAGTTATACTGTATGTGATACTCGCATTCGCTAACAAACCAGTTGCTAATGCGCTTATGAGCCTTGCTGAGGGAAATCCCGGCAGAGCGGTCGCATACGCGCATCTTCTTATAAAGATCTTCCAGGTTATAATACTTACGCCGTTTATTGGACAGATCATTAAAATGACATACGTTATTATTCCGGGCGATGATAAGAAAGTCGGCTACAGAGATAATTTCCAGCTTAAATATATCGGCGATAAGGTCGTGTTCAATCCGGCTACAGCAGTAGTTGAAGTAGTAAAGGAGATCGATCGTATGGCGTCGCTTGCGTCAGAAAATCTGAACCGTGCAATGAATGCGCTTATCACGCTCGATCAGTCTGATATAAATGAAGTCTATGAGGTTGAGAAGAATATCAATTTTCTGAATCATGCGATAACGAATTACCTTGTAAAGATCAATCAGGCACCGCTTCCTATCGACGATCTGAAGAGTATCGGTGCACTATTCCATGTCGTTAATGATATCGAGCGTATAGGAGATCATGCGGAGAACATCGCGGATGATGCAAGAAGACGTATAGAGACAGGCGTTTCATTCAGCGCACAGGCTCAGAAAGAGCTTGGGAACATGATGAATCTGATAAATCAGATAATCCAGTATGCGGTAGATATTTTTGTCAATGGTTCGGAAAAACATATGGATGATGTGCATCGCCTTGAAGATCAGATTGATAAGATGGAACGTCAGTATCAGCAGACACATATTGAGCGCCTTGAGAAAAATGAGTGTACTGCCGAGGCGGGCATGATGTATTCTGACATATTGTCGGGACTTGAAAGAGTTGGAGATCATGCAACGAATATTGCATTTGCAGTAGCCAATTCAGAAAATGAAGAGCAGACGCAGCATGAAAATGCAGCAGATACGGGTGTCTAAAGTAGCGATTGTATTATGATACCACGAAGTGCTGCGCTTCCTAAAATGTGGTATAAAAATAGTGGTTTACACGGATGAAGGCTTGTGATATACTTTGACAGTATGGTTTTGCCGTGGCTTAGGGATTGGGCACTCCGTCCGTCTCCCGGACACAGGCGTATTGAAGAAAAGGAGAAAAGAAATGATATCAACAGAAAAGAAAGCAGAAATCATCAAGCAGTATGGTCTTAAGGATCAGGATACAGGATCACCGGAAGTTCAGATCGCGATCCTCACAGAGAGAATCAACGAGCTGTCAGCTCATATGCAGAAGAATCCTAAGGATTTCCATTCAAACCGTGGACTTCTCATGATGGTTGGTAAGAGACGAGGTATGCTTGGTTATCTTAAAGAAAAAGATATCACACGTTATCGTGCGCTTATCGAAAAGCTTGGAATCAGAAAGTAATCCTGGCACAACATAGGGATCTGCCGGGTCAGATGACAGAAGCTCAGTCGTGAGTTTTAAGTGTTTCGGTAAAGAGGCGGTAAGGGCTAAGGCCTTTACCGCTTTATTTATAGGTGTGCCTTACGGCATACACTAAGTATCAGCAATGATATGCAGCATGGCAGAAGAAGCATCCGAGACCACAAAAATGCGCACATCCAGGTGAAAGAATCTGACAGATATTTATTTGCCAGATGAAAGAATCATAGAACTGACAGGGATGTGGATGTTTTTGTAGTTTCGGCTCTTCTGTCCGAAATCAGAAGACGCGCATAAGCGCGAAAAGGAGAGGTATATGAAGAGCTATTCAATGGACCTTGCCGGACGTACTCTTACAGTCGATATCGACAGAGTAGGCAAACAGGCAAACGGCTGTGCTTTCATGCACTATGGTGAGACAACAGTTCTCTGCACAGCTACAGCATCAGACGCACCTAGAGAAGGAGTGGATTTCTTCCCTTGCAGCGTTGAGTATGAAGAGAAGACTTATTCAGTAGGAAAGATCCCGGGAGGGTTTAATAAGCGTGAAGGCAGAGCTTCTGAGAATTCTATTCTTACAAGCCGTGTTATCGATCGTCCTATGCGTCCTTTATTTCCCAAGGACTTCAGAAACGATGTAACACTTAACAACATGGTAATGTCAGTAGATCCTGAATGCAGACCTGAACTTGTAGCTATGATCGGAACTTCGATCGCAACTACTATATCAGATATCCCGTTCGATGGTCCCTGCTCAATGACACAGGTTGGAATGATGGACGGTGAGTTTATCATCAATCCGAATCAGGAACAGTGGGATAAGGGTGATCTCAGACTTACAGTAGCTTCTACAGGCAAGAAGGTCATCATGATCGAAGCCGGTGCAAATGAGATCTCTGAAGCCAAGATGATCGAAGCTATCTACAAGGCACATGAAGTCAACCTTACAGTCATCGAGTTCATCAACAAGATCGTAGCAGAATGTGGTAAGAAGAAGTTTGATTATCCGAGCTGCGCGGTTCCGGAAGAGATGTTCGACGCTATGAAGAAGGTTGTTACTCCTGAAGAGATGGAGACAGTCGTATTTACAGATGAGAAGCAGGTTCGTGAAGCTAACGTAAAGGCAGCTACAGAAAAGTTCGCTGAAGCATTTGCTGATAACGAAGATTGGCTTAAAGTTCTTCCTGATGCTGTATATCAGTACGAGAAGAAGACAGTCAGAAAGATGATCCTCAAGGATCACAAGCGTCCTGATGGTCGTGAGATCAAGCAGATCAGACCTCTTTCAGCTGAGATAGATCTTATCCCCAGAGTACATGGATCAGCTATGTTCACAAGAGGACAGACTCAGATCTGTGATGTCTGCACACTTGCACCGCTTTCAGAAGTTCAGAAGGTTGAGGGACTTGATCCTAACGTAACATATAAGCGCTATATCCATCATTATAATTTCCCGTCATATTCAGTAGGCGAGACAAAAGTCAGCCGTGGACCGGGCCGCAGAGAGATCGGACATGGAGCACTTGCAGAGAGAGCACTTCTCCCTGTACTTCCGTCAGAAGAAGAGTTCCCGTACGCTATCCGCTGCGTATCAGAGACATTTGAATCAAACGGTTCTACATCAATGGCTTCTACATGTGCATCATGCATGTCACTTATGGCAGCCGGTGTTCCGATAAAGAAGATGGTAGCCGGAATCTCATGCGGCCTTGTAACGGGCGACACAGATGACGATTACATCGTTCTTACAGATATTCAGGGTCTCGAAGATTTCTTCGGCGACATGGACTTCAAAGTAACAGGAACAACAGACGGAATCACAGCTATTCAGATGGATATCAAGATTCATGGTCTTACACGCCCGATCGTTGAAGAAGCTATCAGCCGTGCAAGAGATGCAAGACTTTTCATCATGGATACATGCATGAAGCCTGCTATCGCAGAGCCTAGAAAAGAAGTCGGAGAGTATGCTCCGAAGATCATCTCTATGCAGATCAATCCTGAGAAGATCGGTGATGTTGTCGGACAGCGTGGAAAGACGATCAATGAGATCATCAAGCGTACCGGCGTGAAAATCGATATCACTGATGATGGTAAGGTTTCAATATGTGGTACTGACAAGGAAGCGATGGCTAAGGCTGAAGATATCGTTAAGATCATCGTTACTGATTTCCAGGAAGGTCAGATATTCAAGGGAACTGTTGTCAGCATAAAGGAATTCGGTGCATTTATCGAGTTCGCTCCCGGCAAGGAAGGCATGGTTCACATCTCGAAGATCGCTGATCATCGTATCAACAAGGTCGAGGATGTTCTTTCTATCGGCGACAAGGTTACAGTCGTATGCATGGGCAAGGACAAGATGGGACGCACAAGCTTCTCTATGAAGGATGTTCCGCAGGACAATAAATAAGATATATGTGACAGATAAAGGACAGGCATATCATGACCGGTATTTTGTATACTGGCGGATATGCCTGTTTTTCTTATTTGTTAAAAAAATCTTAAATTGTACAATGTTCATTGAATATTAACAATGTGCTGGTATGATTAAAAATAGTAGCAGATACAACGAAACTATGGAACGGGGTATACGGATTAATGGATACTACTGAAATATACAGCGCATACGGAAGTATGATGAAGGAAGCAGCCACTATCGATAAGAGCGATGAGATAGCACAGGAAGAATACGACGATCTTATCCTTCCATATCAGGAAGCGTTAGCGATACTAAATGTAAGACTTACGGCACTGAGAGAGGAATACAAGAGTCAGAGCCGTAACTATCCGATACACAGTATCCAGCAAAGGATAAAGACAAAAAAGAGCATATCGAAAAAACTTCAGATGAGAGGACTGGACATCTCAGCTGATTCAGCGCGCGAAAATCTTACTGATATCGCAGGTATCAGGGTTATATGTTATTTTGAGCAGGATATATATGAAGTCGTATCGTCAGTTAAGAAACAGGCTGATTACATTACGGTTAAAGAGACTGATTACGTCAAGAGTCCTAAGGATAACGGATACAAGAGCTATCACGTCGTTCTCGGGGTACCGATATACAGAAATGAGAAAATGGAATATTATCCGGTGGAGATTCAGATACGTACGCTTTCGATGGATCTGTGGGCGAGTATGGAACATAGGATATGTTATAAAGCGGATTCAAATAAGGCAGTTCCGGATGATGTCCGTAACATGCTGAAGATCTACGCACAGGGTCTTGAAGAGATGGAACAGGACATGTACAAGTGCGTAAATCACAGCCAAGAAGATAAAGAGCAGACTACTTGATCAGTCTGTCTCGGTATATTTTTCGTCGCAATATCTGCAGCGGTATATTTCTTTTTCTTCGTCTGCAAGATAGAATATCTGTGGCAGACCTTGCTCGATAGAACTGATGCAGCGAGGATTGTGGCATTTTATGACATCTTTTATCTCACGTGGAAGCACAAGCATGCGCTTGTCGACGATAGCCCCGTCTTTTATGACATTAACGGTGATGTTGTGATCTATGAATGCGAGCACATCGAGGTTAAGCGTGTCGATGTCACATTCGACTTTGAGGATATCTTTTTTGCCCATTTTATTACTTTTTGCATTCTTTATGATGGCAACGCAGCAGTCGAGCTCATCAAGTCCGAGGTGCTTGTATATCATCATTCCTTTACCGGCCTGAATATGGTCGAGCACAAATCCTTCTTCGATCTTTCCTACATTAAGCATATGAACCTCCTTATTTCCCTCATGTGAGCGGTATCTGATACATCTCCGGAGCGAGCCCGAGAAGATTTAGTATAAGTGATTCCCTGACATAGACACCATATTGCACCTGTTTAAAATAAGCAGCACGCGGGTCACTGTCGACATCGACTGATATCTCATTGACGCGCGGAAGCGGATGAAGAATAAGCATGTCGGACTTTGCAGCGGCGAGCTTTGATCTGTTAAGCACGTAGAAATCTTTTAGTCTTATGTAATCTTCCTCGTTGAAGAAACGTTCTTTCTGTACACGTGTCATATATAGGATATCAAGATCAGACATACGATCTTCAAGGCGGATGACTTCTTCGTACGTGATACCTTTTGATCTGAGCATATCAGTGATGTAATCGGGAACGCGAAGTTCATTTGGGGAAATGAAAATAAAATGGATGCCACTGTATCTGCTGAGCGCATTTATAAGCGAGTGTACAGTACGACCGAACTTTAGATCGCCACAGATGCCGATCGTAAAGTCATCAAGTTTTCCTTTAAGCGATCTTATAGTGAGAAGATCAGTGAGTGTCTGAGTGGGGTGCTGATGACCTCCGTCACCTGCATTTATCACAGGGATGCCGGAGTTTGCAGCAGCGACCATCGGAGCACCTTCTTTTGGATGTCGTATCGCTGCAATGTCGGCAAAGCAGCTTATTACGCGGATGGTGTCTGCTACACTTTCACCTTTAGTGGCTGATGAACATGAAGCATCGGAGAAACCGATAACGCGGCCGCCGAGATTGAGCATTGCTGTCTCAAAGCTGAGCCTTGTTCTTGTACTGGGTTCGTAGAATAAGGTAGCGAGTTTTTTGCCGTCACACACGTGGGAATACTTTTCGGGGTTGTTTTCAATATCAACAGCCAGATCAAAAATCTTGCCCTGTTCGTCTGTTGAAAGATCGAGCGGATTCATAAGATGTCGCATTAAATACCTGCCTTTCTATAAAACATTATCAGTTAACAATATTACCGATCATAGGTCAGATAAGGTACATATCAAAAGTATTGTTTCTATTGCAATGCATTGTTGCCAGTTTGGGCAAAAAAAAGGAAGGGGTCATAAATTCCTCTTCCAAAAAACAGATATACACTTGAATGAACAAAACAGTGATGTTTTGTGAATAGATCTGATTCGTGATATCTGCATGATCTGCCTCCATGGTATGTTTCCATCTGAACCGCAGTAATACTATCATAAAAAAGCGATACTGTCAAAAGCAGTAATTGTCTTTTATATGCAAAGTAAATGCCTTTTATGTGCAAAGTAGTAATTGTCTTTTATATGCAATTCGTGTAAAATTAAAACAGTATAAAAATTCTGAAATACAATGTTTGCAGGTGATGAGATTTTATCAGCTTATCAAGGCATACTACGAAAGAGAGGGTTATTTATGAAAATTAAAGAAGGTATCAAGGATGAGGAAAAGACTAGTGCACTTAAGGGAATAAAAGGGCAGCTTGTCATGCTGATACTTCTACCTATTGTTATAATATCGGTGGTATTTCTGATAATAGCAGGAGAGAGCATTCGATCAGGAATGAAT
>JAGPKJ010000132.1 GCA_018053995.1 Lachnospiraceae bacterium | reverse complement strand
TCAGGACTTAGAGATGCTTCCAATCAGTCTCCTTGACAGCTGTACTGATTTTATTGAAAGTAAAAATGAACATACAGCAAATTATCTGGAGGAAAAATCTTATGATGAAGAAAAATCCTATGAAGAAAAAAACGAGCAATCGTTGCAAAACTAAGGATTGCAATAACATTGTGATTGAAGGAAAGTACTGCATGTACTGTGATCGGAAAAGAAAAGAAGCAAGAGCGGGAATTATGGATGGAGCAGGAAAAGCTGTTTTTATGGCAGGTAATATGTTTTTATTAAAACCTTCTATATTAAAGGCGCCTAAGATGGCAGCAGGAGCAGCAAAAGTGGTAAAAACAATATTGAAGAAGTAAGTATAGTGGCTGAATATATTATCAAGAATACACTTTTAAACGGGGTGTATTTTTGTTTAATTAAAAATGTCACTGTCCGTTTTAATGGACACAATATGTGTTATGATAAAGATAAGATTCTTAAAATTTATGTTAATGGTAGTTTTATATTAGTTTCTAAAAATGAATATATTATTATACCATTCTAAATATTCTTGATAATTATCTATAATTTATTATTTACAGTTTTTATATTGTATGCTATTATGCACATATGAATTAAATTATTATAGAGTATAAATAGGAGGCCGTTATGAATTTCATAGCTCATACAAAAGATGGGAAAACATACATCGATGATGAACATTCACAGTCACTTAAGGCTCACCTGCAAAATGTATCGCGATATGCCGGGGATTTCTCATCAGCCTTCAATGCCAGAGAAGCTGGAGAGATACTTGGACTTGCACATGATATAGGAAAATATCAGAATAGCTTTCAGGAAAGGATAAGAGGAAGCCGCAAGAGAGTTGATCACGCTACTCTTGGAGCAAAGCTGCTTGAGGGGAATTATGGAGATCTAGGATATCTATACGGCATGGTTGTTGCAGCACATCACAGTGGACTCAAGGACAGCGGTTCAGTCTTAAATATGGGAGATGACACTTACGCCTCAAGAATCAACAACTATAAAGGGGAAGACGTGGATTTCAGCAGGGAAATTTATTTTCCTGAGAAACTGCCTGATATACCGGTAAAGTGTGACAGAAGCAATGTTGCATTTGCATTTGCCACATATCTCAGGATGCTTTATTCATCTCTTGTAGATGCAGACTGGACGGACACCGAAGAATACATAAAAAGCATCAAAAGAGAGGGAATCGACTACTCGATTATAGATATGCACCAGAAGCTTCTTGAAAGCATACCATCTAATGACGGGAGCTACATCAACAATATAAGAGCAGATATATTATATATGTGCAGAAAGGCAGCGAGCAGCGAGCAGGGACTTTTTACGCTCACTGTGCCTACAGGAGGCGGAAAGACATTGTCATCTTTTGCATTTGCACTGGAACATGCAATAAAGCATAATTTAAAGCGGATTATTTATGTGATACCCTATACCAGCATAATTGAGCAGAATGCAGAAGTAATATCTTCAAGCATTGGCAGAGAGCATGTTTTTGAACATCACAGCAATGCAGAACCAGGCTCTTTCAGCGAAGATGAAAGAGTTGAATCAGAAAAGCCGGTGGAGGATTCCCTGAGGAATCCAGAGGAGCAGCTAAGAATAAGATGGGCGAGTGAAAACTGGGACATACCAGTAATACTTACAACTAATGTACAGTTTTTTGAGTCATTTTATTCGAATAAGCCCTCAAAATCAAGAAAGCTGCACAATATAGCTGAAAGCGTCATTATATTTGACGAGGCTCAGATGCTTCCAAGAGAGCTGTTGTCACCATCCATGTACGCTATATGCGAGCTCGTGAAGAATTACAGGGTTACTTCAGTGCTCTGCAGTGCTACTCAGCCTGCAATCGCAAATTATAAATACAAGAATATCCCAGTAATGGAGATAATGGATAATCCAAAGGATTTATTTGAAAAGCTCAGGAGAGTAAAGTATGAATTTGCAGGTAGAAAAGACGATGAAGATATACTGGTGATGCTTAAAGAAAATAGAAAAGTACTTTGCATAGTAAATTCAAGAAGACATGCCCATGCGCTTTATCAAATCGCAAAACAAAGCCTTGAAGGTAATGTTTATCATCTGAGTACTCTTATGACTCCTCTTCACAGGAGAGAAGCACTTAAAGAAATTAGAGAACTGCTGAAATCAGGAGAAGATGTCATCGTTATTTCTACATCGCTTATTGAGGCAGGAGTTGATATTGATTTTCCAGTTGTAATAAGAAGCATAGCAGGACTTGACAGCATAATACAGGCTGCAGGCAGGGCAAACAGAGAAGGAAAGCTCGAATCTGGAAAAGTAATTATTTTTGATCCGGACAGCAAGGATGGAAGGATACCCTCGGCCATGCAGGCAATGGCAAGCATAACGAGAGAGGTCATAAGCGTCCTGAATGACAGAGCTTTTGAGCTTGAAGGAATTAAAATGTATTTTGAACTTCTTTACAGCCATGCTGAAGTGGATGGTAAGCTAGACAGCAGAGGCATACTGAATGAATTTGAAATAAGCGGGAAATTTAAGAAGTTCAACTTTGAAAGTGCGGCACAGAAATATAAAATAATAGAGGATAATACCAGAAGTATAATAGTAAACACATCTGCTGAGTCCGAAAAGCTTGTAAAGAAGCTAAGGCTGGGAATATTCAGTCGGGATACTATAAGAAAATTGCAGCAGCATTCGGTATCAGTTTATGAAAATGAATACAGGAATTTAAGAAAAGACAATGCTCTGGAAGAATTAAATGGCGGATATATTATTTTGAACAATCCTGAATATTACAAGGATGAGTTTGGTCTGGACATATTTACTGATGATAATAAAAATGCAGGATGTAATTTTATTTAAGGAGGTACACAGGAATGGGTTATGGAGTTAAATTCAAGGTATGGGGAGATTATGCATGCTTTACGCGGCCTGAAATGAAGGTTGAACGTGTAAGCTATGATATGATGACTCCTACAGCTGCGAGAGGGATCCTAGACGCAATATATTTTAAGCCGGCTATAAAATGGACGATTGACAAGATTCATGTAATCAATCCAATCACTTTCACAAACGTAAGAAGAAATGAGGTGTCAGAAGTAGCCAAGCTGAGCAGCATAAAGAGTGCGATGGAAAAGGGCACTCCGATGCATATTATTGCTCCGGAGAACAGGCATCAGAGGGCTGCACTAATATTGAGAGATGTGGAGTATGTTATTGAGGCGCATTTTGATCTGAATCCAGACAAAGCCGGAGAAACTGACACAATAGAAAAGCATTATAACATAGCCCTCAGAAGGCTCAGGACAGGTCAGTATTTTCATCATCCTTCACTTGGTACTAGAGAATTCGGAGCTTCATTTGAGATTATAGAAGATGAAACCGAAATTCCAAAGAGTCAGCTTAGAGGAAAGATGGATCTTGGATATATGTTATATGATCTTAATTTTAAGATTGATGAAAAAACAAAAAAGCAGAGCGTTAATCCAACATTTTTCAGGGCTGTACTCGAAGACGGAATTCTTGACCTGACAAAAATAAGAGATGAGGTGAGGAGTTGATTCTTAGTGCATTATGTGAATATTACGATCTCCTGAGCAAAGTAGAAGGCTCAGGTATAAGTCCGATTGGATATCAGAAGGTAAGTGCAAATTACGTTGCTGTAATTGATGAAGATGGAGAGCTTAAGGACATAATATCTCTGAAGGAGCTCAATGAAGGCCGACCGCAGTCAGTAATTACACCGCTAAGCATGAAGAAATCAGCTATAGCTGCTTCACCGGTATGCGACAATTCGGAGTACATTTTTGGAATAAAGTCTAAAAAGGGAAGCAAGGAGTTATCAGAAAAGAAATTTGAAGCTGCAAAGACACTTCACATGGATATGTTCAAAGATGCAAATTCAAAAGAGGCAAAAGCAGTATATAGATTTTTTGAGAAGTGGGACATAGAAAGTGCCTGGGAAAACGGACATATACTAAAACACTATTCAGAAAAAGGCGATTCATTTACAGGAAATATACTGTTCAGATTAGAAGGAAGCGGAATATATTTTCATGATGTAACCGAAATAGTGGATATTTGGAAGCAGTACCTTGACTTGTCCAGGGAGGGCACAGATATAAACGTGTCACAGTGCTCTGTGACTGGAGAGAAGGAAGTACTAAGCAGGCTGCATCCGAAATTCAGCGGCATTAGAGATGCTAGTACAATGGGAGCTTCACTGGTATGCTTTAATAAGGATGCCGACGAATCTTACGGCTTAAAACAGTCAATAAACTCAGCGGTGGGCGAGACTGCTGCATTCAAGTATTCAACTGTTCTGCAGATGATGCTTTCAAATCCGGATCAAAAATTATTTATCGGGGATGCCACCACAGTATTCTGGGCAGAAAAAGCAGAATCAGACTATAACGATATATTCAAAACTATGCTTGACAGCCCTGAAGAATCTGAGGATGAATCCGAGACCGAAGACAGACAGATAAGGGAAACTGTAAAAAGTATATTGAAAGATGGAGTAAAAGGCGTATACAACAATGCTCTGCTTGAGAAAGATGCAAATTTCTATGTACTGGGACTGTCTCCAAATGCAGGAAGGACGTCTGTCAGATTTTTCTATAACAGTACATTTTTTACATTCTGTGATAAAATCAAGCAGCACTATGACGATATTTCAATATATGGGGGAATAAAAGGAAGAGAATATATAAAAGCGTGGAGCCTTTTATATGCAACTGCCAATTCAAAGAGCAATGATAAAAAAGTAAATCCACTGCTCGGAGGTGCGGTCACAAGGGCAATACTCACAGGAAGCCAGTATCCGAGGATACTTCTTGACCAGACTATTATAAGGATCAAGGCGGAAACTGAGATAACTCAGCCGAGAGCTGCGATAATCAAAGGATTTATTGTAAGAAAAAATAGATTATCTAACAAGGAGGAAGAAATAGGTATGAGTCTGAATGAAAAAACCACTAATTCTGCTTATGTACTGGGAAGGACTTTTTCGATACTGGAGATGATTCAGAAAAATGCTCTTGGAGAAGGAATCAATGCAACAATCAAGGACAAGTATTTTGCATCGGCCTGCTCGAATCCAGCTCTTGTTTTTCCAAATCTCTTGAAGCTGGCACAGCACCATCTGGCAAAGATTGAAGGCAACTATTGGAATATAAAGCTGGCAGAATGCCTTTCATTATTAGAGGG
>JAGPKJ010000039.1:2428-17991 GCA_018053995.1 Lachnospiraceae bacterium | reverse complement strand
GATATCGGAGATGAACAGAGCATTGAACAGAGTCTCAGTACGTTCTCTTCGCATATGACTAATATCGTTCATATACTTGATAATGCAGGCTCAGACAGCCTGTGCCTCTTCGATGAACTAGGTGCCGGCACAGACCCCGCAGAGGGCGCTGCACTTGCTGAATCGATCATCGATCATTTTCATAATAAGGGAATCCGCACTGCTGCTACGACACATTACAGCGAACTCAAGATCTACGCGCTCTCAACCGACGGTGTCGAAAATGCCTGCTGTGAATTCGATGTTGATTCGCTTAGTCCCACATACCGGCTTCTTATCGGTGTTCCCGGCAAGAGCAACGCGTTCGCTATATCAAAGCGTCTTGGTCTCCCTGATTACATCATTGATGAAGCAAAGAAACACATAACGGAAGATAAAGAAAGCTTCGAAGATACGATATCATACCTTGAAAAGAACCGTGTCGAACTCGAGAAAAAACAGCTTGAACTTGACTTGCGCGAAGCTGAACTTCAAAAGAACGAGGATACCGTTGAGGAAAAGCGTCAGAAGCTTGCTTCTTCTCATGACCGGATCATTCAGAATGCTAATGATGAAGCACGCACAATACTTCAGGATGCCAAAGATGTCGCAGATGAAACGATAAGGTCATTCCGCAGAGCGGGTAACGGCACAGATATTCGTGACCTTGAGCGCTCACGCGACAACGTCCGAAAGAAGATATCGGAACGAAACTTCCGTGTCGAGACTGAAGCTCCTAAAAAGAACCATCCTATCCTCAAATCCTCTCAGCTTATGAAAGGAAGCGAAGTCTATGTTGATTCTTTTGGAACTAACGGAACCGTGGTCACGCTTCCTGACAAGAACGGCAGGCTCTATGTACAATGCGGCATGATCCGCTCACAAGTCAACATAGAAGATCTTGCGCTGATACCTGAAGACAATAATTCAAGCAAGGCTGGCAGAAAAGGGAATGGCCGCAGTATGATCGCGATGACAAAATCTCTTTCTGTCTCACCGGAGATCAACCTTCTCGGTATGACATGCGATGAGGCGGTAAGCGAACTCGACAAATACCTTGACGACGCAAGTATCGCAAATCTGCATGAAGTCAGGATAGTACACGGCAAAGGAACCGGCGCGCTTCGAAACGCAGTCCATGCATATCTGGAAAAATGCCACTATGTCAGCTCATTCCGCCTTGGCGAATTCGGAGAGGGCGACGCAGGCGTAACAATAGCAAAACTATGATCAAACACTAACGGAGGTCTTTTATGCCAGCAAAGCAAAGAATTCTTATAGTAGATGATGACAACAACATCGCTGAACTTATTTCCCTTTATCTCACAAAGGAATGTTTTGACACAAAGATCGTAAATGACGGCGAATCTGCAATCTCTGCCGTAGAAACGTTTAATCCGGATCTTATGCTCCTTGACCTTATGCTCCCCGGGATAGACGGGTATCAGGTATGCCGTGAGGTAAGATCTCATTCGACGCTCCCTATCATAATGCTCTCCGCAAAAGGCGAGGTCTTCGACAAAGTCCTTGGACTTGAACTTGGCGCCGATGATTATATGGAAAAGCCTTTTGACTCTAAAGAGCTTGTAGCCCGCGTAAAAGCCGTACTTCGCAGATACCAGACTGCATCCCCTGTAGGCAAGACTGATGACATCAAATGTGTTGAATATCCTGAACTTACAATAAATCAGACAAATTATTCAGTAGTATATAAAGGCGAGCAGATCGAGATGCCGCCAAAAGAGCTTGAACTCCTTTATTTCCTGGCATCGTCTCCGAATCATGTATTTACAAGAGAGCAGCTCCTTGATCAGATCTGGGGCTACGAATATGCGGGTGATACGCGTACCGTCGATGTTCATATCAAACGCCTCCGCGAAAAGATTCGTGATACTGACCACTGGCGCATATCGACGATCTGGGGTATAGGATATAAATTTGAAGTCCGTGATGTATGATTCCGGTCTGATCACAGACCGCATCACATGTTCCTTTGTTATGACACTTGCATCATGTTTTTATTTTTCAGAAAGCGGCAAATAAGATGCGAAAAACTCTCTACCTTAAATTCTGTCTTGCATATATCATTTTCGGTCTCTTTGGGTTCATACTTGTTGCGACATTCGTCTCCAACATGATCGGAGATCATCTGAAAAAAGATGAAGCCGACTCCCTGTATAAAGAAGCCACGCTCATTGCGGATACATATGCGACAGACCTTTACGATAACAAAACATCGCTTGATACCGTGAAAACGCAGTTTGACGCGCTCTCCACTTATCTGAATGCCAACATCTGGATCATCAACCCTTCAGGACTGATGGTCGTTGATTCATCCTCGCCCATCAATCTCAGCAAAGATGTCTACGTCAAGAATTTTGACCCGACCGTCACCGCCGGTTCATATTACATAACAGGAAAGTTCTTTGATTATTTCAAGGAAGATATGCTCAGCGTCTTCGCTCCTATTTCCTCGAACTACAAAGTACGCGGATACGTCGTCATCCACTATCCGATGTCTCACATAGTCGAATCTACGAATGGTTTTCTCAATATTGCGTATATCATGCTCATGATGCTGTTCCTTCTGTCCATGATAATCCTGATATTCTTTACTGAGATTGTGTACGTGCCGCTTCGTAAGATAACAGCAGCGACCGAACAGTATGCGAGCGGAAATATGCATTACGAACTCAGCGTCGACAGTGAAGACGAAATGGGGTATCTGGCTGCCTCCCTTTCCTATATGGCAAATGAGATCGCCCGCACTGAAGATGACCAGAAGAAATTCATCGCAAACGTTTCGCATGATTTTCGCTCACCGCTCACATCGATACATGGATTTCTTGAGGCTATGCTCGATGGAACCATCCCTCCGGAAAACCATGAAAAATATCTGAAGATAGTGCTTAACGAGACCGAGCGTCTTACAAAGCTTACCAATAGCCTGCTTACGCTCAACAATCTTAACACAAGCGGAATGATGCTGAATAAAGCGGATTTTGATATAAATCAGATGATACGTGATGTAGCAGACACATTTGAAGGCACATGTCGCGACAAAGATATATCTATAGATCTTGTACTTACCGGAAATAAAATGACAGTAAATGCTGATAAAGATAAGATCGAACAGGTTCTCTACAATCTGACAGACAATGCGATCAAATTCAGTCACACCGGATCTTCTGTAAAGATAGAGACATCCGAAAAACGTAATAAG
Organism: Lachnospiraceae bacterium; assembly: GCA_018053995.1. Classification (GTDB taxonomy): domain Bacteria; phylum Bacillota; class Clostridia; order Lachnospirales; family Lachnospiraceae; genus JAGPKJ01. The sequence goes on along the minus strand of JAGPKJ010000039.1, from coordinate 14,750 downwards.
ATATTTGTAAGCGTCAAGGACAGCGGAATAGGCATACCCAAAGACGATCTGAAACTTGTGTGGGAGAGATTCTATAAGACTGATCTTTCAAGAGGCAAGGATAAAAAAGGTACCGGACTTGGACTCTCAATAACAAAAGAGATAATCAAAGCTCATGGTGAAAATATAAACGTTATAAGCACCGAAGGTGTCGGCACGGAATTCATCTTCTCACTCCCGCTCTCATCCGCAGACGATGACGAGGAAGAAGACTGATATGTCAAAACCGGCAATTATGTTATGATACTGCGGCTTACTGCGATGTCTCATCAAATATCTTCAGAAATGATCTGACGTTCTCGCCGGGATTTCCTCTGAATACGCCTGATCCTGATACGATCACATTTGCACCCGCTTCGAGGATCTTTCCGACATTATCGGTCTTTATGCCGCCATCCACCTCTATATCAGTATCACATCCTGATTCATTTATCATCTTTCTAAGTGTTCTGATCTTTTCCGTTGATGCCTCTATATACTTCTGTCCTCCAAAACCAGGTTCCACTGTCATGATAAGGAACATATCTGCTTTTCCTATAAACGGTTTAAGGCTCTCCAACGGTGTTGCAGGTTTTATCGAGATTCCCGCGCGGCATCCGCTCTTATGTATAAGATCTATAGTCTTATCGCAGTCCTTTACCGCCTCTAAATGAAACGTGATTATATCAGCTCCACATTCTGCAAATTCGCCTATATATCGATCTGGATCGGCTATCATCAGATGAACATCAAATGTTCGTGAAGTCGCTTTTCTTATTGATCTTATAACTGGCATTCCGAACGAGATCGACGGTACAAACACCCCGTCCATCACATCAACATGAACATATGGTGCTCCTGCTTCATCTATCTCTCTAAGCTGCTCACCCAGTATTGTAAAATCCGCCGCTAGGATCGACGGTGCGAGAATTCTCTTCATAAAACTCCTTTAGACTCTTGACACGCAGCATCATGATAAATAACTGCTTTGACACTCACATCATATGACAAATATATCCTTAACACATGCACCATCATAGTCCATACAGCGTGTGTTGTCCAATCCTGATGACACAATTCTTTATTATTTTCTTAATTTTTCTGTGTCTGATTGTAAAGGATCAGGGCTGGTGATAGAATACCGTGTGTTTACAGAACTGCAAGAGTTTCCAAATGTGGGAACCTCATTTATTTTAGGAAATAAAGCAATTCGCATCATCATATCATGAAAGGCAATTTATAATATTATGGACAATCGTTATCTTGATCACTACCTAAACTGGCAGAATGCCAGTCTTTTCTTTATTGTATCAATGGCAGGACTTGTAGTCATCCTCCTCTTTCTATTTGCATACGCAAGAGCACGTGAAAAAAAAGATGAGGCCGAATACCGTGTCACCAAAGGAAAGATCAGCGGCAATACATGCCGCATCATAGAAAGCTTTTATGAACTTGTCTTTTCAAGCACATCGATACTTTTCTTCCTTGCCGCATACTATCTTATAGACCGTTTTCTTGAGGATCCGACATACCGCGTGCCGTGGGATAAATACAGCGATGTCATTCTGATGGCTTTCATCTTCATGTCGATCTTTCTGAATCTCCTATTTGACAAAGTACTGGTAAGACTCAGATGGATCACATCCGATGATAAAGCATCTATCAGACTTGTGAGCACGATCTACATGGTTCTTATCTTCATGTACATAAGATTCATATATGACGACCTGAACTATAACGAACTCATAGTCTATTTCCTTGGACTTGTCATCGGCAGATTTGTATATTTCGATTTCACATGGCCCGACTTCTGTAAGACGATGAAAGGTGTTGGCCGCAACCTCCCGATGCTCTTTCTGATGCTCGTATATTCAGGACTTATGTGCTTCGTCGGTTTCAAGAGCAAGTTCCTTCTGACTTCTAACGGAGTTATTGTCAGCATCCTGATCGCTCACGTATTTATGGATCTCTCGATAATGATCGCTCATATAGTCCTGCACCCGATGACCGAAAAGCCGCAGAAAACAGCGAAGCACTATGACGATAGGTATGATGATAGGTATACCGATGATGATGACGACAGAAATGATTGGTAGTATAAATATGATCAACCAAACTTGCTAAATTTAATCATTCATATTTGATTTTTTTTATGATAGTATACAATCCATAAAGCGATGAAGGAAAACAGTAGTCATACGGATCACTTACAGAGAGCCGGCGGTTGGTGCAAGGCGGCAGGATGCGTATCGCGAACTCGTTCCCGAGCCTGTAGCTGAAAGATCCCGGCATGGAATTCTCAAAAATGTGAATCCCGTATGAACCCGGATGATCCGTTAGGCATACACGGATACCCGCCGTTATCGGGCAGGACATGCAAGTGTCTGTGAGTGTGTGCACGATAGTGCATGAAATAGAGTGGTACCGCGAAAGTGATGCTTTCGTCTCTATAATGGCAAGTTGCCGTTATAGAGACTTTTTTTATGCAAAGGCGTATATTAAAATAAGCCGGAAAGGATATCAATATGAAACCAGAAAAAAAATACATCAGACAATACTTTATGCCTCCCGTCTGCTCCTATGACTGGGTAAAGAAGGATCATATGGAGAAGCCGCCCATATGGTGCTCCGTCGATCTTCGTGATGGCAATCAGTCACTTATCGAACCTATGGGACTAGAAGAAAAGATCGAGTTTTTTCGCATGCTTGTGAAAATAGGATTTAAGGAGATCGAAGTCGGTTTCCCTGCAGCCTCAGAGACAGAATATGATTTCATGCGCGCACTTATTGACCGCAACATGATCCCTGACGATGTCACCGTTCAGGTACTGACTCAGGCACGCGAACATATCATCCGCAAGACATTTGAAGCTGTAAAAGGTGCACCGCACGCAGTTATCCATCTGTATAATTCAACCTCAGTCGCACAGCGCGAACAGGTATTCCATAAAGATAAACAGCACATCCTTCAGATGGCCGTTGACGGAGCAAAGCTGCTTAAGAAACTTGCAGCAGAGACCGAAGGCAGCTTCTCATTTGAATACAGCCCGGAAAGCTTTCACGGCACAGAAGTTGATTACGCAGTCGATGTCTGCAATGCCGTTCTGGATGTATGGAAGCCTACTGCAGATAACAAAGCGATAATCAATATCCCTGCAACTGTTGAGACAGCAATGCCTCATATATTCGCGACTCAGATCGAATATGTCAGCAAACATCTGAAATCTCGTGAAAACGTCGTACTCAGTCTTCATCCTCATAATGACAGAGGCTGTGGCGTCGCCGATTCAGAACTTGGTGTTCTCGCCGGCGCAGACCGTGTAGAAGGAACGCTTTTCGGAAATGGTGAACGTACTGGTAACGTCGATATTGTTACACTTGCTATGAACCTTTATTCTTACGGCATCGATCCCGGTCTTGATTTCAGCAACATGCCCGAGATCCGTGAGACATACGAACACCTTACTCAGATGCACGTATACGACCGCCAGCCATATGCCGGAGACCTTGTATTTACCGCATTTTCAGGATCTCACCAGGATGCTATCTCAAAAGGCATGGCATACAGAGAAAAAGACAAGTCCGGAAAATGGACTGTTCCGTATCTTCCTATCGATCCCGTCGATGTCGGACGTACATACGATGCCGATGTCATCAGGATCAACAGCCAGTCCGGCAAGGGCGGCATAAGCTACATTCTCAAGCAGAACTTCAGTATCTCGCTTCCTGAAAAAATGCGCGAGGAAGTCGGCTACGCAGTCAAACAGGTTTCTGATGAAGAACACCGTGAGCTCTCGCCTCAGTGGGTTTATGATATCTTTTCTGAAAAATACATCGAACCAATGCCTTATTTCTCGATCGCGGACTGCCACTACAGACAGGATGATGGTATCATGGCTGAAGCAACGATTCTCCATGAAGGCAGATCTACAGTTGTCGACGCAAATGGAAATGGTCGTCTTGATGCTGTCAGCAATATAATAAAACAGTATTTCGGTATCAGCTACGAGCTTGCCACATACGAAGAACACGCTCTGTCACATGGGTCTTCATCATACGCCATGGCTTACGTCGGGATCATGTACAAAGACCGCATGTACTGGGGCGCCGGCAAAGACGAAGATATCATCAAAGCCTCTATCCATGCACTCTGTGTAGCCGTCAACAAGCTTCCCGCGATCAGCTCTGACAGCAGCCGTCACGATGACCGCCTTGTATCGATGCTCAATTATATACAGACGAATTACCAGACCGTGACTCTGTCCGGCATCGCCGACCAGTTCCATCTGTCGGAACCTTACGTATCCAAATTCATCAAAGAAAAATCAGGCAAAACATTCGGTGAACACGTTGCCGGGACGCGCCTCAAGAAAGCCAAGACACTACTCAAGAACGGTAATATGAAAGTTGAAGATATCGCATACATGATAGGCTATCAGAATGTCGAGCATTTCAACCGCACATTCAAGCGGTCATTCAACATGACGCCGCTCCAATACCGCGCTGTAAGCAGAAGCGAAGACTGAACAATTTCTGATACAGCCTGACCCTTTTGTAACTTGTGATTTTACACAGTCGCAATACTGTTCTTGATTAAGCATCTGCACTATATTACAATGCGTTTTATGGATAAAACTATTTTGGAAAATAAAATAAATATAAGCAAAACTCCCAGGATCGGGATAATGGACGTCGGCGGCGGTATGCGAGATGTATACGGCGCCGGCGTTATTGATTACCTTCTCGACAATCACATCTACCTGCCATATTCGATAGGTATTTCCGCAGGTGCCGGCAATCTCGCATCATATGTGGGACGCCAGCGCGGCAGAAATCTCGCGTATTACGAAGAATACAGCGGTCGTCCGGAATATATGAGCAGGAAGACTCTTTTCCGTACAGGCTCATATCTTGACCTGGACTACGTCTACGGTGTGCTTTGCAACGAAGGCGGTGAATATCCTCTAGATTACACAACTATGATGCGCCATCCGGAGAGCGAATTTGTCATAGCAGCTACAGATGCCGATACCGCAAAGACCGTTTATTTTACAAAAGATGATATCGAACGAAATAATTACTGGGTGCTCAAATCATCATCATGCATCCCGATAATATGCAGACCTGTTCACCATGACGGACACTCATATTACGACGGCGGTATCGTGACCCCTGTCCCTTACAAGAAAGCCTTTGATGACGGATGTGACATTCTCATCATAGTCCTTACGCTTCCCGTTGACTTAAGACTCCCCCTTGATAAGAACCGCCGTTTCTTCCCACTTCTCAAAAAGAAGTATCCAAACATGCTCCCCGCGCTCATGACGCGTCACAATCAGTATAATGGCGCCATAGAGCATCTTCTTGCAAATGAGATACCTGCCGGTAAAGTATTCTTCATCGCTCCCGATGATACATGCGGCATGAATACGCTCACTTCTGACCCCAAGAAAATGCATGAGCTGTACCTGAAAGGCTACCATGACGGACAAAAAGCAGAACGCATCATATCTGAAGCATACGGTAAAGCCTGACAAAACACTCCGGAAATTATATTGAAGTGGCCTTGAAGTAGTTATTGAAGTGACATTGAAGTTGATATTGAAGTTGCTTTGAAGTATAATTGAACTACTTCAAGTATGGAGGTATATCAATGTTTCTCGAAGAGATTATAAACGGTGCAGAACTTGAAAGCAGTAAAACTGAATATAAAGAAAAACTTAACCATGAAGATGTCCTCGGATGGTTAAAATCAGTTGCCGGATTCTCCAATGCCGAAGGTGGAAATATCTATATAGGCATAGAGGATAAGACTCATAAACTCGTCGGAATGAACCAGGCGGACGCCGATAATGAGCGGAATTTTTTCAACAATCAAGTCAACGAACATATTTCCCCAAGACCCGACATCCGTTTTGATTTTCTGCGATATAAGATCAGACAGCAAGATCGATACGTGATACATGTCATAATTCCAGAGTCCGGCATCAAGCCTGTTATCCTAAAATACAAGAATATTCCGTCCATCTATATGCGACGTGATGGATTTACCAATGGCGCCACCTACGAAGAGATCATAGAGATGAGCACAAGAAACAAACATGTTCAGTTCGATACCATGATATCTGACGTAAAGTATTCCCGAAAAAATTTCAGTAAATTACTGCAGTTTTATAAAGATCATAATGATGGAAAAGAATACACTGATAAGGCTCTGCGCTCAATCGGTTTCTTTGATGAAAACGGTATGCTTGCAAATGGAGCTCTTTTATTTTCTGACGATTATAGTGAAAATAAGACCGACATATTATGTTCTGCTTTCTCCGGTTTTAACAAAGGCAGTGAACGCATTGTCTCAGTAAACCGCTATCAAGGCAACATCATTGACTCAATCCAATATGTATGCAATTTTGTTGCACAACGAATGAATCATTCAATGATCAAGACCGATACCGGCAGAATCAATATAGACGCATATCCCGCTAGGTCTTTATTTGAAGGAATCATCAATGCGATTGCGCACCGTGACTACTTTCTCGATGGGACGCAGATTCAAGTCGATATGTTCCGAAACAGATTAGAGATATCTTCTCCCGGAAGCTTCTATAGCGGTGCCGCTATACAAAAAACCTACAACCTTTCATCTATAATATCCAAACGTCGTAACGAACTGATCTGTGCCATACTTGTTGCGTGTAATGTAATGGAGGCCGCAGGAACCGGATTTGATAAGATAACCGAAGATTATGCCGACGCAGATGAACTTCACAAACCGTGCATCTATTCTGCTTCCGACCATTTTACACTGCTCCTCCCTGACCTTACATATGCAGATGGTGCCGTTTCCGATATCGCAGATATGCTGATATATGCACCTGTTCCAAATGGAACCAACTACGATGACAAGGTTTTATCATTTTGTTTCAGTGAAGCTCATAAAACATCTGAGATTGCAAAACACCTTGACATGAGCGATTCCACTTATTTTAGAAATAAAATTCTGAAAAATCTTGTAAACGAACATTATCTGCTGACCGATAAGCACTCTAGGACGATGTATTATAAAACGAACCCTGATGCAGTGGAATTAAGATAATGCTGACTTGGACCGCATAGATATCCTGTACTTCAGCCGGTAAATCGTTTACACAATCAATATCCATACCGGAATTTGACATAATCTGCCGGTTCCCGTATAACAATATGTGTGATGACGTGATGCAGATACATAAGCTTCCGAAAGAAACAAAGTAAGAAACAAAGTAATTAGTAACATCCTGATATTATATCTGGATCAAAAAAGAGGAGGATTTTATTATGAAAAAAAGAATTGCAGCATTTATTGTTGCTTCTGCTATGACAGTAGTTATGACAGGATGCGGAAAGAACGCTCCTGCTGCTTCCACACAGGCAGCTTCATCAGCCGCTTCTACTACAGTTTCTACAGCGGCGGCTTCTACTACAGCTTCTACAGAGACTGAGGCTTCTTCATCAACAGCTGCTGAGGAAGTATCTGTTGATGGAGTTGTGATCGATGCAGCTATGCATTCACTCACTCTTCAGACTAAAGACGGACAGACACTGTCAGCCTGCACAAGCGAAGACAGCGAACCCGATGTCAGTGGACTTAAAGATGGACTTTCTCTTGGCAAAGGAATCACGCTTACTTATACCGGAGATCCTTCCGATGACAATGCAGTTACTATCATAAAAGAAGCTGACTGCGATACAAAATGTGATGACAGTGACGCTCTGATGGCTGCCGGCGATATCATCCTTGCCGTCGAAGGTGAAGATTTTGATTCGATCGTCAATTACGCATCCTATCCTGTATACGTTGGAATCGGTGATGGTCTTACGATCAAAGACGCCGACGAATTCAAAGAAAAGGTTAAAGCTGATGACCTCTTCACTGATAAGCTTGTCGATTCTGTAAGTCATGTTGACCTGCTCGACATTGAAACATCAAAAGCCGGACTGGTACTTTCTTCCGGCAGTGACGATGCAGTGAATATAATCCTTTCACAAGATAAGGATAATAGCTGGAAGATCACCGGAATCAATTTCGGAAAATAAGGATCGTTGGGCTTTTGAAATAAAAACGAATAAAAAAGAACTGCCTCATAGGCAGTTCTTTTTATTGTCTTGCATCATTACAGATTGTAGCTTGTAAGGTATTTCTCCTGCTCATGTGTAAGCGTGTCTATCTTCTTTCCGAGAAATGATAGTTTTCTTTCTGCAACTTCTCTGTCTATCTCTTCCGGAACATCTATAAGTTTCTCTGTGAGTTCACTTCCGTGTTCAACAAGATATTTTGCTGAAAGTGCCTGTATCGCAAAGCTCATATCCATTATCTCTGCCGGATGTCCATCTCCTGCAGCCAGGTTAACAAGACGTCCTTCTGCAAGTACGCATATCCACTGACCTGTGGGAAGCTTATAACCCTGAATGTTTTTCCTCATTTCCTTGGTCTCGACAGCTATCTCGCGAAGACGCTTCATATCTATCTCGGTATCGAAGTGACCTGCATTGCACAGGATTGCGCCCTCTTTCATTTCAGCGAAGTCTTCTTCGTCTATTACGCCATCGCATCCGGTAACTGTTACAAAGAAATCTCCGACTTTTGCAGCTTCCTTCATCGGCATAACATCAAAACCATCCATTACAGCTTCAATAGCCTTGATCGGATCTATCTCAGTAATGATGACACGTGCTCCGAGACCCTTGGCTCTCATAGCTGTACCTTTGCCGCACCAGCCGTAACCAGCGACAACTACCTGCTTGCCCGCAACGATAAGATTCGTCGTACGGTTGATGCCGTCCCATACTGACTGACCGGTGCCATAACGATTATCAAAGAAATGTTTGCAGCATGCATTGTTTACGCGAACCATCGGGAATTTCAACATTCCTGCCTTGTTCATAGCCTCAAGTCTGATGATTCCTGTAGTAGTCTCTTCGCATCCGCCGATTATGTTCGGGATAAGTTCAGGCATTTCCTTATGAACCATATTTACCAGATCACCACCATCATCGATGATGATATTGGGTCCTGCCTCTAGTGCATGATGTATATGTGTGTTATATTCTTCGTCTGTCGCGCCATACCAGGCATGAACCTCAAGTCCTGCCTTAACAAGTGCTGCCGCTACATCATCCTGCGTGGAAAGCGGGTTTGAACCGGTCACATGCATTTCTGCACCACCTGCTGCAAGTACCAGACACAGATACGCTGTCTTCGCTTCAAGATGAACCGAAAGGGTGATCTTCTTCCCCTTAAACGGTTTTGTCTCTGAGAACTCCCCTTCAAGCATATGAAGAAGCGGGCAATTTCTCCTCACCCATTCAATCTTTCTCTCGCCGGACTCAGCAAGGCTTATATCCCTTATTTCGCTGTTACTCATCTAATCCTGCCTTTCTGCCACCTTTGTGGCTATACACTTAGAATTGTCAGATCAGCCGAATTTTTTATGATGGTCGTCTGTCCTATCATCACCTTAATACATATATAATAATATGACATACCGCATCATATTATGATCAATACTTTTTCTTATCAAGCCCCATACGGGTTATGATCTCATTTACCTTATGATATACGAGCTCTTCGTCCATTGTAAGGATCTCGCGATCTTCCATCGTGACCTGACCGTTTATGATGACGGTCTCAACTTCTGAACCGTTTGCTGAGTATGCGATCCCGGCGAGCAGATTATTGCGCGGCATAAACGAAGGTGTATTAAGGTTAAGTATCGCAAGATCCGCTTTCTTGCCGACTTCGATAGAACCTATATCGTCACCAAGACCAAGTGCCTTTGCGCCATTGATCGTTGAGATGCGGAAGCCCTCACGCGCACTCACGCACTGCGGTGTCTTATTTGCTCCCTTATGGATCAGTGTGAGAAGGTTCATCTCATGGAACATATTGAGTGAGTTATTGCTGGCAGCGCCGTCCGTTCCAAGGCAGATATTGATACCTTTTTCCATCATCGCAGGCACTGGCGCAAATCCGTTTCCAAGCTTCATATTGCTCGCCGGATTCGTAACAACACTTACATGCTTCTTCGCCATTATATTCATATCGTTATCATCAACCTGAACACAGTGAGCCGCAATACACAGACCATCAAACAGTCCGCTGCGGTCAGCAAGCTCGATTGGAGAACAACCATATTTTTCTTTGATCTGCTCTATCTCGCTGACACTCTCAGAAAGGTGAACATGGATCCCCATATTGTTCTTCTTGGCTTCCTTGGCGATGATCTTGAAATAATCCTCATCGCATGTATAAGGAGCATGCGGTCCCAACATAAATGTCAGTCTGTCACAATCCTTAAATGCATCACGTTCCTCATAAGTCTGACGAATCCTCATCTGACCGCCTTCGTCATTGCCATTACCGACAAGACCACGGCAGATCATCGCGCGCATGCCGGATTCTCTTACCGCACGCGTAGTCTGCATAATGTTCATCTGCATATCATTAAAGCAAGTCGTGCCACTCTTCATCATCTCGATGATCGCAAGGCATGCGCCCCAATATGCGTCTTCGTCAGTCATCTGATCTTCTATCGGGCTTATCGTCTTAAAGAGCCAATCCATAAATGAAAGATCGTCAGCTACATTTCTCATAAATGCCATATATGAATGCGTATGACAGTTTATAAATCCCGGAATGACAAGCCTGTCATCACCTTTTATCGTCTTATCCGCATGAAACCCCTGCGGCTCCTTACCTATCCCTGTGATCTTCTCACCCTCGATATAGATGTTCGTCTGCTTGATCTCATCTCTTCCGCCCTCCGGAAGAACCGCAAGTACGTTCTTAATAACTATTCCCATCTTATATAGATCTCCTCTCATATTATGCTCTGCAGCGCAATCTGACCGAACTTCTTGCAAGCTGACAATACTTAATGTATTATAGCATCAGTGAAGTCTAATTCAAAGGAAGTGAATCAATTATGAGTAAACTTGGAAAGAAAAAGAGCCAGAAAGACGCGCAGCATAAGCAGATACAACAGCAGCTCGCAGCTCTCCAGCGCAAGAATGATGCAAAAGGCAGCAAGAAAAAGTGATGCAAAAGGCGGATCAAATACGATCCGCCTTTATCTTTGCTTTTATTTTCTTGTGATCGCCTGGCAACTCTTATTAGCCGATAGCAGCTTTTATCTTGTCTTCAAGTTCTCCCTGGCTGACACCGCCTACACTCTTCATTACAACCTGTCCACCCTTAAGGATAAGTATAGTAGGTATCGACATGACGCCAAACTTTGATGCAAGTTCTTCCTGCTCATCAACATTACATTTTCCAACTATCATTTTCCCTTCATATTCGTCAGACAACTTTTCAACAATCGGAGCCATCATCTGGCAAGGACCACACCAGTCAGCGTAAAAATCGATCATAACCGGAAGTGCCGCATTTTCGACTTCCTCGTGAAAATTACTGTTAGTAATTACTTTTTCCATAATATCCTCCATTCTGAAGATCTCTCTTCTATCCGTATTATACGCAAATAACGCTTTTGACATTAATCTACTTGCCTGCTGAACATTTTTACACTTTAATCCATTGCTTTCCTGTCTTTAATCATGTCTCTGGAAATGATGTATTTGCATATAGGATTACCCATTGATGAAAACCGCTCTTCGTATTCAGTCATCACATTGCCTTGCATCATCTCGGGATCACTGTGAAGGTCTCTTGTCATCTTATCAAGCTTCCATCCGGCAGGCTCAATCTCTTCGAGTGAAAAGTCAAAAAGATCGACATTGTCTGTTTTAAATTCTACCACACCTTCCGGCTTCATGATAATATCATATCTTCCAAGATACTGCCTTGAAGTAAGTCTTCTCCTTGCATGTCTGTCTTTAGGCCATGGATCTGAGAAGTTCAGGTATACCCTGTCGATCTCATTTTCCGCAAACGCATCTAGTATCTGCTCGGCATCCATTCTGATAAATAAGACATTGGGCAGCTGTTGTTCCTCAAGTTTCTGTACGCCTCTTAATAGCACGCTTGAATACTTCTCGATCCCGATATAATTGATATCAGGATGCAGAACAGCCATATCCATGATAAATCTGCCCTTGCCCGTACCAACCTCGATCATTATAGGATTATCATTACCAAATCTTTCTTTCCATTTTCCCTTAAGTACTGTCGGATCCGGAATCACATATTCGCTAGACGCAATGTGCTCCCGGGCTCCCGGAATATTTTTAAGACGCATGCTCTTTTCATCCTTACTTTATATATTATGATGCAAGTGTCAAAAGTCATTCTGCGTTCATGCTTGCA
>JAGPKJ010000039.1:0-2328 GCA_018053995.1 Lachnospiraceae bacterium | reverse complement strand
ATCACATATTCGCTAGACGCAATGTGCTCCCGGGCTCCCGGAATATTTTTAAGACGCATGCTCTTTTCATCCTTACTTTATATATTATGATGCAAGTGTCAAAAGTCATTCTGCGTTCATGCTTGCAATGAACAATGCGACTTGCAGTCGCATCGCAGAACGACCTTATGACACGCGTAAACAGACGATGAATCTGCGGAAAATCACCGCAGATCGTAGCGATTTGCGTAGCAAATCAGCGGATTCCGAGTGCTTACAGAAGTTGCGCAAAGCAATTCGTAGCATCATATTATTAGTTTACTTTGACTTTGACCTTTTATCAACAGGCAATCTGTGATATAAATGTTAGATGAAGTTTTCATTTATTTTCTACCGGAGGATATTCGCGGATAATGTCTTTTAACGTGAAAAAAAATAATAAAATCGTATGCCTGCTGCTGTCAGCGATGACAACAGTCTTATTTGCCAGTGCTTCATCTGTATGTACTGCCGTGGCTGCACCTAATGTCACCGCTTCTACAGCAGAAGAACGGCTCGCGCTCCCTGTTCAGTCAAATGAAACCGAGGACTGGCCCGCAGGTTTTAAGATCAGCGCCGAATCAGCCATACTTATCGACGCCGATTCTCATGCGATACTTTACGCAAAAAACATCCACGAACAGCTTTATCCAGCGAGCACGACCAAACTACTCACATGCCTTATCGCCGCCGAAAACGGCAATCTCGATGATACCGTGACTTTCTCGCACACTGCCGTAAGCTCAGTTCCATCCGACGGTTCAAATATGGGTATCGATGAAGGTCAATCATTACCTCTTGAAAAATGCCTTTATGGAATCATGGTCGGTTCGGCAAATGAAGCGGCGAATGCTGTCGCAGAATATATTAGCGGTTCTATCCCGGAATTTGCCACTCTCATGAATAAAAAAGCGGCTGAGCTTGGATGTCAGGATTCTCATTTTGCAAATGCAAATGGTATTCATGAAGATGACCATTATACGAGCGCCTATGACCTTTCACTTATCGGAGCCGCATTCTTCCATAATGATGCCCTTGCAAAAATAGGCAATACGCCTCAGTACCATTTTACGCCTACTGAAGGACAGCCAGATGATTTCTATCTTAAGAACAAACATAAACTGATCACCGGTGAGATTCCGTGTGATGGTGTCATAGGCGGCAAGACCGGATACACAAGTCAGGCTGGCGAAACTCTTGTAACATGTGCCAAACGTGACGGGCTTTCTCTCGTCTGCGTTGTAATGAAAGAAGATTCTCCATCACAATTCAACGATACTGTCACTCTGTTCGATTATGGATTCAGCAATTTCTCCAAGGTGAGCATCGCAGATAATGATAGCAGTTATAACACTGATGACCTGTCATCACAGATCGGTACAGACCTTTTCGGCAGTTCACAGCCGCTTGTCTCCGTATCTCCTGATGGCTATGTCATTCTGCCAAACAGTGCTGATTTTTCAGATGTCGTTTCAGTGATCACGTTTCTCCCTGAAACTTCTGACAGTAATGTCACGGCAAAGATCAACTATACTTATAATGGTACATTTATCGGATCAGCCAATGTCATAGTTTCAAAGCAGGCTGCTGCAAGCTGCGCTGCTGCCTTCTCAGGCGGATCATGTTCTGATCCCGGATATAAAAAGACAATCTTCATAAATATGAAGACCGTCATCATTATCATTGCCGTACTCGCAGCTCTGTATCTTCTTATAACGTTCATCTGCTCGACTATACGAAGCTATAACTTTGCTTATGCAAATATAAATCGTGCACGTCATGTAAGCCGTCGCCGTCACCGCAGGAATTCCCATGACATAGACTTCTGAAGCTTGCGGGATTTCACCTGCATCTTACGTAATACCGATATCTCATCAGGTCCTATAAACCTGTCAGTTTTGACAGCATAGAATCTTCCGTCTTCTGACTTGCGGATCCGGAGTTTCGATTTCATATATCCGTGTGATGCACAGTACGAAAGACAATAGAACTGTCTTCCATTAGTTGTGAACCACTTCATCTTTCTCTTGATATTCTTGTGACAGTAGCAGCATTTCGTACTTGTCACTTCATTATCTTCGAGCAGTTCCTCTTTTGTATCAAATGATCTTGAGATATATTTATCATATGTGCTGAATCTCACATGGATTTCGTGCTCCCTGTCTTTGGGAAGATGGAACACATCATATGATCTGAACTCCAGAATATCTTCCGGTATCCTTGAAAGGATCTCTGCTGTATAATACGCATCACTGAATGCTCTGTGAAACGGAATATCCTTATCAAGCTTCAGGAAATCTATCGCATATT
>JAGPKJ010000131.1 GCA_018053995.1 Lachnospiraceae bacterium | reverse complement strand
CACAACATATGATCTGAACTCCAGAATATCTTCCGGTATCCTTGAAAGGATCTCTGCTGTATAATACGCATCACTGAATGCTCTGTGAAACGGAATATCCTTATCAAGCTTCAGGAAATCTATCGCATATTCCAGATTACGTCTTGTCTTCTTATCCTCAAATGCGATACTGAACAATTTCTGGACATCCAGATATGATATCGGTCCGTCACTGATAGGATCCATTCCAAAATGTCTGATATTTCTCTGAAGTTCCGTAAGATCCTGACATCCCCAAGTGCAAAAGACTATATCATCTCCACACCACTGCCTGAATCTGCTATAGACACCCTGGAATGGACTTCCGCTCATCAGCTGTTCCATCTGAAGATGTATCAATTTCTGCGTAATGCCATGCAGTTTGCTGTACACCTGCGGCTTAACGAGTTCGCTGAACTCGCTTACCATCTTCCTGTCATTATTCAGTTTTACCGCACCGATCTCAACGATCTCAAATGGAATATCAGAAACACTCTCTTCTGGCGTATCCGCCTGATTCCATTCCAGATCAAGTACTATATACTGCATTTACACCTTTCCCGCTGCATAATTAAATGATTATATACAGACAGCGGTCACTTATCTGTGACGTTTTTTATTTGCCGCAAGAGCTTTTTCAATCGTATCATTGATTATCTCAAGTGTCTGCAATCTCGCAGAATACTTGTCATTTCCTGCTATGATATGCCATGGCGCAAAATCAGTTGATGTATATTTGATCATATCATCTACTGCTTCTTCATACTGTGGCCACTTGTCTCTGTTACGCCAGTCCTCATCAGTTATCTTCCAGTGCTTTGACGGTGTGTTCTGACGTTCCGTAAATCTCCTAAGCTGCTCATCATTATCGATATTTATCCAAAACTTCAGTATTATAGCACCCCAGTCATAAAGCTGTCTCTCAAAGTCGTTGATCTCACCATAGGCTCTCTGCCAGTCATCCGTTGTACAGAAGCCTTCTATACGCTCAACCATTACTCTTCCGTACCATGTACGATCAAATATGGCTACATGTCCGTCTTTAGGAAGGCGCGTCCAAAATCTCCAAAGATAATGTCTGTCTTTCTCTTCCTTTGAAGGTGCAGCTATCGGCATAACCTCATATCCACGAGGATCAAGCGCTTCTGAAACTCTCTTGATGTTGCCGCCTTTTCCTGCCGCATCCCAGCCTTCATAAGCTATGATAACGGGGATCTTCTCAAGATAAAGCTTGTTATGCAGATGCGACAATCTGTCCTGCTCTTTCTTCAGCTGTTTTCTGTATTCTTCCTCTTCAACTTTCACACTCATATCTATGTCTTTAAGAAGCGGCTCTTTTACAAAATTGTACTGACCGGGCATTATGATACAGCTCGCCGCAGATCCTGCATCTTTCTTTTCCTCACGAAGTTTGAGTGCTGTCTTTATCGAATCTCTTACTGCTGTAAAAACATCGATGATACATGCGTGCTCATCCATTCCGGATATGACATTCCATGGGGCATATGTTGTATTAGTATACTCAAGTGTCTGTTCAAATACATCAAACCACTTATCATAATTCTTATTTCTCTTCCAATCCAGATCCGAAACTCTCCACGCAGTACTCTTATGACGGGCAAGTTCCTGCATTCTTTCTTTTTGCTCTTTCTGCGTTATGTGGATGAAGAACTTGATTATATGATATCCATTCTCTGTAAGTCCACGTTCAAAACTGTTTATCTCATTCATATGTCTTACATTCGTAAGATCATCGATGTGACCTTCTATGCGAAGTGCACTTACTTCCTGATACCATGAACGATCCATTATAGACATCTGACCCGCTGCCGGGATGTTCTGCCAATAACGCCACATCGAAGGCTCACGAAGCTCTGCCGGTGTCGGCTGCTGAGTATTTTCAACTTTGAACCATCTTGGATCAAAATTCAGGATGAGCTTGCTGATGATATTACCTTTTCCAGCTCCACCCCATCCTTCAAACAGGATGATCACCGGCATTCCTGCCTCTTTGATCGGGCCGTCAAGATCTGTAAGTTCCTGCTTAAGCGTTCCTATCTGTGCCTTATAATCCTCTTTTGAGACTTTTCTTTTAAGATCCACTTTCTCTAACATGATTTCACCCCTTTCAACATATATCACATTATACGATAGTGCATTTTCTTAGAAAAAAATCACTTCTGATCACATGTCTACCGTGATCTTTATCTCTGTAGAATATGATTCTAAAGGTGCCAGACATGACGCGCATGGCTTGTTATCCCAATCGCAGTCTGAATCCTTCATATCATTTACCGATCTCCACGGTTCGATACAGACGAACTTTATCTTCTCTGTTTTCTTGCTCCAGATCAGCACGTAAGGATAACCTTTGATCCCTACTGTTATTCCGCGCCCTGTTCCTTTTTCCTTAAGCGACATCGTCTCTGCCGTAAGATCTGTATAGCATATAGAATCATTATCAAACAGATGGTCTGTCAGTTGTATCTTCGAAAATTCCGCCTGCTTCTCCCATTCACTCTCCGGAAGCGTCAGACCATTCTCCATCTTGACGATCCTTGGTGACTGCGGGCTGTCAAAGCTTATCTCATAATCCTCAGTATCATGCTTGTCATCAAAGGGACAGATGAATGCCGGATGGTATCCGATGCCAAACCGCATATCTTCTTTACCGGTATTCTTCACTGTCATCTTATGTGTTATCGAATTTCCATCAAGCATATATGCTGAACTAAGTTCAAAATCAAATGGATACTTCTGCCTGGTAGCTTCAGTTGACCTTAAAAGAAACACAACTTTATCCTTTGCTTCTTCTACGGGCTGGTGTTCCATATCCCGCGCGAAGCCGTGCTGCCCGCCTTTATACTCATTTCCTTCATAAAAGTAATGACCATCCCTTAATTTTCCTGTATAGGGAAATAAGATGGGAGCATGTCTTCCCCACACATCCGGATCTGCCTGCCACAGTCTCTCCACACCGTCTTTTCTCGTCTTTAGGCTTATCATCTCAGCTCCTGCTGAACTGATCACCGCATCAAGTAACTCATTCTCGATCTTAAGTTCCATTGTTTGTTTCCCTACCTTCCAGGTTATATATTCAATTATAGTTTCCGGACAGGATATACTCAAGTACATCTATCATCTTATTTGTATTCAACCTATCATCTGATGTGGGTGTCAAAAGTAGTCATTTTGTTATGATGCTACGAATTGCTTCGCTTCCTTCGGAAGCTTGCGCAATTCTGTAAACACTCGGAATCCGCTGATTTGCTATGCAAATCGCTACTTCCTCGTGTTTAGGCGTGTCCAAGGTCAACCAGCCTTTCATGCAAGCATGAAGGCTGATTGACTTTTGACACTTGCATCATCATCTTATTTGTATTCGTTCTTTTCTTATGCTAAGCTGTATTAAAGTGCAACGATATAGGGGGCATAATATGGAAATTCATGAATCGGCAGAGGATTATCTTGAAAAGATACTAATGCTTAAAAATAAAAACGGAACCGTCCGTTCGATCGATATCGTCAATGATCTGGGCTACTCAAAGCCAAGCATCAGCATTGCCATGAAAAAGCTACGCGAAAACGGATATATCAAAATGGACGATGAAAATCTGATAACACTTACTGACAGCGGTATGGCTATCGCGACCCGTATATATGACCGTCACAAGACTCTTACAGATCTCCTGCTTCACATAGGAGTGACGCATGAGAATGCTGAAAAAGACGCTTGCAAGATTGAACATGATATAAGTGACGAGACTTTCGATCACATAAAAGCATTCCTTAAAAAAGACTCTATCTGATATATTGCCGGGTGATGCGTATGCTTGCATCATTAAATGATGTTGACGTTTGTCGAACCGCCCGATTCAACCATTTTGAGTGATTTGAACTGTGCCAGGAATTTTGAAAACTTTGCGGTTCCGTAATTACGTGTATCAAAATCCGGAAAACGTCTCTGAAGATTACTCTTTAAAAGACTTATGTTCATACCTTCATCATCCCCATTTGCTTCTATTATCTGATGAATAGATTTTTCGATAGTAGACAGTTTCGTGGTCGCTGCCGATGCTGAATATACCGCCGGTTTCTCCATCACTGCTGTAGTAGTTGATGATACTTCCGCTGCCGATGCTGCTGTCTTTGCTGCCGCATTTTCTGCACCTTTCGCTGCTTTGCCCGCCGCTTTCGTAGTCTTTACCGCAGCGGCTTTTTTATTTCTTCCGGACTTCTTTTCTCCGGACTTCTCTTCCTGCTTATCGTCCTGTCTGTCAGCAGCTTCCGAATCCTTGTACAGAACATCAACATACTTAAAGTAATCGCATGCATTGACAAGAGCATTCGGCGTCTTTGACTCTCCCATACCGATCACTGTCTTGCCTTCTTCTTTAAGAGTCGCTGCAAGTCTTGTAAAATCGCTGTCGCTCGAAACTATACAGAAACCATCAACGTTGCTTCTGTAGAGAATATTCATTGCATCGATTATAAGTGCTGAATCTGATGAATTCTTGCCAAATGTGTTATTGAACTGCTGCATCGGGATTATCGAATTCTCCAAAAGCTGTTCACGCCAAGATGACGCTCCTGGATTAGTCCAATCTCCGTATGCTCTTTTTATCGTTATATTTCCGTAGTTTGAAGCTTCGTTAAGTATCACCCTGATGTACTTTGGCGATATATTCTCGATATCTATAAGAACCGCAAATCTCTTCTCATCTGTCATATGTATTCCCCCCTGCCGCAACTGTATTTTAGGACATCCAATGGCTCACAGTTATACGCAGCATTAACCTCATAGTTTTATATTTTTTCAGACTTCCTCTATCATATCTCATAATTAAGGCATGTGCGTACCGCTGTATACGGTCTCACTTTCGTATCAGCGACTGCGACATGAATCGGATTTACCGCATATGCTTTAAGCGATGCTTCATCGGTAAATGAAGTATCAAGCATAAGATCGGCATTTGAACCATCAATACGATCTGTGTTCACTTTGATATCAATAAGTCCCGGAATCCTGCCCTTAAGTGATTCAAGCCCTTCCTTAATGCCTTTTTTGATATCATCTTTTTCTGCATCTGAGTAACTGTCTTTAAGTGTCCATAAGATCACATGCTTTACCATCTGTCCGCCTCCACGATAAAATCTAATGTATATATGTTGTATTATACAAAAGATGAGCGAGATTTTAAAGCCTTCGATTGTCACTCCATTTCAAACGCTCCGGTGTAGAGCCTGTAATATGTCCCCTTATTTGCTATCAGTTCATCATGACTGCCCTGTTCTATTATGCTGCCGTGATCGAGCACGAGGATGATATCCTAATTCCTGACTGTCGACAGTCTGTGCGCAATGACAAATGTAG
>JAGPKJ010000130.1 GCA_018053995.1 Lachnospiraceae bacterium | reverse complement strand
TTCTTCTCCTGACTGAAACGATAATCGCGCTCTTCCATTGAGATAAGACCATATTCATCTTCTATATCTCTTACCATCTTCGAAAGTTTCTTACCAGTCACAGCTATCATCTCTACGAGAAGCATCGCTGCATATATGCCATCCTTGCCATGGATATGTCCGCGTACCGTAAGTCCGCCTGAAGATTCTCCGCCGATCAGTGCATTCGTTTCATTCATCTTGGCAGAAACATATTTGAAGCCTACAGGCACTTCATAACACTTCTCACCAAAATCCTCTGCAACTTTATCAAGGATATGTGTTGTGCAAAGATTCCTTACAGCCGGTCCCTTAAGTCCCTTGAATTTAACAAGATAATAATACAGAAGTACTAGTATTTCGTTCGGATGCAGGAACCTTCCTGTATCGTCGATAACTCCTATTCTGTCGGCATCTCCGTCTGTAGCTATACCAATATCATAGCCCTGATCCGTAACTACATTCTGAAGCATATGGAGCGTTGCAGCTGATGGTGCCGGAAGCTTGCCGCCAAACAGTGTATCGTGTCTGTCATGAATAGTCTCTACTTCGCAGCGCGCTGTCTGAAGTATGATTCTGAGTGATGTCTCACTTACACCATACATAGGATCCAGTGCAACACGAAGCCTTGCATTCCTTATGGCATCCATATTGACTTCACCCATTATGCTGTCGATGTACTCGTTAAGCGGATATATCTCACGTATCAGTCCTTTTTCAACAGCATCGTCATATTCAAGTGCCTTTACATCTTCTTTGATACCAGAGATGTATTTCTCTACTTCACCAGTCTGTGTCTCATCTGCATCGCGTCCGCCGGCTGTAAAAAGCTTTATCCCGTTATATACTGCAGGATTGTGGCTTGCCGTGATCATCATTCCGTATGGCATCTCATGCTTCATGACATAGAACATTACGAGCGGCGTAGGTGATGATTTATTGATGAGATATGCAGTGATATTTTCAGCAGCAAATACCTCTCCAGCCCACTGCATCGCTTCTTTTGACAGAAATCTCCTGTCATACCCTATGACGATGCCTTTGCCCTGAACACCTTCGTCTTTCATCTTACAGCAGAGTGCCTTCGCAAGAATCTGAATGTTCTGCTTCGTGAAATCATCGCCGATTATGGCTCTCCATCCACCTGTTCCGAATTTGATCATGAGTTCTCCTTTCCCATAACGACACTTACATATGCTGTCTTGCTCTTTCCAATAGGTTCTATACGATCTGCCGCCTCTCCGTTGACTGTGATCGATCTAACACCTTTCGATACACCATCCGGATTCTCAACATGTATCTTGTAAGTACCACCACGCCATACCCTGACAACATCAAAACTTTTCCACTTTTTTGAGATGCAGGGATCTATCTCAAGATGATCGTAATCAGGTCTGATACCAAGCATGTATCTTGTTGCAGAGAAATACGACCAACCGCCTGATCCTGTCATAAACGGATGCCTTGCCCTTCCGAATTCAGCGTGATCCTTTCCGACTACGAACTGGCAGTATGAATACGGTTCTGACTCTCTTATCTCGATCATATCGTTCTGGTTATAAGGGCAGAGCGCATCATAATACTTAAGTGCGTTATCTCCACGTCCTACAACACATTCTGCCGCCCATGCCCATGGGTTCGGATGTGAGAAGATCGATGAATTCTCCTTAAGTCCCGGATACACCTTAGTGATAAATCCTATATCAGGATCTACCGTAGTATATGCCGGCGTATTAAGAAGTATTCCGTAAGGCGTATAGAGATACTTGTCTATCGCATCAAGCGCAGCCAACGCTTTATCGCCTTCAGCCGCACCTGAGAGAACCGCCCACGAATTCGATTCCAGATGCACACGTCCTTCTGTATCCTCGAATGTACCGATCTTTCTGCCGTTCTTTGTTATTCCACGGATAAACCATTTCTTGTCCCAAAGCTGTGAGTTGCAGACTTTCTTTACCTTATCAGCCACATCGCTGTAATGTGATGCGTCCTCATCTCTTCCGAGCGCTTTAGCTAAGCCTACAAAATTCTGCAATGCCCAGTAATGAAGGAATGATACAAGAGCACTCTCACCGCCGCCAAGGTTCAGGCAGTCGTTCCAATCTGCTCTAAGTCCTTTGCATATTCCTGTCTTTCCGACTTCCTTCTCAGAAAAATCAAGTATCTTTTCAAGGTGTTCGTATACAGTACCGCTGCCTTTGTCTGCATATGGTATTACTTTATCGGCAAATGAGAGATCTCCTGTTTCCTTTATATATTCTGTTACTGCTGCGATAAGCCATAGTGCATCATCCGAGCAGGCATCCTCAGGTCCGTGGATTCTGTCCTTATCAGATACAGGAATTATCGTTGGTGACTTAAATCCGTCTCCGTCATCTTTTTTAGGTTCGAACCATGCCGGATCAAACAGATGAAGTCCATATCCTTCTGAAACGAGTCCATGCATCAGCTCTTCAATACGCTGTCTGCATTTGCCCGGATTTGAATGCGGTATCGTCATCGCATCCTGTGCCGTATCTCTATATCCCAGTCCTGTTCTTCCGCCTACTTCTATGAACGAAGCAAATCTTGAGAACATTACATTTATCTCAGACTGATACAGCGTCCAGATATTGATCATCGTATTCATGCCTTCGTCCGGTGTCTTTATCTGAAGCTTTCCGCATTTATCATCCCAGTAATTTCTTAGTTCTGTATAAGCCTTGTCTACAGCCTTGTGATCACTGTATTTGTCTCTTATAGCTCGTCCGGCTTCCCTGTTTCCTTCGCCGAGCATGAATATCATTCTTGTCTCTTCTCCAGGCAATAGCACGATATCCTTCTGAAGTGAACCGCAGTGATTTCCGCCCTTTTCTTCCGAGTTAGAACACTGTCCGCTTATAACAGCCTGAGGGTTATCTTCCGTATGATACATGCCTATGAACTTATCTCTTATGCAGTCAAACCCCGTCGGTTCAAAATCCGAAGTGAAATACTGATATGCTCCCGGTTCGTAATACAGATCTTCCTCGATTATCCCGTCTTTATATGAACTTCCGGCACAATACAGGCTCATCTGAAAATTCTGATTGTCTGCCTGTATAGAATGAAAAGAAAATTCCATATATGAAAAGACACTGAGATCTCTGGGTTTATCACCTGTATTCTTGATCTTCACATCCCACAGTACAACATCATCTCCAAGAGGAACGCTCATCGTCTGTGATGCACTTATACCCTCATATTCGCACTCATATACTGTGTATGAAAGTCCATGTCTGCAGCGATATACCGCCTTATCAAGCGGCTTAGCCGTCGGCTGCCATGAGATGCTGAAATAATCGTTCTTTCCGTCGCTTCCCTTTTCATTGTCACGGATATAGACATAGTATCCCGGTCTGTCCATCGGTATACTGTTCCCATGGAAACGGCTTATCCTGTGATATTCAGGACTCTTGTAAAATGAATAACCTCCCGCTGTATGGTTCATTACTACTGCAAGTCTTTCAAGTCCCAGGTAGTTCGTCCACGACGTTGGAAGATCAACCCTGTCGATCACATATTCTCTTCTGTCATTATCAAAATGCCCGTATTTCATGAATGTACCTTCCCCTTTCATAAGTGTCTGATAAATAGCGTATATTTTGATTCCTAGTCTTGCTTTATGTCTCAAGTATATTCTTGCGCGATTCGCTTATGAATTGCCCGTTATGGCAATATTTGTCGATTCTTGTGAGGTTCCTTATAAATATTGTTATCCGCGTCATTAACGAGCGAAGTTCCTCACTAAAGCAATACTCATCAACGTTCCATTAGTGCAAGAAAGCCGGCCATCATCGCTGACAGCCGGCTCAAAACCTGATCATATGACATGCCTAAACATGTGATGAATCTGCGATACTTTCCGCGGATTCCGAATGCTTAACTTTCCCAGGAAGTCTGCATCATGATATATGGCATTTTCCGTATCTCTCTCCTACGCAAATGTGCGCATATTTCTCATTTTCAGGTGCATACACGTTCTCTCTGCCGCAAGCAAGTTCGAAGCCTGCCCTCTCCTGAAAGATCATCGCTATATCGGATCCTCCAAATAGGAAATATCCAAGTTCCTCGCCCTTATTCACTCTCGCGCCAACCCTTACATTATCCGTAAAGTTGACCGATGAGACTTGCGACATCCCTATCGGAAGGACTGCTACAAGACCGCAATCATCCGTCTCTACGATGACGCAGCCGCGTGTCTCTATCGACTGCCATCCGGGAGTCTCCGAATCAAGGCTGTACTTTCCTGCTTCGCTGTTCCATCTCGTGATTCCACCAGCCGCATCCTGCGCCGGTATCATGCGTACTTCTTTTACCGTTCCGCTTACAGGAAAATGATACCTGTGATAATCATCTACATTCAGGAATGTATGCGTCATCTTTCCATTTGCAAAAGAATCCACATACCTGCTGCCTCTGCCGACAAGCTGTTTCACCGAAAAGAATGGATTCGATTTTATCAGCACTCCGCCACCTGCTGCGATATTCGAATCATCGTCAATATCCCACACGCCCTGCGGTACTGAATCCGCCGGAGATACGACTGCTGATGCATCATCCGCGCCGTCTACAGGTCTCACATCAGGAGATGCCAGCTTTCGCGAAAAGAAGTCATTAAAAGAATGCCAGTTTGACGTATCTTCATACCAGCCTTTATCTATGTTAAATCTTGGTTCATCTACTACCATTTTCAGAAAGTTTTCATTCCATGAATCTGGAGAAGAAAGAAATCTGCCCCACTCACAAGCATATCTCTTCATCCACGAAGAAACAGGCTCAACATACTGGAGCGAATTGTAGAATAGACCGCGTCCTTCAAGTTCATGGAGCGGCTGATCCAGAATAAAATAGAAATACTCTAGTCCCTGATCTATACGTTCAAACACTGTCGCACCGCGAAGCGCAGGCTTCATCATCCACGGCATCGGTTTTGCGCACCAATCAAGGTAAATAAAATAATCTTCAAGCGTCTGAGCAGGATTCGTCATCCTGTCCGGATTGATCTTGCATGCCGCGGCTATCGACTCCTCAAACATTCTGCCGATCTCCGGGCGGTCTGCAATGATTTTGATCAGATCCTTTGTTATATCTTCATGAGCGTAGCCTGTGTCTTCCTGTACAGAAGCACACTGCGCTCCGCTAAAAGCTGACAGAGTGATATCCATAGCGCAGCCTTTCAGTCAAGTGTATTTTGTACTGCAAATCAAAAATTGAAATAAAAAAAGAAGCACCCTATATCATCTTTTTTATATTCACAATGCAATATTATACTCCGTCATACGCAAATGTCATCATATATATTTGATATCGACTCCGCCTATCTTGACTTCGCCTTCAAGTGCGACTGTAACATCGCCTGTAGATGACGGCTGATTGTCGTAAGATACGGCTCCGAGAGAACAGTGGATGTTATCGACCACTTTCC
>JAGPKJ010000129.1 GCA_018053995.1 Lachnospiraceae bacterium | reverse complement strand
ATTCATTATTTTATCCATCCGTTTTTGATCAGAACTGTTTCAGGAATCTTGCGTCATTCTCATATAACAGACGCATATCGTCGATCTCATATTTGAGCAGCGCGATACGCTCAAGTCCTACGCCAAACGCAAATCCTGTATATTCGTTGGGATCAATACCGCTCATCTCAAGCACATGCGGGTGAACCATGCCGCAGCCAAGGATCTCGATCCATCCTTCTCCTTTGCAGAAACGGCATCCCTTACCGCCGCATTTGAAGCAGCTTACATCCATCTCTGCACTTGGTTCGGTAAATGGGAAATGGTGCGGTCTGAATTTCACCTTTGTATCAGGTCCGAATATCGCTTTTGCAAATTCTGCAAGTGTTCCCTTAAGATCGGCAAATGTGACATTCTTATCTATAACAAGTCCCTCGACCTGATGAAATGACGGGGAATGTGTTGCATCTACCGCATCGGCTCTGAATACGCGTCCCGGTGCTATCATCCTTATCGGGAGCTTGCCTTTCTCCATCTCATGTACCTGTGTCGATGAAGTCTGTGTACGAAGCAGCATCTCTCCATTCAGATAAAATGTATCCTGTTCATCCTTTGCGGGGTGATCTGCCGGAATATTAAGTGCCTCAAAGTTGTAATAGTCCTTCTCTATCTCAGGTCCTTCTACAACTTCATATCCCATTCCTGTGAATACACGCTCAACTTCTTCCAGCGCGATCGTACACGGATGACTGTGCCCCACGTTATTCTTCTTTGCCGGAAGGGTCACATCTATAGTCTCAGCTCTCATCTTGGCTTCAAGAACTTTCTCCTGCATGCTCTTCATCGCATCGTTCATAGCGCCTTCGATCTCCTTACGGACATCGTTTACAAGCTGACCTGCACGCGGTCTATCCTCCTGTGGAACATCTTTGAGTGATTTCAGAAGTGAGGTGAGTTCTCCCTTCTTTCCAAGGTACCCGACGCGGACATCATTAAGGCTGTCTGTTCCTGAACATTTTGCAATCTTTTCAAGAGCTTCTTCTCTGATCTTTTTTAGTTCTTCTTCCATGTTTTCCTCATTTCTGTGCAAATGCACTTCTCCTAATAATGGATTTTCATGCAAGCATGAATCCATTTTGATTATGACCCTGTTGCATCAAAAAGTCCCGAAAGTCAATTAAGACTTTCGGGACGAATTATCGCGGTACCACCCGGATTCCGCTCAAAAATCAAGCGGCTCTCTTTAGAGCTTAACGTGCTCGTACGTTTCGGACTACTTTCTGATCATCATACGGATTATCATAATCTGTATTTAGATCTCTGTTTCACCCGAAATGCTCCGGTGCGAAATTCAGCTTTTATCTGAACCTGGGCAATCTCAGCAAACATGCCCTCTCTGTCGGAAGATAAAAACCTGCTCCTGTTATTTTCAGGAACACCATCAATGCATTTATTTCATTTTAGATATCAAAATAAGAAATGTCAAGCTTGTATACTCATTCAACAAAACTTAGTATACTCATTCAAACCAGTTATGTTTATGCAGGAAATCAATGATCGGCGTCTTAAGCTTATATAATATGACTATAGACAGGATCATTATCACAATTACAGCCACGGACCAGAAGATATCACCTTCCAGTATCCTTCTTCCGATAAAGCACGCTGCAAAGATCTGCGCAAAGCTGCCAAAATAGACCGCCTGTACAAAGCGCTTGGGGGTTATCGAAGTTCTTTCTGCAACATATGGCACAAATCCATTTGGGATTCCAGGCATCATATATGCGAGCATGCACATATAAGCCGGGCTTGCAGAATTAAGCCATTCGGTGACTTTCTTTAATTTCTTGCTCTGCATATTGATAAGCTGCATTGCCTGTTTACTATGTCTTCTTGCAATCCTGAATACCAGCCAGTTCGTAAATACAAAGGTGATATGTGTGATAAGAAAACTTATCCAGAAACCATATATCATGCCGCCGGCTATCTGTATCGGCGCTCCTGCAATGAAAATAGAAATCACCTGGATAAATTGAAGCAGACAAAGTGCGAACATTCCCTTCCACCCGGCTTCATGTTTCAGGAACTGCTCTACTTTCTCTTCATCATACCCATTCTCGAAGAGCTTCCCAAGTCCGGGAAATAAGGCTTTGCATAATAAATAGATTACAAATACAGCTATCGCGATTATCACGACAAAATACAAAATGAAAAGGAACCTCTGCTTTCTACGTTCTTTTTCACTCATTTCAGTCATTTCATCTGTCTGGATCTCGCCTGTGCTGTCTTTTTTATTTTCGGTATTCTGCATACTGATCTTTCTGAATCTGTTTGACGCTAGCTCATTTATGTTAACACAAACATTCATTTTTGAAAAGGGGCTCTGTAATTCTGCACGAAACCGCACTTTATCTTCATACAAAAAATGCTCCGGAGAAAACTCTCCGGAGCATCTTCTAATTCTTTTTTTAGACCCGGGTACCAAGAACCCGCTTTTGACTCCTAGCTTATAGCCAGGTGGGCAACCGCATCCATACTTCTGCCTCCCACTGCTTCTCACGCCAAAGGCGCTACGGAGGTCTGACATCCATATGGTCATATAGGAATCCCGTTTAAAGTAACTGTAGGTTCAAAAACACGAGAACCCGGCACTCAGGTTAACTTTATTATAACAGAACTACCTAAGATATCAACGATTGTCACTAATTTATCACACTCTTGATCTACCTGAAGATCAAAGCTTAGGTCCTGCTGCAACAAGAGCCTTGCCTGCATCATTTCCTTCATACTTTCCAAAGTTCTTTATAAATCTTCCGGCAAGATCCTTAGCCTTTGTATCCCACTCTGATGCATCTTTATATGTATCAC
Organism: Lachnospiraceae bacterium; assembly: GCA_018053995.1. Classification (GTDB taxonomy): domain Bacteria; phylum Bacillota; class Clostridia; order Lachnospirales; family Lachnospiraceae; genus JAGPKJ01. Next base: position 2,627 of record JAGPKJ010000129.1, on the reverse strand, counting down.
GAGGATCAAGGATATCAGTAGCAACTCCGCCGAGTACTGTAGGAACTTCGAAATCAAAGTAAGGCATCTTCTTTGTAGGAGCCTTATCGATTGATCCGTTAAGGATAGCATCGATGATACCACGTGTATCTTTGATTGAGATTCTCTTTCCAGTGCCGTTCCATCCTGTATTTACAAGATATGCCTTTGCGCCGTTCTTGTTCATCTTCTTAACGAGCTCTTCAGCATACTTTGTAGGATGAAGCTCAAGGAATGCCTGACCGAAGCAAGCTGAGAATGTAGGTGTAGGCTCTGTTATGCCACGCTCTGTTCCAGCAAGTTTAGCCGTGAATCCTGAAAGGAAGTAGTACTTTGTCTGCTCAGGTGTAAGTATAGATACAGGCGGAAGTACTCCAAACGCATCAGCTGAAAGGAAGATAACATCCTTAGCTGAAGGTGCTGATGATATAGGACGTACAATGTTCTTGATATGGTTGATAGGATATGATACACGAGTATTCTCTGTAACAGTCTTATCAGCGAAATCGATCTTTCCTGCCTCATCAAGAGTAACGTTCTCAAGAAGAGCGTCTCTTCTGATTGCATTATATATATCAGGCTCTGAATCCTTATCAAGGTTGATGACCTTTGCATAGCATCCACCCTCAAGGTTGAATACTCCGTTGTCATCCCAGCCGTGCTCATCATCTCCGATAAGAAGACGCTTAGGATCTGTTGAAAGTGTTGTCTTGCCTGTTCCTGAAAGACCAAAGAAGATAGCTGTGTTCTTGCCATCAAGATCAGTATTTGCTGAGCAGTGCATAGAAGCGATTCCCTTAAGAGGAAGGTAATAGTTCATCATTGAGAACATACCCTTCTTCATCTCTCCGCCGTACCATGTGTTGATGATTACCTGCTCACGGCTTGTGATATTGAATACTACCGCTGTCTCAGAATTAAGACCGAGTTCCTTGAAGTTTGTTACCTTAGCCTTTGATGCGTTGTAAACAACGAAATCAGGCTTGAAGTTTGCAAATTCTTCAGCTGTAGGCTTAATGAACATATTCTCGATGAAATGTGCCTGCCATGCAACTTCCATGATGAAACGTACAGCCATTCTTGTATCCTTGTTGGCGCCGCAGAATGCATCTACAACATAAAGCTTCTTGTTAGAAAGCTCTTCCTTTGCGATCTTCTTTACAGCTTCCCATGTTTCCTTTGATGCAGGATGGTTATCATTCTTGTATTCATCTGAAGTCCACCATACAGTGTCCTTTGAATTCTCATCCATAACGATGAACTTATCTTTAGGAGAACGTCCTGTGTAGATACCTGTCATAACATTGACAGCGCCAAGTTCACTTTCCTGACCTTTTTCATAGCCTGTAAGTGACGGATCCATCTCTGCCTTATACAGATCCTCATATGAGGGATTGTGGATGATCTCTGTTGCACCATTGATTCCATACTGACTTAAATCTACGTTTGCCATTAAATTATCCTCTCTTTCTTTATTAGAAAATTAAATGATTAAAAACATTGCATTTATGAATCTTTACACACGTTTGTTATTATCTCAAATCACTTTGTAAAAGTCAATAAATCTGTCAGAATATTAACACATTTTTCATACGTCGTAAATCTGACACCGTTATTGCGCACAATACCAATTATTCATTAATCTCATAGATACTTTTATCTCTTTCATGATCTGCTGACTGGTGCAGTTGCTGCCTTAAGCATCTCTTCATCTTCCCCTGACATGAACGGATGGAGTTTCTCATATACAGCTTTATGATATGCGTTAAGTCTCTCGATATCCTTATCTTCCATAACGCTCACATCGATCGCATCTTTGTCTATCGGAACATACGTCAGCATATCAAAGTGCATAAACTGTCCGTCTCCGTTCTTTATGCCTTTCTTTATCTCAAGGATATTCTCTGTTCTGATGCCGTATTTTCCTTCAAGATAGACACCCGGTTCATCCGATACGATCATGCCTTCTTCAAGCGTAGCCTCCGGCTGATCAATGTTGTAATGCCAGCGGATATTCTGAGGTCCTTCATGAACGTTAAGGATATATCCGATACCATGCCCGGTTCCGCACTTATAATCTATACCAAGCTCCCAGAGCGGTTCACGTGCCATTATATCAACATTGCGTCCTGAGCATCCATACAGAAAATGCGTGTTTGCAAGATTCAGCATCCCGATCGCGACTTTTGTAAAATGCTTCTTAGTCTCGCCGCTTATCTTTCCAAGCACGATCGTTCTGGTAACATCAGTCGTTCCGCCAAGATACTGACCGCCTGAATCGACAAGCAGCATGCCCTCTGCCTTTATATCGGCACAGTCATTTTCAGTAGCTTCATAGTGCATCATCGCCGCATTAGCATTATATGCAGAGATCGTGGGAAATGAAAGATCCATGAATCCCTTTATCTTTGCTCTCATCCCGTCAAGTCTCATCGCTGCTGAATACTCAGTGAGCGGCGTCTTTCCGGCATTCTTCTTGAGCCAAAAGATGAACTTTGTGAGCGTCGCGCTGTCCTCTATATATACACGTCTTATATTTTCCAGCTCAGTAGGATTTTTCACTGCTTTACGGATCGATGTAGGGTTCATCGCGTCTACATACTCTGACC
>JAGPKJ010000038.1 GCA_018053995.1 Lachnospiraceae bacterium | reverse complement strand
ACGGGGTAGACAGGCATGAGGTGTAAGTACAGTGATGTACTCAGCTGACATGTGCTGATCGGCCGAGGGCTTGACCAGGAAGAGACGGATGAAAAGATTTTCAGTGTTCGGTTTTGAGGGTATGTTTATTTGGCCCAGTGGCTCAGTTGGTTAGAGCGTCGCCCTGTCACGGCGAAGGTCACGAGTCCGAGTCTCGTCTGGGTCGTTAAAATGGGATCTTAGCTCAGCTGGGAGAGCATCTGCCTTACAAGCAGAGGGTCATAGGTTCGAGCCCTATAGGTCCCATTAGATACAAAACAAGATATGCCGATATAGCTCAATTGGTAGAGCAACTGATCTGTAATCAGTAGGTTAACGGTTCAAGTCCGCTTATCGGCTTTATATGGATGGATTCCCGAGTGGCCAAAGGGGACAGACTGTAAATCTGCTGCTTATAGCTTCGGTGGTTCGAATCCACCTCCATCCACTTGAACTTGTATTTTACAGGTTCATTGACGCGGGGTGGAGCAGTCTGGAAGCTCGTCGGGCTCATAACCCGAAGGTCATAGGTTCAAATCCTGTCCCCGCTATAATTTGTAAGCCCAGATAGCTCAGTTGGTAGAGCAGGGGACTGAAAATCCCCGTGTCGGCAGTTCGATTCTGCCTTTGGGCATCTGAGAAGAGACATCGCGTGCGGTGCCTCTTATTTTTATGTATAGCGGTTTTATTGTATGCAGTCCGCATTTATGTTAATATGATAATGCCTATGAATGTCTTTTGAAGGCAAAAAACTGATCAGGGTGTGATATGGGAAAATTATTCTGTTTGATAGGTCCAAGCTCTTCAGGCAAAGACACGATATATAAAAAGATAATGCAGGTCAGAGGCAGCGTTTTGGAGAAAGTAATTCCTTATACTACGCGGCCGATACGCGATGGAGAGAAAGACGGTATTCAGTATTATTTTAAAGATGAGAATTCATTTCAGAAGATGAAGAGCTCCGGCGGAATAATCGAAGACCGCGAATACAGCTCGTATTATGGGATATGGCGTTATTTTACCGCAGATGACGGTCAGATAGATCTGAGCGGTCATTCGTATTTGATAATTGCAACTATCCAGTCATTTAGAAAATTCAAGGATTACTTCGGTAATGATAATGTATTGCCTTTGTATATAAGCCTGGATCCGGGTATAAGACTGCAGAGAGCACTCGACAGGGAAAAAGATCAGGAAAGTCCGATGTACGAGGAAATGTGCAGAAGATTTATCGCGGACAGCAGTGATTTCTGCGAAGAAAACATTATTGAGGCAGGCATTAAAAAATCATTTGACAATATAGATCTTGATCATTGTGTAAATGAGATCATAGGATATATTGACAGCTGCTTATAACGTATTTGGATATGAATGAGATCAGGTGGGCGATATGGATATCAAAGTAAACGAAGCGCAGCTGACGCAGAATGTGCAATCAGAACAGAATATTCAGAAGGCGGATGGCACATTCAAGTTCACACTTGCCAGTCAGATAGAAGACGCGGATCTTCAGAACACGCTTAAGGTCATGATGGAAGAGATCACTATGCAGGGAGACAAGATCTCTAAAAAGCGTGATATCAGAGACATGAAGAAGTACAGGGCGATGATCAAAGGATTTATGAATGAAGTCGTTTCCAGATCCCATACATTTGAAAGAGAGAACTTTCTCGACAGAAAGGGCAGACACAGGGTCTATGGAATAATAAAGCTTGTCGATCAGAGAATGGATGAACTTGCACAGGAACTTGTAAAGGATGAGAAAGATAACATAAAGATCCTTGGAATGGTTGGAGATATACAGGGACTTTTGCTCGATATATTTACTTGATAAGGGGAAATAATGAATTCTTTTGATGACGTTATAGGTCAGAAACAGACAGTGGATCATCTGCGGAACGCAATACGGTACGGAAAGATCTCAAATGCTTATCTGATATGTGGAGAGCGAAGATGCGGAAAGCAATTCATCGCTGATATATTTGCCGCGGCACTTGAATGCGAAGAGACAGAGAAAGACCCGGAGCACAACACGGATCCGTGCGGTAGATGTCATTCATGTGTGCAGGCTGCAACAAAAAATCAGCCGGATATCATATATGTCACTCATACTGAGAAATCAAATCTTATTTCCGTTGATGATATAAGGGAGCAGGTAAACCATACAGTTGCGATAAAGCCTTATAGCAGCAGATACAAGATATACATAATGAATGAAGCAGAGAAGATGAATCAGGCAGCACAGAATGCTCTTCTCAAAACGATCGAGGAACCACCGGAGTATGCGGTGTTTCTGTTGCTCACATCTAATGTGAGTGCGCTTCTCCCAACAATACTTAGCCGCTGCGTCACATTACAGATGAAACCGGTAAGTGATGGAGAGGTAAGAGGATACCTGAAGAAAAAAAATATTCAGGGCTCCAAAGCAGATATGTGCGTTGCATTTGCACGTGGCAATATTGGTAAAGCCATGTTTCTGGCTACAAATGAAAGATTTGACAGCATCATAGAAGATTCATCGGCACTGATGGACAGTATAGGCAGTATTGACCAGACCGAGATAGATAACGCGGTAGGATCGATAAAGAAGTATTTTGACAAGACCGATAAGAATGTGGATGATCAGAATGATGCAGATATCGACATAAATGATTATCTCGACATTATAGCAGTGTGGTATAGAGATGCGCTTCTCTACAAGGCTTCAAATGACACGAATCATCTGATATTTAAAAACGGTGAAAGACTTAATGTCGTAATGAAGATAGCTGACCATGCTTCATATGAAGGGATCGAACAGGTTTTAAATGCGATCGATCGCACGAAAACGCGTATTGCAGCAAATGTCAATTTTGAATTAGCACTTGAACTGCTGTTTCTTACTATACGTGACAACAGTTAAAGCAGGATGGAGGATATTTACAGATGACAAAGGTAATCGGAGTCAGATTCAGGACAGCAGGAAAGATCTATTTCTTTGATCCCGGAGATAATCAGGAACTTAAGAGAGACAGCCATGTAATAGTAGAGACATCAAGAGGAATCGAATACGGGACAGTAGTCGGTGAACCTCGTGATGTAGATGATTCGAAGGTAACGCAGCCGCTCAAGCCTATTCTCAGAGTTGCAAATGAAAGGGATGACGAGCAGGAAGAAGGCAACAAGAAGAAAGAGAAAGAGGCATTTGATATATGCCTCGAGAAGATAAAGAAACATAATCTCGATATGAAGCTGATCGATGCTGAATATACGTTTGATAATAACAAAGTCTTATTCTATTTTACATCAGATGGAAGAGTTGATTTCAGAGAGCTCGTCAAGGATCTTGCATCAGTGTTCAAGACAAGGATAGAGCTTCGTCAGATCGGTGTCCGTGATGAGACAAAGATCCGCGGCGGGTATGGAATATGTGGACGAGAACTTTGCTGCCACAGTTATCTGTCAGATTTTATACCTGTTTCTATCAAGATGGCAAAGGAACAGGGACTTTCACTTAATCCGGCAAAGATATCAGGTGTGTGCGGAAGACTTATGTGCTGCCTTAAAAACGAGGAAGATACATATGAATACCTTAATCGCAGACTTCCGGGAATCGGAGATGTTGTCGCCGTCGATACGGGAGAAAAAGGTGAAGTTCAGAGTACGAATGTACTTCGTCAGCTTGTGAAAGTTCTCGTAGAGCATGATGATGAAAAAGAATTAAAGGAGTTTAGCGCCGAACAGGTCAAAGTCATAAAAAAGAGACATGGCGGCAAGGGTAAACCTCAGCAGGATAAGAACAAACCAAACGATAAGGGTGAGATGCAGGAACTCGAAAAATTAGAGAAGGATGCCGGAAAGGGAGATAAGTCAAAACTTGATGACTGATCCGAAACCAGAGGATGAGATGGAAACGGTACTTAAGGATGGAGAAAGAATCGATGATCTGCAGCGGAACGGCTACAAGATAATTCAGAATCCGGGTAGATTCTGCTTCGGCATGGATGCCGTCTTGCTCACAGGATTTGCGCATGTGAAAAGGGGCGCACGGGTCGTCGATCTTGGAACCGGTACGGGGATAATCCCGATTCTGTTAGAAGCAAAGACAGAGGCACATCATCTCACGGGTCTTGAGATACAGTCTGAGAGCGCAGATATGGCGCTCAGAAGCGTCAAACTCAATGATCTGGAAGATAAAATCGATATCGTTACAGGAGATATAAAGGAAGCAGAGAAGTTGTTTTCATCTGCTTCTTTTGATATGGTAACGAGTAACCCTCCATATATGGCAGACAGTCACGGACTCAAGAATCCGGATGACGCAATGGCGATAGCAAGACACGAAGTAAAATGTTCGCTGGAGGATGTAGTGAAAGCTGCGTCGTACCTGCTCGTTCCGGGTGGTAGTTTCTGCATGGTTCACAGACCATTCAGACTTGTTGAGATAATGGACACGTTGACGAAGTATAAGCTGGAACCGAAACGTATGCAGCTCGTTTATCCATATGCGGATGCAGAGCCTAACATGGTTCTTATGCAGTGTGTTAAGGGTGCAAATAGAAGACTTAAAGTCGAAAAGCCGCTTATAGTATATGAAAAACCGGGTAAATATATGCAGGAAATATATGATATATACGGGTATTGACGCTTAGGTTGTCGGTTATTCATCGTTCATATCAGTAACGATCGCTGCAACATGCAGCAGCACCGCTGATATAGCGTCTTAAATGTAAGTAAGTAGATAGGGAGAAAAGATATGCCGGGTATGCTTTACCTGTGCGCGACTCCGATAGGCAATCTCGGAGATATGACGCCAAGAGTGATAGAGACGCTAAAGAGTGTTGATGTAATAGCAGCAGAAGATACGCGCAACAGTATACATCTGCTCACACATTTTGATATTCATACACCAATGACAAGCTATCATGAATTTAATAAGGTCGAGAAAGCAGATCAGCTCGTAGGTTCGATGATATCAGGAAAGAATGTGGCACTTATCACAGACGCGGGAACACCTGCGATATCCGATCCGGGGGAGGTGCTTGTGCAGAAATGTATCGAAGCAGGGATTACTGTCACATCACTTCCGGGAGCTTCGGCATGTATAACTGCGCTCACACTTTCAGGACTCAGTACGAGAAGATTCTGTTTTGAAGGATTTCTCCCACCTGATAAAAAAGAGCGAGAAGAGATTCTAGCGGAACTGGCGGGTGAGACTCGAACTATTGTGATGTATGAGGCGCCACATCACTTGAAAAAGACATTACAGGAACTTGCAGATAAGCTAGGAGACAGGAAGATCACGCTATGCAGGGAGCTCACAAAAAAATTTGAAACAATAATCCCGACGACAATAAACGCTGCGTGCGAGATGTATGAGGAGGAAGATCCACGCGGTGAATATGTTCTCGTGATCGCTGGGCTGGATAAAGATATAAAGAAAGCTGAAGCAATAGAAAATTGGAATCAGATTCCGCTTAAAGAGCATATGGATAAGTATCTTAAGAACGGAATGGAAAAAAAGGAAGCTATGAAACAGGTCGCGGCAGATCGCGGAATCTCAAAAAGAGATGTATATAATGAATTGTTGAAGGACGTGTAATTGGTGCGCGCGATGAGATGAAAATTGTGATAGCTGATGTTTTCAATTAAAATATGCTGTAAAGATGTATAGCATGGATATATAGGAGAGATGACTTATGACGCTTGTAGATAATATGCAGATTGAATTTCTGATAAGACTTATAGCTGCAGGTCTTTGCGGTGTGGCAATAGGCATGGAGAGACAGATCAGAATGAAAAATGCAGGTCTTAGGACGCATTTTCTGGTTGCGCTCGCGTCATGTCTTATGATGATCATCTCCAAATACGGATTTTATGATGTACTTGCACAGAACGTTGGAATATCAGTAGATGCGTCACGTATAGCGGCAGGAATAATCACCGGGATAGGTATTCTTGGCAGCGGCATCGTATTTATAAGTAAGCAGGGACTTGTCAGCGGCATGACTACCGCCGCCGGAATATGGGTGACACTCGGGATAGGCATGGCGATCGGTGCCGGAATGTATCCGTTAGGGATTGAATGCACAGTTATAACGATCATGATGCAGTGCGTCTTTCATATGAACGTTTCAATGTTCAAGGAGACAATTCATGGTAAAGTCATATTTCTTGCAGATAATGATCCAGCAGCGATACACAGGACAATAGACAAGTTGAAAGCTAGTAAAGTGGACATCGTAAGGATCAAGGTCGATATCATAGATAAAGAAAAGTGCAGGATAACATGCACGGTATCTATACCGCCCAAGTATGCACCGGATGATATAGTGAGCATATTTATGGGAATAGACGAGCATATCGAGTCCATTGATTTTTAGAATACGAGCATATCGAGTCCATTGATTTTTAGAATACGAGAATATCGACTCCATAGATTTTTAGAATTCGGACGTATCAAAAATCCATAGACTCTTAATATAGCGCATATAAGCGTCGCTAGTGTTGCAGATAGACTTAAATTAGTCTAAACTATTATAGTTATAGAGAATCGAGGGAAGATAGATGAACAAGTTAGGAAGAAATGATCCGTGCTGGTGTGGTAGTGGAAAGAAATATAAGAATTGTCACGAACACTTTGATGAGGAAGTAGAAAGATTCCGTCTTGAAGGACATGTTGTTCCGAAACATGAGATGATAAAGACTCCGGAACAGATCGAAGGAATCAGGGAAAGCGGAAAGATCAATATCGCGGTGCTTGATGCAGTAGCAGCCAGGATACACGAGGGAATGACTACAGAGGAGATCGACAAGATAGTTTCAGACACGACAACAGCAGCCGGAGCTATTGCAGCACCGCTGAACTATGAAGGATTTCCAAAGAGCGTATGCACATCAGTGAATGACCAGGTGTGCCATGGAATTCCGTCAAAAGATACCGTGCTCAAAGATGGAGATATCGTAAATGTCGATGTATCCACGATATACAAGGGATATTATTCTGATTCGTCGCGAATGTTTGCGATCGGGAAGCCGAATGCAGAGAGACAGAATGTGATGGATATGGCAAAGGCATGCATGGATGCGGGAATAGAACAGGCAAAACCTTGGCAGTTCTTAGGAGATATCGCGCAGGCGATACAGGATATGGCGCATTCGCACGGCTGCACAGTAGTACGTGAAGTCGGCGGACATGGTGTAGGCATAGATTTTCATGAAGAGCCGTATGTCAGTTATGTCACAAAGAAGGGAACAGACATGCTTCTCGTGCCAGGCATGATATTTACGATAGAGCCTATGATAAATGCGGGAAGACACGATATATTTGTTGATGAGGAGAATGACTGGACTATCTATACCGATGATGGTAAGCCGTCAGCGCAGGATGAAGTTACAGTACTTATCACAGAAGAAGGACACGAGATATTAGCAGACTGATGTAAGTGTCGAAAGCAGACTGACTTTATGATACGGATAGCAGTTACAGAATTATAATACCTTTACTTATCAGGAGAGGCGGATCACAAGATGGAAAAACTTGGATTTATCGGAATGGGAGCGATGGGAAGTGCCATTGCTTCAGGACTTATCACATCAAAGCAGATGAACGGTAAAGATGTATTTGCTTATGCGCCACACATGGAGAAGCTGATAAAGACAGCTGAACGGATAGGCTTTATGTCGATCGGAGACATGTGCAAGCTTGCAGGTGATGTAGATACAGTTCTCATCGCGTGCAAGCCTTATCAGATAAAAGACGTTCTTACACAGGAAATGAAAGATGCGCTTAAAGGTAAAGCTCTCCTGTCGATAGCAGCGGGCTGGAGCCTTGATAACTATAAGGAAATCCTTGGAGATGATACGAGGATTCAGTGCATAATGCCGAACACGCCGGCACAGATTGGTGAAGGAGTATTCTTATTTGAAAAAGAAAATACTCTTACAGCTGATGAACGCGCGCAGATCATGAAGAAATTTGAAGCACTCGGAATCGTAGTAGAGCTTCCGTCAAACCTCATGGGAATAGGCGGAGCGATAACAGGATGCGGGCCTGCTTTTGTCGATGTGATGATGGAAGCATATGCGGATGCAGCTGTAAAATACGGCATACCGCGCACACTTGCATATGAGCTTGTATCACAGACATTTGTCGGGAGTGCAAGACTTCAGCAGATGACAGGAGACCATCCGGGAGTCCTTAAGGATGCGGTATGCTCACCGGCAGGAACTACGATAAGAGGCGTTGATGCGCTTGAACATGCTGGAATGCGTGCAGCATGCATAGACTCGATTGACGCGGTCATGAACAAGAAGTGACTCTTGGAAATTATAAGCAGAGAAATACCTATTCGACATGAAGCCGGGATGATAATCGATACGGCAGTATAATGACGATAATGAGATTCGAAATGTGAAAGGATATATTTGATGAGAGAAAAAGGAAAATACTACATTACAACAGCGATAGCATATACTTCAGGTAAACCCCATATCGGCAACAGCTACGAGATAGTCCTTGCTGACAGTATCGCAAGATATAAGAGGGCGGACGGCTATGATGTTCATTTCCAGACCGGAAGTGATGAACATGGACAGAAGATCGAGACAAGAGCGATCGAAGAAGGTGTTACACCGCAGGAGTTTGTTGATAAGACTGCAGGCACGATAAAGAGCCTTTGGGATCTTATGAACACATCATATGACCGTTTTATCCGTACAACCGATGAAGATCATATGAAGCAGGTTCAGAAGATATTTAAAAAGCTCTATGATCAGGGAGACATCTATAAGGGAAGTTATGAAGGAATGTACTGCACAGAGTGTGAGGCATTCTATACATCGTCACAGATCAAGGATGGAAAATGTCCTGACTGCGGCGGACCTGTTCATCCGGCAAAAGAGGAAGCATATTTCTTCAAGATGAGCAAATATGCTCCGGAGCTTATCGAATACATCAATTCGCATCCTGATTTCATTCAGCCTGTCGCAAGAAAGAACGAGATGATGAACAATTTCCTTCTTCCGGGACTTCAGGATCTGTGCGTTTCAAGAACATCATTCAAATGGGGAATCCCTGTTGATTTTGATGACAGACACGTCGTTTATGTATGGCTCGATGCGCTTACAAACTATATAACAGGTATCGGATATGATGCAGACGGCAACAGTTCTGATCTGTATAAAAAATACTGGCCGGCAGATCTTCATCTTGTCGGCAAGGATATTATCCGTTTCCATACGATATACTGGCCTATATTCCTTATGGCACTCGGCGAGCCGCTGCCCAAGCAGGTTTTTGGACATCCGTGGCTCCTTCAGGGCGGCGAGAAGATGAGCAAATCAAAGGGCAACGTCATATATGCTGATGACCTCGTAGATCTTTTTGGCGTAGATGCAGTCAGATATTTCGTACTTCACGAGATGCCTTACGATAATGACGGAACGATCACATGGGAACTTATGACAGAGCGTGTGAATTCAGATCTTGCAAATACGCTCGGCAATCTTGTGAACAGAACCGTTTCAATGAGCAATAAGTATTTTGAAGGTGTTGTGGAAAATAAGAATGTCACAGGTGATACAGATGCAGATGTTATAAGTATAGTCACGACGACATATGAACGCGTTGAGAAGCTTATGGATTCGCTCCGTGTCGCAGATGCTCTTACCGAGATATTCAAGATATTCAAGAGACTCAACAAGTATATTGATGAGACAGAGCCGTGGGTGCTTGCAAGAGATGAGTCAAATAAAGACCGTCTTGCGACAGTTCTCTATAATCTTATTGAAGGCATAAGCGTAGGAGCATCTCTCCTTGCACCGTTCATGCCTGAGACAGCACAGAAGATAGCTGATGAGATAGGACAGCCGCTCCGTGATTTTGATACACTTGGAGAGTTTGGACTTTATCCTTCAGGAAATAAGGTATCGGATAAACCGGAGATCTTATTTGCCAGATTAGATGAAAAAGAGATACTTGAGAAAGCATCAAAGATACAGGAAGTTCAGAAGAATGAATTCAATGCGCACAAGAAGACGGCCAGAATCAATCTTGTGAAAGCGGGACTGATGACACAGGCAGAAGCCGATGCCGAAGAGAAGGCGGAAAATGCAGATCCGGCAGAAAATGCGGGAGCAGACGCTATGGATGAAGAGCCAAAGGCTGAGATAGAATACGAAGATTTCGACAAGTGTCAGTTCCAGGTTGGCGAGATACTTGAATGCAAAGAAGTACCGAAGAGCAAGAAACTTCTCTGCTCACAGGTCAAGGTAGGCAGTCAGGTAAAACAGATACTTTCAGGGATAAAGCAGTATTACAGTGCGGACGAGATGGTCGGGAAAAAGGTTATGGTACTTACGAATCTGAAGCCGCGCACGATGGCAGGACTTAAGAGTGAAGGCATGCTCCTTTGTGCAGAAAATGCAGAAGGCGATCTTGCACTTATGGTTCCGGAGAAAGATATGCCTGCCGGGGCAGGAATAGGCTGATTTCTTGATATCAGCAGCATAGAATGGTATCAGGATAAGACTAGATCAAGGCAAGATTAAATCAAGACAAGAAGAAATCAAGGAAATACAGGATCAAGATACAGTTATAAACTTGGGGATGAAAAGAGAATGAGGAGGTACATCTTATGCGCAAAGAAGAATCTTTTTTTGATTCAAGGGACGGCTCATCGAAGATCCATTATGTCAAGTGGCTTCCAGACGAAGGAGAACCGACAACAGCCATTTTCCAGATAATCCACGGAATGGCAGAGCATATCGAGAGATATGAAGCATTTGCAGATTTTCTGACGCAGCACGGCATCATCGTTGTAGGCGACAATCATATGGGGCACGGGAAGACCGTAGAGAAGAACAACGGGATAAAAGGTTATTTCTGCGAAAATGATCCGGTTACAGTCCTTGTACGTGATGAACACAGGCTGAAGAAGACAATGCAGCAGGAATATCCGGGACTTCCGTATATCATACTCGGACATAGCATGGGCTCATTTATCATCAGAAATTATCTGTGCAGGTATGGCAGCGGGATAGAAGGTGCGATAATAATGGGCACAGGCATGCAGCCTAAGGGGACACTTAGACTTGCACTCTTCCTTGCGTCTGTACAGAAGCTGTTTCAGGGTTCAAAAAAAGTTTCAAAGATGCTTTGCAGTCTGTCTGCGAAGGGAAGTCTCGACAGGATACCGGATCACAAGTCTGAGTTTGACTGGCTTTCAACAGATGAAGACAACGTAAAGAGATATGATGCAGATCCGGACTGTGGATTCCCATTTACTGTAAACGGATATCAGGCACTGTTTCACATGATCCTGAACCTTCATGATCAGGATAATCTGGACAAGATGCCCAAAAATCTGCCGATACTTATCACATCAGGCAAGGAAGATCCTGTAGGCGAATATGGTAAAGCACCACAGGGACTTTATGACAAATATAAAGAGATGAATATGACAGATGTGTCGATAAAGCTGTATGACGGCGACAGACATGAGATACTTAACGAGAAAGATAAACAGCAGGTATGGAACGATGTTCTTGCGTGGACACAGAAGGTGCTTGCCGGACCCAAAACAACAGGTTGATCATATGATGTCGGAAAACGGGATAAGACAAAAAGCATTGGCTGTCATCATCTTCTCAATGATATTATCCGTGTGCGTTGTAGCGGCGTATGGTAAGATTGACGCCCTGGCGGCAACGTTTGACGGGCTTGATGTCTCTGCTGCAGCACCATCGCAAGAGTCTGACGAAAACGCGACAGCAGCTTCTGCTGAAAGTAATGTTACTGATAATACGGATAATGTGTCTGACGCGAAATATGCAGTATGTCTTGGGGCTGATCTTAATGACAACGAACGTACTGAAGTATTGAAAATGCTTGGCTTTGGGGCAGATTCTCCGGATCAGGACAGCGTATGCACAGTTACTAATGAGGATGAACATAAATATCTCGATGCGTACCTTGATCCGGAACGTATCGGAACGCGTTCACTTACAAGTGTTAAGCTTGTTTTAGAGAAGCAGGGATCAGGTATCACGGTGCATACTGACAATATTGATTATTGTACAGAAGGCATGTATCGAAATGCACTTATGACTGCAGGAGTAGAGGATGTAAGCGTGATCGTATCGTCTCCGTGCAAGTCATCAGGGACAGCAGGGATAATCGGAGCGCTTAGAGCTTATGAAAAGGCTTCGGGAAATAAGATAAGTGATCAGGCAATAGATACGGCGGTAGCTGAAATGACAGCTACAGGACAGATTGAAGACGAACAGACCGAAGTGCAGGAAAAAGCTGATGCGGAAGCGATGATAGTCTGGCTGAAGACGCAGATGGCTGACGGAAATGCTGATACCGACAACGGCAAAAGTATAGACGAACTGATAAATAATGCAGTTCAGAGGTTCGATATCCAGATAGGTGATGAAGATCGTGATGGTATCAAAGATCTGCTTACCAAATGGAACAGCCTCGGACTTAATACTGAGTATATAAAACAGCAGTCTGAAAATCTATATAAACAGTACGGAGAAGATGTGCTGGAAAAGGCAAATCAGGAGATAGAAGGAAAGGTACGTGAATCGGCCGGAGAGTTTTTTAATGACCTTATGGATTCATTACGTAAATCGTTTTCGAATTTCTTCAAAAATCTTGTCAAATAGTGTATAATTGACGCTGGATGTATAAAATGTTACAACATAAAAGTAAAGATTATAAATGTTATATCTGTCCTGTACTGGCGGATAACTGGAATGAAGCGATGCATCTTGCCTGGCGGACATTTATGGAGTATGAGTCGGCAGATTATACGGATGAGGGTATCGAAAACTTTCGAAGATTTGTTAGCGATGACAAGCTGAGACAGTTGTCAGGACTTGGTCTATATGATGTATATGCAGCATATGTAGATGGAAATATTGCCGGAATGATATCTCTCAGGAATGGAAATCATATATCACTCTTGTTTGTGGATGGTATATATCATAGGCGAGGGATAGGCAGGGCACTTGTAGGACATCTTTTGGAACAGCTTAAGAGAGATGGAAGATATGACAGAGTAACAGTAGATGCGGCACCATATGGGATAGAGTTCTACCATCGGCTGGGATTTGCTGATATATCATCAGAACAGTGCCGTGACGGAATAATCTACACACCGATGGAAAGGAAACTGGATGGGTAAATTTTTTGATCTTGATAATCCTGTGATGCGCGGACTTAGCACAGTGGCTGATCTTATGATACTGAATTTTTGGACTGCCATCTGCTGCATACCGATCTTTACAATAGGTGCATCATTTACGGCACTTCATTATGTACTGCTCAAGATGGTACGAAATGAAGAAGGGTATATAACAAAGTCGTTCTTTAAGTCATTTAAGGAGAATTTCAAGCAGGCAACAGGCATATGGGCGATCATGCTTGCCGCCGCAGTAGTACTTATAGGGGATTATTATGTATTCAAGCAGTATCCGGATGCACTTCCGAAACCACTGATGGTAGTCATACTTGCATTAGGGATACTCCTGTATCTGGCTTCTACATTTGTATTTCCACTGCTATCTCATTTCAGCAATTCAGTAAGCAAAACACTAAAAAATGCAGCATCATTTATGGTGCTTCATATTCCCACTGCATTCCTTATGGGTGTATTATATATATTGCCGATAGTAGGTATCGCGTTTATAACACCGTACCTGTATCCGCTTATCTTTCTTTTCGGATTGTCTGTTCCGGCATATGCTTCGGCATGGCTGTACAGCAGGATATTTAAGCAGTTTGACCAACCGGAAGAAGAAACGGCAGCATCAGATATGGAATTTGATATCGCACCAGAGAATGACAGCGATAAAGAATCAACGGGAAATGATGAGAAGTGATCTTGGGTTGCACGCAGCTATGGGAGGCTACAGGATATGCGCAAAAGAGGTACAAACAAGCAGAAAGTAATATCACCGCTTGTATATTTCATGTTTTCTCTTGTAGTGCTGGTCGCTGCGATCTTTGTGGTGTTTGCACAGCATACGGCGGAGTATGATGAGGATTTGGACAGCGTAGTACAAAATACAGTGATTCTTCAGGTACAGCAGTATTCTGAAAGGATCCATGCGATCTTGTATTCACTGAGTGAAGATCGTCAACATATCTCATATCTTATCGAAAATGCAAATACTGTAGATGATAAGGAGATGGCTGCGGCAGCAGCGGCGTCCGGCAAGATACACAAAGCCATAGTATGTGATGCATACGGTCACGGTGTTGATCAGACGGGAGATGCCGTAGATATCTCGGATGAAGAATATTTTCGTAATATGGCAGAGACCAGAAATTTTAGCGGGACATTTGCCATCAAAGATCCGAAGTCAAGCAAGGAGGATGAGATCGTCACGGCACAGCAGATCAGCGCATCTTCCGGAACAAGATATCTGCTGATATATTATCTTTCTGAAAATATGAGAACTTATCTGCGCAATATCACATGCGGCGAAAATACCAGCTTCAGTCTGATAGATCATGATGGAAGTGTTATTGTGTCTGAAGGAAATAAGACGATAGATACCGGAGATAATTTTTGGAGTGAGACCGAAAAGAATACCGAAAAGCATAAGACGTATCTAATCAAAAAACATGTTCTCAGAAATGTGGCAGGATGCGATGAATATAGCACAACAGACGGAGAAGCAAGGATACTTGTGTATAGTCCGCTGAATGCAGAGAATATGTATCTGGTCGCTGAAATCGATCCAAGCTATATCACGCTGCAGACAAGGGGATTACGAAGCGATACAGAGAGTCTGAAAGGCTCGATCATGGCTGTAGTGATAGTATTTGCGATAGTGATGATGATAATTTCGTCACTAACACTTATCAATACAGACAAGACAAGTGTACGTCTGCAGGAAAAAGCTGATACAGATCTGCTCACAAGCCTTAATAATAAGCTTGCGACAGAACGTAAGATCAAGGAATATATGTCGGATAACCCGACTGAGCAGTGTGCGATGCTGCTGCTTGATATAGATAATTTTAAGAAGATCAACGATACGCTGGGGCATGCATTTGGAGATGAAGTCCTTAGAACGCTCGGAAATCATATCGGTTCTGTATTCAGAGTAACGGATGTAATCGGAAGAACCGGCGGTGACGAGTTTATGATATTCCTGAAGGGTCTCAAAACAGATGATATCATATGCGGGGAAGCGCTTAAGGCGGCTATGTTCTTTGAAAATTTCCAGGCAGGCGGCTATGTTAAGTATAGCGCTACTGCAAGTATAGGTATTGCGGTGTATCCACGAGAGGGTGAAAATTTTGAAGATCTTTATAAATCCGCAGATATAGCTTTATATAAGGCTAAGAACCGCGGTAAGAACCAGATCGCATTTCATGATGAGAAGCTTGGCGAAAAGTATAAGTCGTTTAGTAACACAAGAAAACCGGATGATCCAAGAGCGTAATGCATTCTGTATAGAAAATTGGAGTAATCTTAGGCAACATTCCAGTCTGCCATAAAAAAACGAAGTTAGATAAGCAAAATCTACAATGTCTTAAAAAATATTTGTTTAATAATAGCATGGAAATCATGCTTTTATACCGATATACTTGAGACTGTAGTCAGAAGATAATCTCATTGATCAGGAGGAGAAAACATATGGCAAGTTTATCACTTAAGAACATCTGCAAGGTATATCCAAATGGATTTGAAGCTGTTAAGGATTTTAACCTCGAGATAGCAGATAAAGAATTTATCATTTTCGTAGGACCTTCAGGATGCGGAAAGTCAACAACACTTCGTATGATAGCAGGACTTGAGGATATCACTTCAGGTGAGCTTCGTATCGATGATAAGGTAGTAAACGATGTAGAACCTAAGGATCGTGATATAGCAATGGTTTTCCAGAACTATGCACTGTATCCGCATATGTCAGTATATGATAACATGGCATTTGGTCTTAAACTTCGTAAAGTTCCGAAGGATGAGATAGATAAGATGGTTAAGGAAGCTGCTAAGATACTTGATCTGACATCTCTTCTCGATCGTAAGCCTAAGGCTCTTTCAGGTGGTCAGAGACAGCGTGTCGCTATGGGACGTGCAATCGTTCGTAATCCTAAGGTATTCCTTATGGATGAACCTCTTTCAAACCTTGATGCAAAACTTCGTGTACAGATGCGTATCGAGATAGCTAAACTTCATCAGAGACTTGGTGTTACTATCATCTATGTAACACATGATCAGGTTGAGGCTATGACGCTTGGTACAAGAATCGTTGTTATGAAGGATGGCGTTGTTCAGCAGGTTGATACACCTCAGAATCTTTATGATAAGCCATGCAACCTCTTCGTTGCTGGATTCATGGGATCACCGCAGATGAACTTCCTTGATGCTGAAGTTGTAGTAAACGGAGATAAAGCAGCTCTTAAGGTTGCTGATAAGGAGATCGCACTTCCTCCTGCAAAATCTAAGAAGCTTATCGATGGCGGATATGCCGGCAAGATGGTTACATTCGGTATTCGTCCTGAAGATGTTTATGATTCACAGATGTTCATCGAGACGAGCCCTTGCGTATTTGAGTCAAATGTAAAGGTTTATGAACTTCTCGGAGCTGAAGTATTCCTGTATTTTGATCTCGCAGAGTTCCCGATCACAGCCAGAGTTGATTCACGTACAACAGCAAGACCTGGCGATAAAGTCAAGTTTGCATTTGATGTAGAGAAGATCCATATATTTGATAAGGATACTGAACTGGCAATTACAAACTGATATTTCCTATGGTATAATCAAGGGGATGGGGCACATGCCTCATCCCTTTAATTTTACTTTTCACTATGTGAGGAGGCAGTTATGATATCGACACAGATAATAAAAACCAGCTTGGACGAGCTAAAGGCAATCACGAAGACTGATCTTGCAGTATATGATCTTGAAGGGTGCGAAGCCGCAAGCACATTTGAAGAAACAGATCTGACGTCGGAACTTATAAAAGGTTTTGCGGATTCACCTGCGGATTCACAGGTGATAGGCGCGCATCATCTACTTAAGATAAGAGATGATAATGAACTTACATATGTATTAGATGCATATGGAGTCGGCGAAGATGCATATATGGTCGGTAGAGTTGCAGTATGTCAGATTCAGAATCTTTCGATAGCGTACCATGAGAAGTTTGACAGGAATAATTTCTTTCAGAATCTCATACTCGATAATATGCTCCTTGTTGATATCTATAACAGAGCTAAGAAACTTCATATCAATATATCATCGAGACGGGCAGTGTATATCATTGAGACCGGAGAATGTGGCAACAGTGCAGCGCAGGATTTTCTAAATGGAATGTTCACACCGCAAAATGGTGATTACATTACTGCTGTTGATGAGCAGAGCGTGATACTTATACAGCAGGTTGATGCAAATGCTGAATATAAGGATCTGTATAAGACGGCTATGACGGTTGTAGATATGATGAACATGGAAGCCATGATGAACGTCCGTGTGTCATTTGGTACGATGGTCGACGAACTTAAGGATGTTTCAAAGGCATACAAAGAAGCAAAGATGGCAATGGATGTCGGAAAGATATTTTATTCGGAGCAGAAGGTATCGGAATATGACAAGCTCGGGATAGGAAGACTTATATATCAGCTTCCGATCAATCTGTGCAAGATATTTATTCAAGAGGTATTTGGGGATAACGTGCCGACAGATCTCGATAATGAGACGCTTGTCACGATAAATAAGTTTTTTGAGAATAATCTTAATGTGTCCGAGACTTCAAGACAGCTCTTTATTCACAGAAATACTCTTGTGTATAGAATAGAGAAGCTGCAGAAAGCGACCGGACTTGATATCAGGGTCTTTGATGACGCATTGACATTCAAGATTGCACTTATGGTAGTGAATTATATGAAGTATCTGGATACACTTGACTATTGATCAAGTCCTTTATAGTCAAACGCAGGAATGAAGCTTTCAGAGGCAGTTTCACCGTCTTGTATGAATGCGTTTTCCATTCCGACCGATATACAGAAATCAACGACATCATTATATTCTGAATCTGTCAGTTTTCTTCCGAGAACCGGATCAGACTGCATCTGTTCGAGCGGCGTATACTGGCTCATGATGCTGACATATATGTCATTTCCATATGTATCAAAAAGGTATTTGAGAACTGCTTTGGAATCATTCGTTGATCCCGGCAGACAAAGGTGTCGTACTATGACACCTTTTTTTATTATCTCAGATTCGGAGATATCATAATCTGATGATTCGGAACATCTATCTGTATTTTCAGGCGAAGAGGTTTCGCCGTGAATATCGTTATTTTTGTGATCAAGATTATATACACTATCTGCAGGGTGACCATCATAGAGCACCTCATTTTCAAATACAGGAGTACCTACCTGACGGAACATTTCGGCGATTGCCGCTGATGCAACTGGAAAATAATCAGGCGCATTTGAATACCTGCGACTTAGGTCAGAAGAAAAGTACTTAAGATCAGGAAGATAAACATCTATGAGTCCGTCGAGCATACGCAGAGTTTCTACACATTCGTAGGAAGACGTGTTATAG
>JAGPKJ010000037.1 GCA_018053995.1 Lachnospiraceae bacterium | reverse complement strand
GATCCATGTAGATATCCATACAGATACAGTCATAGTCCGCGATATTCGAAAGCTTTATAAGCGCCTCGCCGCTCGCCGCCTCGCTTATCTCATAAGCTATATCATTCTCACTGCAGTATCTGCAGATGTACTCCCGCATGAGCTTTGTATCCTTAGCACTGTCATCACATATCGCGATCTGCATATGTTCTCCCTTGAATCTATCATCATGATGCAGATCAATTTTACCATAAATCCCATTTTCATTTCTTGTTAATGCAAACTTTCCATAAACATTCTTGCAAAATTCTTGCAAAGCGTGTCTGTTATCATGTTTTCTGATGGTCTTAACGTATTACATTTATCGAAATATAACAATACTTTCAGCGCGAACAGCAGGTTTTTTACCCGAATAGCATGTTATTGTAAACCAATTGGTGATTTTATGTAAACCAGCGCGTACTCTTAAAGATCGCTAAATTATGATATTTCTATTAAAAACGTATATTCCAGTCAAATGGTGCTACAGTATATACAGTGACAGTCAAAAATACTGTACGAAAAATTCAGGAGGCACCAAATGAATGATCAGAAAGAAGAAGAAAAGATCGAGAAATTAGTTCAAAAGAAGAAGTCAGCACCCATCATAAAACTCATGGGCAAGGCCGACAAAGAAACACTTACAGCATGTCTTGCCGGTCTTAGTCAGATTGGTGATGAAGCTTCTATAAATCAGATGACGCATTACTTTGATAATGAAGACGGCGATATCCGTCTTGCAGCATGCAAAGCAGCGCTTGTCATAAATGACAGTTACATTCAGACAAGAGTAAGACATCAGCTTTCAGTTGAAAAAGACGAGAAGATCAAAGCCGGTATCCTTGAAGCGCTCAATGCTGTAAAGTAAGACATTTCTATAATACATTTCAATTAAATATTCTGTTTGCAATAATTGGAAATAATCAAGTGCGTCATAATGTGCACTCAAAAAGAGCTCAGCATAACTGCTGAACTCTTTTTATTATTCTAATCAAGAAGCAGGTATATTCACACTTTTCTCGATGATCTTTATCTTCCGCTCAATTGTAACGCTATCACTTTTTCACCCTTGCCTGCGCATCGTGCCACAGTTATTATGCGTTTTTATCTCAGTCTTGTGTTATACTTATTAGACTGTGAAAACTTCCAAATGTATAAACGACATTTCAAGAAGTGAAGCAGTTCGTATCATCGCAGTATGGGAATCGGAAAACATGTGAATCGCAGATAAGCAGAAAACGAGGGAATATGTGGATTGCAGATAAATGGAAAGACTATGAAGTTATAGATACATCAGAAGGTGAAAAGCTCGAACGCTGGGGAAAATATATCCTCGTCCGTCCCGACCCGCAGGTCATCTGGGACACCGAACGAAACGAGCACCGCTGGAATCAGCCGAACGGTCATTACTACCGCAGTGAAAAAGGCGGCGGCGAATGGGAATTCCATAATCTGCCTGACGAATGGCAGATCAGCTACGACGACCTTCATTTCAACCTTAAGCCCTTCAGTTTCAAGCACACCGGGCTCTTTCCCGAGCAGGCAGTCAACTGGGACTGGTTCTCTCCTATAATAGAGCGGGAAATAAAAGACACCGGTCGCACCGTCAAGGTTCTCAATCTCTTTGCATATACGGGCGGCGCCACAGTTGCCGCAGCGCATGCAGGTGCAACAGTCACTCACGTTGACGCTTCAAAAGGAATGGTCGGCTGGGCAAAAGAAAATGCAGCCTCCTCCGGTCTGCCAGACGCTCCGATACGCTGGCTCGTAGATGACTGCACAAAATTCGTAGAACGTGAGATTAGACGTGGCAATAAATATGATGCCATTATCATGGATCCGCCCTCATACGGACGCGGACCCAAAGGCGAGATCTGGAAGATAGAAGAAAGCATCTACCCGTTCCTGCAGCTTACATCGCAGCTGCTCTCAGACGATGCCCTCTTCGTCCTACTCAACTCCTACACCACCGGACTCCAGCCTGCCGTACTTAATTACATGATGAGCTCCGTCTTTATCCCCACATTCGGCGGACACGTCGAAGCCGATGAGATCGGACTACCCGTTTCGTCCAACGGCCTCGTCCTTCCCGAAGGCGCCTCCGGACGCTGGACACGCCGCTAACACACATATCACGTTACACATCTACACCGCGGCTCCGTCATACATAAGCTGATGCCAACATCACGTTACGCATTACACCGCGACTCCGTCATATGTGTCAGACGAAGACCATTTTACAACGCCAGTGCTTGGCGAGGTTCTTATCGAGCCTACGCACTGCTGCGTTGTAACTGAGCGCAAGCGAGTCTGAGTCGACACATATTGACTGGAGCCGCCAGCCAATGCCAACCTCAATAACCCTTAAGGTGCACCTTCCCGGCTTCCTTAAGCCTCGCCATCGCCCTTGCAAGAGATGCCGACGACATATGGTACTCCTCAATGCTCTGCTTCTGACGAAGACGCTCCTCAGCACGCTCCTTGGCCTCCTTGGCCCTGTGGATATCAATCTCCTCAGGACGCTCCGCAGAATACACAATAAGCTTGATACGATTGTTAGCGACACTCGCAAAGCCACTCGACACAGCCGCCTCGATCCACTCCTCATCAGGCTTCTGAATCCGCATGACACCGCTAGTGACAGCGACCACCATATTCTCATGATGCGGCATGATCCCAATCTCACCGTCAGTACCCGGAAGAATGATCATGTTCGCACGACCATCATAAAATATTCTATTTGCCGTAATCACCTGAAGTGAAAATGTAGTTGCCATACTGCGCCTTCGATTCCAATGTATAAACTATATCATCTATCACTGTTTGATTTCTTCCGCTCTCTTCTTGACGTCCTCAATAGTTCCGACATTAAAGAAAGCCGATTCCGGATAATCATCCATCTCACCATCAAGGATAGCCCTAAACCCTTTTATCGTATCCTCGACTGAAACATATTCTCCCTTGATACCAGTGAAGTTCTCGGCAACATGGAACGGCTGTGAAAGGAACTTCTGCATCTTTCTTGCCCTGTATACAGTCTTCTTGTCTGCGTCTGACAACTCTTCCATACCAAGGATAGCGATGATATCCTGCAGTTCCTTATACTTCTGAAGTGCTGCAGTCACTTCACGTGCCGTATTATAATGCTCATCTCCGACAACTTCTGCTTCAAGGATACGCGATGATGATTCAAGCGGATCTACCGCCGGATATATACCCTGCTCTACTATTTTCCTTGAAAGAACCGTTGTCGCATCAAGATGCGTAAATGTCGTAGCAGGAGCAGGATCAGTCAGATCATCTGCGGGAACATAGACAGCCTGAACGCTCGTTACTGAGCCGTTCTTCGTTGACGCAATTCTCTCTTGCAGCTCACCTACATCATTTGCAAGTGTCGGCTGATATCCTACTGCGGACGGCATACGGCCAAGAAGCGCCGATACCTCCGACCCCGCCTGTACATATCTGAATATATTATCGATAAATAAAAGGACATCCTTGTGTTCTACATCCCTGAAATACTCAGCCATTGTAAGCCCGGTCTCAGCGACTCTCATTCTGGCACCCGGTGGCTCATTCATCTGCCCGAACACAAGTGCAGTCTTATCTATTACACCAGACGATCTCATTTCCGTCCAAAGATCATTGCCTTCACGTGAACGCTCTCCAACGCCGGTAAATATAGAATAACCACCGCTTTCAGTCGCCACATTATGGATAAGTTCCTGAATAAGAACTGTCTTTCCGACACCTGCACCGCCGAACAGACCTACCTTTCCACCCTTGGCATATGGGGCTAGCAGATCTATTACTTTTATCCCGGTCACAAGCATTTCAGCGACAGGGCTCTGCTCATCAAATGCCGGCGGATCCCTGTGAATACACCAATGCGGCTCTGTTTCAAGTGATGCTCCACCATCAAGTGTATCTCCCAGGACATTGAACAGACGTCCAAGTGTCTTCTCTCCGACAGGTACCTTGATGCCTGACCCTTCCGTTGTTACCTCCATGTCACGGCATAAACCTTCACTTGCCGAAAGCATGATGCAGCGCACCGTATCATCTCCGATATGCTGCTGTACTTCCATGACCTTCCGTTTTCCGTCCACTTCTGTTTCAAGTGCATCCTTTATAAGTGGAAGATCATCATCCGGGAATCTAACATCAACCACTGGTCCTGAGACCTGCGTTATTCTGCCTTTTTTCATACGATCTCCTCTTTAGCTGCTTTTTCTTTATTTCTTTCAAGTGCTCTCGCGCCTCCGACAACTTCAGTTATCTCCTGCGTGATCGCGCCCTGTCTGACGCGGTTATACTGAATTGACAGATCGTGCATCATCTTCTCCGCACTGTCCGTCGCTGCCTGCATAGCCTGCATTCTTGCATTCTGTTCACTTGAATATGATTCGATCAGTGCTCCGTAGATCATTCCTGTCACATAGTTTGGAACAATGCTTTCAAAAATGTCCTTTGCCGAAGGAACCATGTGAAACTCTTCCTGCATAGTGCCAGTAAGCGCATTTGACGGCAGGTTTATCGTGAAATCCTTCTTCTTGAGCGGGAGCAGCTGCTGATTGACCACCTCTGATGTGAGCGAGTTGATCATCTGTGTATATATGATGTGAATCTCATCCAGTTCATCATTATCGAACAGATCCATAAAATGCTCTGTGATAACACGTGCTCTGTGCATCGTAGGATTCTGCGCCGTATATCTGAATTCTTCCGTTATATCATAACCATGCGAAGTGAAATACTGACGTCCAAGTTCTCCGACCACGTATAGCTTTGCCTTATCCGGATTCTGTGATATCAGTTCATCTGCTTTTCTGAAGATGTTGTGATTATACGCTCCCGCCATACCCTTATCTGCTGAAACGACTATATATGCGATACTTTTGATTCCTCGCTTTACATCTTCTTCGCGGTTGCCAAAATACTGATGCTTAAAATCCGTAGTATGCCTCAGGATACGGCTGATCTGATCCTGCAGTCCATAAAAGTAAGGCTCCGTGTCCTTCAGGTTCTTCTTCGCCTTCTGAAGCTTGGCTGATGAGATCATATACATTGCTTTGGTGATCTTCATCGTATCGGCTATGCTCTTTTTTCTATTTTGAATTTCCTTAGCTGTTGCCATTTTGCCACTTCGATTCTGCTTTCTGTCTTGTCACATCATCAGTCTGATACAGAGTCATGCCTTTTTATTTGCAGTATTTTCAGGTTCTTTCTCTTCAAAGATCGATCTGACAAATAAGAATGCCTCATCAGTGATCTTCTTTTCGATATCCGGTGTAAGTTCCTGACCTATAGTAATCGAACTCATGACATCAGGTTTATGCTCGTTGAAGAAACTTATCATCTTCATCTGTGTCTCTTTCACCTGATCAGTCGGTATATCCATGAACACCTTATGAGTCGCAGCACATAGTGTCACTACCTGCTCGGCCATGCTTAAAGGTCTTCCAAGCGGCTGCTTCAATAGCTGCATAAGTCCATCACCGTATTTCAGCATAGCTTTTGTCTCATCATCAAGATCCGAGCTGAACTGCGTGAATACTTCCATCTCGCGGAACTGTGCGAGATCGATACGTATGCTGCCTGCTGCCTTCTTCATAGCTTTAGTCTGGGCAGCTCCGCCTACACGTGATACAGAAAGTCCTACGTTAACAGCAGGTCTCATACCTTCGTTAAACAGATCCGATTCAAGACATATCTGACCATCTGTTATAGATATGACATTTGTCGGGATATATGCTGATATATCACCATACTGTGTCTCTATGACAGGCAGTGCCGTTATAGAACCGCCGCCTGCTTCCGGTGTAAGTCTGCTGCTTCGCTCAAGAAGTCTTGAATGAAGATAGAAGACATCTCCCGGATATGCTTCACGGCCTGGCGGTCTTCCCAGAAGAAGGGATATCGCTCTGTATGCCGCCGCATGCTTTGTCAAGTCATCATAGACGATCAGGACATCTTTACCCTGATACATAAAATATTCTGCAAGTGCCGTAGCCGAATATGGCGCAACATACTGAAGCGGCGCACTGTCTGATGCGCACGCATTTACAACGCATGTATACGACATTGCATCATGACTCTTAAGGTTGTTGACGAGTCTTGCTACTGTCGAAGCTTTCTGTCCTATAGCACAGTAGATGCAGATCACACCTTTATCTTTCTGGTTTATTATCGTATCTATCGCTATGGAAGTCTTTCCTGTCTGCCTGTCTCCGATTATAAGTTCACGCTGTCCGCGTCCTATAGGGAACATTGAGTCGATAGAAAGGATTCCCGTCTGAAGCGGGACTGATACCTGTTTTCTGTCAACTATGCCCGGTGCTTCATTTTCTATCGGACGGTAACCTTCTGACTTTATCTCGCCGAGTCCATCTATCGGAGCGCCAAGTGCATCAATGACCCTCCCAAGGAATTCTCTTCCAACAGGTATTCCTGCACGTCTCCCGGTTCTTCCTACTTTTGTATCCTGCTTTATCTCGTGTTCACTTCCGAACAGTATGACACCTATCTCGTTTGTACGGATATCCTGCACCATTCCTTTGACACCGTTTTCAAATATAACGATCTCTCCATACTGTGCATGATCGATTCCGCTTACGACAGCGATACCGTCACCTATCGTCTTGACAAAACCGATCTCTTTATCATCCGCTTCAATATCAAAATCACTTATCTCTGATCTTAATATTGAGATGATATCTTTTTCCGATGGTGAGAAGACCTTCTGACGTTCCAAAAGTCTGTCCGCAAGCTGCCTGCTTCTGCCCTTTTGGCTCCAGTCATAGACATGTGTCCCTATCCTCAGCGTAAATCCGCTGATAAGTGAATCGTCCTGACTGCTCTTTATCTCAATATCATGCCCGCATTTTCTGCGAACAAACTCCTCGATCTCATTCATCTCACTTTCCGTAGGCGGTGTAACATATACAAGCTCCGCTCCGGTGTGTGATGAATCAGGTCTTTTATTTTCAAGATCATCTGTATTTGTGCTCAAATAGTTCACCTGCTTTTCACTGAGACTTCTTCTTTGTCTCTGAAATAAATTTCTCAAAAAGCGCATGGTCAGTCTCTGGATCAGCCTTTGATGCAGTCATCTTGTCACTTGCTTCAATGACCATTCCTGCGATCTCATCTTTGGCATCAGCGATCATCTGGCTATGTTCCTTTTCAGCTGCTGCCTTGGCATCTTCAAGTTTCTCACCGGCTTTTTTATCCGCTTCCGATACTATGCGGTCATATTCCTGTGATGCCTTGTTATGTGCTTCCTCAAGAGATTTTTCCTTGTCAAGTTCGAGCTGTTTCAGAGAATCATCATACTGCTTCTTAAGATCATCGGCTTCCTTCTGCTTGGCCGTTGCCTCCGAAAGCACATCTTCAGCTTCCTGCTGACGTTTTTCCAGTATGTTGTTGACCGGTTTGAACAGGAATTTCTTAATCAGTAAAAATAAGATGATTACATTTATCACTGTCCATACCAGGTTCATATCCAATTTTAGCATTTTTATTTTCCTTCCCCGAAATGCATGTTCCTGTTACTTATTATTTAAGAAGCAGGATTATAAGCAGTGCGATAACAAAACCATAGATTGCTGTTGCTTCAGCAAGTGCACATCCGAGGATAAGTATCTTTGATATCTTGCTCTCCGCTTCGGGCTGTCTGGCAACTGCGTCTGTTGCCTTTCCCGTTGCGATTCCTATACTGAGTCCGGCTCCAATTGCCGTAAGTACTGCGACTGCGGCTCCTATTGCTACTGTATTCATAATAATCTCCTTCTGCCCATATGTAGGCAAATAAAATGTTTAGTCATCAACTGCTTCCCTGATGAAAAGTCCCGTCAGGAAAACAAAGACGTAAGCCTGAATAAAACCATCAAATATATCAAAATAGAGACTGAAGATGACCGGAACACCTACCGGTACGAACATCTCTATCAGTGCCATGATAACGAATGAACCAAGCACATTTCCAAAGAGTCGCATGCATAGTGAAAGCGGTCTGATGAACACTTCCATTATGTTTATCGGAGCTATGACTGCCACAGGCTCTGCAAAGCTCTTAGCCCATCCATTCACGCCTCTTTTGCGTATACCTGCCACTTCTACAAGCACTATGCTCATGATCGCCAGTGCCGCGGTAACATTCAGATCCTTTGTCGGTGATTTCATGCCGAACATTCCGATAATGTTCGAAAGTCCGATATACAAAAGAACTGTCGAGAGATATTCGACATACGGCTTGCCATTGGGTCCCAGGATATCTGACACAAAATTCTGTAATCCAGTCACTATCGCTTCCGCGGCTGCCTGTCTCTTCGATATATGATCGACCTTGAGATCATGTGTAAGCCACATACTGAGTAGCACAAGAACCGCCATTACGACCCATGTGATAACGACCGACTCGGTAATATCTATTCCGCCAAATATCGGTATTGTAAATGCTGTATCGACATTCAGCTCTTTGACAATCCGATCAGCTATGTTATTCGTAGTATTCACTTCCTTTTCTTTAATTAGTTATTATGAATTCTAAGACTGTTTCGTAAAATAGTAAAGCTAAAAATGATTTTGCATCATTCACTCTGTGAAAATAGAGTGAACAGTCTTCCATTTTAATGCATTTGTGGTATAATATTTGACTTGTGAGCAAATAAACATATATTAAGAAGAGACAACTTCGAAGTACGGCACGTGTCCGTTATGACACTGATAAGGAATTCGCAATGAAACAGCAGATTAAAGCACCAAAGAAAGAATCTTCGTTCGACTTGTTCTGGAGAAAACATGATACTGCAAGAAAGACCCTGAACACGATAATGTTCATTATCGCACCGGCACTCTCATTTTTCCTGATGGAGAATTATACCCACTCTCCTTTTAAGACTATGAAACCGTTTCCTATTTTCCTGAACTTGTTCTTCTATTATGTTGTCGCAGCAATGATGACATTCATCATGGGCAAGATAAGATCAGGAATTCTGTTTGTATCGATCTTCTCCTCGATATTCGGAATCATCAACATGTATATATACCGGTTCCGCGCTACTCCGTTCCTGCCGTGGGATGTCTATTCATTTAAGACAGCGATGAGCGTATCCGGCAACTACGACTACACTCCCGGCGCAAGAGCTGTAAAAGTCATAATCGGCTTTCTGATTCTCTTCCTTGCAGAATGGTATCTCTGTGAGGGCACGATCTCATTTGACAAAAAATGGAAAACGGCCGCGGTACGTGTCGGCGGAGCCGTTATCTCATTTTCACTTATATGGGCATTTACCGCTTCTCTTCACGATGATTATATCGTTGAACATAAGTACTGCCTCTACGACAAACTCTTCACCCCTGACACGATGCAGTACAAGGATGGCACATACATCGCATTCCTGATGGAGCTTAGATACCTCACTCCCGGAAGTCCGTCCGGCTATAATGAAAATGCCGCCAAGGAAAAACTTGCAACCTACAATGTCGATGACAGCGCATCTCAGACCCCAAACATCATTGTTATAATGAATGAATGTTTCAGTGATCCCGCCGTTGACTGCGATTTCACTACAAATGAAGACTATATGCCTTTTCTCCATTCGCTACAGAAATCAGATGACAGCGACTCTGTCACCGGATACCTTAATGTATCAGTTCTCGGCGGCAATACGGCAAATACCGAATTCGAATTTCTGACAGGAAACTCTATGGCATTTCTTACTGTAGGCAGTGTTCCCTATCAGCAGTACATACACAGTTCCCTTCCATCGCTCGTAGATCATCTTGAAACATACGGATACGATACGACAGCGATGCATCCCTATCACGCTCAGGGATGGAATCGTAACAAAGTCTATCCTTATCTTGGATTTAATCAGTCATTTTTTGATACTGATTTCATTTCTGCCGGTCATGATCAGACGATCAGAAAATATATAAGCGATCAGGCTGATATCGAGATGATCGAGGACAGATATGAGCATAAAGATAAAGACAAGCCTATGTTCATGTTCAATGTCACTATGCAGAACCATAGCGGTTTTGATGAGCTTTTCTCTAATTTCGACCCGGAGATAAAAGCTGACGGTGTTACAGATGTCGCGGCAAATCAATACCTCTCACTCATGCGCGAATCTGACAGATCGCTCCAGAGCCTTACTGAATACTTCACCGGAAAAGAAAAGACTGTGATCGTCATGTTTGGTGATCATCAGCCGACAGACAGTGTTGTTAATCCTCTGTACAAGCTTAGCGGAAAATCATGCCAGTCACTTACACCTGAAGAGGAAGATTCCCGTTATGAGGTGCCTTTCGTGATCTGGGCAAATTATGATATCGATGAACAGAAAGATCTTAACATAAGTGCCAACTATCTTTCCGGTCTTGTCCTCAAGACCGCCGGTGTCCCGCTTTCAGATTACCAGCAGTTTCTCGAAGAGACCGAGAAGAAATATCCTGTCGTTTCCGGACGCCGCATAATGAACGCAGACGGAAAAGACTGTGAACTCACTGACGTTCGAAAGGAGCTTAACACTTATGAAGATCTCCAGTATTACAGGCTTTTTGACTGGAAATAAAACAAAACCCGGTCATCATTTAAAGCCCCTTACGCAGTATTGTCTTTATGCATTTTTCCTTCCTGTTGTGATCATGGTCATAGCGATCATCGGGAATGGTATATTCCCGTTCGGTGAAAACTGTTTTCTCCGTACTGACCTGTATCACCAGTATCTCCCGTTCATGACTGAATTCCACCGCAGGATCCTGAGTGGCAGCGGAATCGGGTTTTCGTGGGAGCTTGGGCTTGGATCTAATTATTCCGCGCTATACGCATATTATCTGGCAAGCCCGATAAACTGGCTGTTTGCGCTCATTCCTACGCATGCGATGATAGAGGCAATGACAGTCGTTATAATCCTCAAGATCGGTCTCTGCGGTTCTTCGTTCTGCTATTACCTTTCTAAGCACTTTAACGTCCAGTCTGACTCTATAGTCATGTTCTCTCTGTTCTATTCGCTCTCAGGGTTCATGGCTGCATATAACTGGAACATAATGTGGCTCGATTCCATCGCTCTTGCCCCACTCATCATACTTGGACTTGAGAAGCTCGTATCTGAAGGCAAATGGAAATTCTACTGCATTACACTCGCACTTTGCGTTTTGACAAATTACTACATATCGATAATGATATGCATCTTTCTTATACTTTATTTCATCATTCTTATCCTGTTCATCCCGTGGAAACAGAAGGGAACTGCGCTCATACGCTTTGCGCTCTCTTCCATCCTTGCCGCATGTATTGCCGCTATCGTTCTTGTGCCCGGCGTAATGGCTCTTACCGGAACAAAATTCACAGGAACGACTTTCCCTAAGACACTTGAGTACTATTTTTCTCCAGAAAAAGTACTTGCGCGTCATTGCATGAATGTATGCACAGATCTCAAAAATGACCACTGGCCAAACATATACTGCGGCGTTGGCATCCTATTCCTCTTTCCACTCTATGTATCGTGTAGAAAGATATCGCTAAAAAAGAAGATACCGATTATCTGTCTCCTTGCATTTTTCATCGTGAGTTTCAGTCTCAACACACTGAACTTTATATGGCATGGTCTGAACTATCCTGATTCACTGCCTGCAAGACAGTCTTTTCTCTACATCATAGTGCTGCTTACTGCATGCTATGAGGCTTTTCTGCATATACGTGAATTCAGCCGGAAACACCTTCTCATATGCCTGGCTGTATCAGCGGCACTTGTCGTTCTCTTTTATTTCCGCAACGATAACAGTGACCATTTCTCGCCTAACTATGCCATCCTCACAACAGCGATCTTTCTCGCTCTCTACGCCGTTGCCGGCGTATTCTTCTATCTGCGTAAAGGCAACCAGGACATTATCGTTTCGATCATACTGATAATCGCGCTCGCCGAAGTCGGTATCAATACGATATGCACAAGTGTCAGTACTGTCAGCCGCTCAAGCTACACTGATAAATGGTATAGAAAAGAAGATGCAGCATCCAAGATAAGGGAGTCTGATGACGGATTCTACCGCATTGAGGAAGATGCCAGAGTATCAAAAAACGACGGTGTCTTGTCAGATTACATGAGTGCTTCTCTCTTTTCAAGCACGGCAAATGGAGATGTAGAAACATTCTACAAAAATGTCGGTCTTGACAGCAGCAAAGTATATTACAGTTTCGATGGAGCAACGCCACTTACAGCTACACTGCTCAATGTCAGATACCTCATGTCTCTTAAAGACAAGAATCTTTCCAATCATTTTCTTACTTACGTCACAAACGAAGATGACCTTAACATCTATAAATCTACATACGATACAAGTATAGGCTACATGCTTCCTTCAGGTTTTGACAAGAAATGGGATACTGGCCGTGGAACAGCCGCAGCTGTACAGAATGATTTTGCACATGCGCTTGGGATAAAGGAAGATCTCTTCACACCATATACGATCGAGGTAAACGGAAATAAGGCAACGATAATCGCCGATCAGAACGAACACATATATATGTACACAGTCGGCTCTACAGCAGACCTGTGCAGCACGATCAATGAAACGCTGACACGTGAAGACGGCAGTGTGATAACCCGTTCATTTTCAAAATGCCAACGCGGTGTCCTTATGGATCTCGGGACGCTTTCAGCCGGTGACAGAGTCGAACTCACTGCAAAAGAGGGTTCTCTCTCAAGCATATCTCTTAACGGATATCAGCTTGATGATAACGTTATGAGTGAGACACTTAATATACTTACCCGTCAGAAGCTTGAAGTGACTGATCACGGAGATGATTATCTTAAAGGCAAGATAAATGTGTCCGATGCAGGTATGCTGTTCATGTCCGTTCCTGACGAGAAGCACTGGACTCTGTATGTTGATGGCGTCAAGACCGATTACATCGATTTTGAAGACGCATTCATAGGTGTTGATCTTTCCAAAGGGGATCATGAGATATATCTGAAATTTACTCCGATAGGACAAAGATATGGTATTCTCCTAAGCATGGTCGGCATCGCGATATTTGTTACTGCGGTATACATAAGCAAGAGGAAGCAAAAGAAACTGTCAGATCAGATATAATGATGCTGATGCATCCATTAAGCATCTGTTTAGTGTTATCGCTCGAGTGCGATCTTGGCTTCATCGAAGCCATCATCGCTGATCGAGACCATCGTCTTTAATTTACTCTATGGCTATCTTGGCTTCATCGAAGCCATCATCGCTGATCGAGACCATCGTCTTTAATTTACTCTATGGCTATCTTGGCTTCATCGAAGCCATCATCGCTGATTGAGACCATCTTCTTAATATTACTATTCTTGGCTGATGCAGATATTATCGTACCGGAATCAAGCTCCGCGTCTATACTTCCATCTGTTTTCTTTATAAGATCTTCAAATCTTACAACAACTTCCGCATTGCACGATGTACCGTCCTGCTGTGTCAAGACAGCATTGTACACAAGTCTGACGTCATTTATATGCTTCATTACCGTATTATCTGAATCATTGCTCCTGATGTTAAAATACGCTGATATAAGCGTAGGTGATACCCATCTGAATGTCGTCGATGTCCCGGACCACACCGGCATCAGCCCCATCTCACTGAATATCCTCAGCCCGTATTCACGTGCTTTACCATCCGTAAACAGTTTTGATGCCGCCTGATTCATCTCATCCAGCGCATCCTGCGAAAGTTCCGATGGATCCGTCAGATATGAATCTCCCGCACTGATAGTATATGTCTTTTCCGCTTTTCCATCTGTTCCGTCCGGCTCGCAGCACATGCTCAGTGCTTTTTCTGTATCATAAGATGCTGATATGACATATGTGTCACCTGCCGTATAATATTCTTTTGGTGATTCTACCGCAAATACCACATCCTTTATAAACTCGTCTGTACTCTTATTTTCCACTGATAGCGTTATGTATGGAGATATTCCTGATGCATTTACACTAATATCCTTAAAGAGCTCGTCATTATCTATTATACGTGCATCCTTAAGCCCGCTTATCTCGTATGTCACCGGGTCGGCCTGAACTCTGAGTTTCTGAGCCTTGGCTTCCGCCTTGTCATACTCCCATGTTATCGTAATGCTATCCCCATTCTTCAGATCAGTATTTTTATCAGGAACAGCTTTCACCGTCTTTGCGAAGTCCGCAAACTGAACCGGGCTTGTGACATTAGCCTTCACACTGCCCTTCCCGTTATATCCCGACAATGATACCTGTAGCATATCATCAAGATTTACATTCGTGTACGAAAGATAGTTGCACGAAATGACTGCGATCACTGCCGCTGCGGCGAGTATTCCAAGACTTAATGCGATAATCACACGATGACTCAACTTCCTCGTTATTCTGCCTTTGTTCCGGTTCTTGCTTTGACCATTAGGCTTACACTTGTTTTGGTCTATGTTTGGGTCTATGACCTGACCTCTGGCCTGATCTATGTCCTGACCTCTGGCCTGATCTATATTGTAATCTTTATCAAGTTTATCCATTAATATTTCAATTCCATCCTTTAGTGTGATTTCAATGTAATGATCATATTATCGCTATATATCATTACAATAGAGCCATTTGCTTTATTGACTTTTGCATTATTTAATTTCATGTCTTTACTCGTTCATGTCTTTACTCATTCATGTCTTTACTCGTTCATGTCTTTACTCGTTCATGTCTTTACTCGTTCATGCTATTCATCAACATATTTTGTCACCAATATTGCAGTATCCGAAAACAAATACATCTCTATTACTGCATTTTTTCGTCGTAATTTTTCTTTCCGAAATTTGATGCAGTATCTGTAGAAAATCTCATCATATTTACTGCAATTTAGCAACTCACTAGGGGGTCTTAAAACATAAATTACAGTATACATAAAATAAAGTTCAAATAATACTGTATATTATCAATATAATTACTACGCTCAAGGAATTCGACCCTCTATTACGAATCAGAAATACAGTATTCTGGACATCTTTATCTGAATATACTGTAGCGCTTTTGGGATAAACAAAAACCTGTGACATAAATACAGTAAAATATTACAACTCCGCTAAAAATACGGTAGTTTGTACTCTGCGGTTCACACGTGGATGTTATATACTATTACATACATATCAATTTTTCTACGATAGTGACTTCAGGTGACGACGATATACTTGATATGCTACTGCACGCGCTATCATTTATTCTACCTGATGAATGTTTGTTCCGCAATGAAAAAGTGTACACACTTCGTGAACATTTGATGAATTTACTGAATCCTACTAGCTTGAGCTAAGCGCACCTCGAAAATGCTTCGCATTTCCTTGCGCGCCTTTTACTGAATCCTACTAGCTTGAGCTAAGCGCACCTCGAAAATGCTTCGCATTTCCTCGGTCGCGGCATTCGCCGAATGCCTAAAAATGTAAACAAAAACAGCCCTTTTCGTGCAAGCACGAAGGGCTGTTTTTATTTACATTTTAGCGCTTAGCTCAAAGCTAACGCGGACTTACTGAATGATTGTAGCAACACGGCCTGATCCTACTGTATGTCCACCTTCACGGATGGCAAATGTAAGACCCTGCTCCATAGCGATGGGATGGATGAGTTCGATAGTCATCTCAACGTGATCGCCAGGCATGCACATCTCTGTTCCCTCAGGAAGGTTGCAGACACCTGTTACATCTGTTGTTCTGAAATAGAACTGAGGTCTGTAGTTATTGAAGAAAGGTGTATGACGTCCGCCTTCATCCTTTGTAAGAACATAGACCTGAGCTGTAAACTTCTTGTGGCATGTAACTGAACCGGGCTTAGCTACAACCTGTCCACGCTCGATGCCGTCACGATCGATACCACGAAGAAGGATACCGATGTTATCACCAGCCTCAGCATAGTCAAGAGTCTTACGGAACATTTCGATTCCTGTAATAACTGACTTTGTTGTCTCTTCCTTGATACCGATGATTTCAACTTCATCATTCATATGAAGCTGTCCACGCTCTACACGGCCTGTAGCAACTGTGCCACGTCCTGAGATTGTGAATACATCCTCGACAGGCATAAGGAAAGGCTTATCGTTATCACGCTTAGGATCAGGAATATATGAATCAACTGTATCCATAAGTTCCATGATCTTGTCGCCCCATTCTCCATTAGGATCTTCAAGAGCCTTAAGAGCTGAACCCTTGATGATAGGGCAATCTTTGAAGCCATAGCTCTCAAGGAGTTCTGTAACTTCCATCTCAACGAGCTCGATAAGTTCGGGATCGTCTACCATATCACACTTGTTAAGGAATACGATGATGTAAGGAACACCAACCTGACGAGCAAGAAGAACGTGCTCCTTGGTCTGTGCCATAACACCGTCGGTAGCAGCTACAACAAGGATAGCGCCATCCATCTGTGCGGCACCTGTGATCATGTTCTTTACATAATCAGCATGTCCGGGGCAGTCAACGTGTGCGTAATGTCTATTAGCTGTCTGATACTCAACATGTGCTGTTGAGATCGTGATTCCTCTTGCTTTTTCTTCAGGAGCCTTATCGATCTGATCGAATGCTTCTGCCTTGTTTCCTGGAACTCTTGCAGCAAGAACCTTTGTGATAGCTGCTGTAAGTGTTGTCTTACCATGATCTACGTGGCCGATTGTTCCAATGTTGCAATGCGGCTTTGATCTGTCAAAATGCTCTTTTGCCATTTTTAAAATCCTCCTTAAATTAGATAATGAATAGGATCACTGTATCAGTGTCCTTTCAGTGACCAGCTAAATCTGATTATATTAGAAAACATCAGCTTTTTCAAGCACTATTTAGCTGCTTTATACTACAAGCACAATCCTTTAAGATTATTTATTTCTATCATCAAGAATGGCCTGCTGTACATTCTTAGGAACCTGTTCATATTTATCAAAGAACATTGAGTAGTTTCCACGACCCTGTGTCTTTGAACGAAGGTCTGTAGCGTAACCAAACATCTCTGCAAGAGGTACATATGCATTGACGAGCTTACCGCCGCCGACATCTTCCATTCCTTCAATACGGCCACGACGTGAATTAACATCGCCGATTACATCGCCCATGTATTCCTCAGGCATTGTGATCTCAACCTTCATGATAGGTTCAAGAAGAACCGGTCCAGCCTTCTTCATAGCTTCCTTGAAGCACATAGAACCTGCGATATGGAAAGCGAGTTCTGATGAATCGACTTCATGGTAAGAACCATCGTATACGTTCGCATTAACGCCGAGTACCGGGAATCCTGCAAGGATACCAGCCTTTGCGGCCTCTTCGATACCGTCTCCGACTGCGGGGATATATTCCTTAGGAATAGCACCACCGACAACGGATGATTCGAACTTGTATGTCTCTTCACCATTAGGATCCATAGGTGTGAACTTAACTTTACAATGTCCGTACTGTCCACGACCACCAGACTGCTTTGCATACTTGTATTCCTGATCTACAGGCTTTGTGAATGTCTCCTTATATGCTACCTGAGGAGCACCGACATTAGCCTCAACCTTGAATTCACGGAGCAGACGGTCAACAATGATCTCCAGATGGAGTTCGCCCATGCCGGCGATGATAGTCTGTCCTGTTTCTTTATCAGTATGTGCGCGGAATGTAGGATCTTCTTCAGCAAGCTTTGCAAGAGCTTCATCCAGTTTACCCTGACCAGCCTTTGTCTTAGGCTCTATTGCGAGCTCGATAACAGGCTCCGGGAATACCATAGATTCAAGGATTACAGGATGATCTTCATCACAGATCGTATCACCTGTCGTTGTGACCTTAAGACCAACAGCGGCTGCGATATCACCAGAGAAGCACTCTTCCAGTTCCATTCTCTTATTTGCATGCATCTGAAGGATACGACCTACACGTTCCTTCTTATCCTTAGTAGAATTCAGCACATATGTGCCGGCTTTCATCGTTCCTGAATATACACGGATAAATGCAAGCTTTCCTACGAAAGGATCTGTCATGATCTTGAATGCAAGTGCTGCGAAAGGCTCTTCATCAGAAGAAACTCTCTCTACAGGATTTCCTTCAAGATCAGTTCCCTCTACAGGAGGGATATCAAGAGGTGAAGGCATATACTCGATAACGGCATCAAGAAGTTTCTGAACGCCCTTATTTCTGTAAGCGGAACCACAGCATACAGGAACTGCTCTACTCTCGCATGTTGCTTTGCGAAGAGCATCCTTCATAGCCTGGATCTCCGGTACCTTTCCATCAAGATACATCTCTGTGAGTTCGTCATCAAGTTCGCAGACTTTTTCGATGAGTTCGTCATGATATTTCTGAGCTTTCTCTTTCATATCAGCCGGAATCTCTTCTATCTTTATATCTGTTCCCTTATCGTTCTCATAGATATATGCTTCCATCTCAAACAGATCGATGATACCCTGGAAGGTATCCTCTTTACCTATAGGAAGCTGAATCATTATTGCATTTTTACCGAGTCTGTTTCTGATCTGATCAACAGCGCCATAGAAATTGGCTCCGATGATATCCATCTTATTGACGAATGCGATTCTCGGTACTTTGTACTTATCAGCCTGACGCCATACGTTCTCTGACTGCGGTTCAACGCCGCCCTTTGCACAGAAAACACCTACGGCACCATCAAGAACACGGAGAGAACGTTCAACTTCAACCGTAAAGTCAACGTGTCCAGGAGTATCGATGATATTGATACGATGCTCCAGCGCGCCGTCCTTGGGTTTTGTATGATCCTCAAG
>JAGPKJ010000128.1 GCA_018053995.1 Lachnospiraceae bacterium | reverse complement strand
GATACATATTGGGAATAAAACAGATATGAATATCCCATCATCAGAAAACTTCCAAGTACCGTGAAAATCATGCCTAAAAAGATATATACATTATATCTGTATGTACCCCATGTCCTCTCAAGTGAAGTTCCTATTGAATAATAGAAAAACAACATGATGATGACGAAAAAGAAATTAGATGTGTCCGGCGGAACTATTATCCATGTGAAAAGTCTCCATATCTGCCCGTGCGCTATCGCAAACGGATTTAGTGTAAGATAATCCAGAAAACCTCTGTTTATCAACTGAATGATATATCCTACCGCATAACACATTATAAGTACGAGTGATAGATTTCTTATTGCATATTTTCCAAACTTCTTTTCAAAATTGCTCATACACACTCTCTTTCTCTTCTGCACATTATTGTAATTCTATCATCAGCCTTTTGAATTGTAAATGAAGCTCACACTTACGTTATAAAAATTTAATAAAGCATTGAAAATCTGGTCGATTGCTTTTCTATATTTTCTATCGTATAATATCTCATGCTTGTGAAAAAATGAACAATATATTTTAATAAGAACAGTTCCTGTCTTAAGTCTATTTTTTTGCCATTATTTATTTATATCGAGGTATGAAATGAGCACAATGAAGTATACATTAGGTATCGATATCGGTTCAACTACTGTAAAGATCGCCCTTCTTGATGAAGGACACCATCTCTTATTTTCAGATTACAAAAGACACTTTGCAAATATAAGAGAAACTCTGACCGACCTGCTGAATGAAGCATCAGAAAAATACGGAGATATCACAGTTCACCCGATAATAACCGGTTCCGGCGGTCTTACTCTTGCAGGACACCTGGAGATCCCATTTGTTCAGGAAGTAATTGCCGTAGCTTCTTCATTAAAAGAATATGCGCCCAAAACTGATGTAGCCATCGAACTTGGCGGCGAAGACGCAAAGATCATATATTTCGAAGGCGGCGGCGTTGAAGAGCGTATGAATGGAATATGTGCCGGCGGCACAGGTTCCTTTATCGACCAGATGGCTTCCCTCCTTCAGACTGACGCAGCAGGTCTTAATGAGTATGCCAAGAATTACACTTCTCTGTATAATATCGCTGCCAGATGCGGTGTATTTGCAAAATCAGATATTCAGCCGCTCATCAACGACGGAGCTACCAAAGAAGATCTTTCCGCTTCTATTTTCCAATCAGTAGTAAATCAGACAATATCAGGACTCGCTTGTGGCAAGCCGATCCGCGGTCACGTAGCATTTCTCGGCGGTCCGCTTCATTTCCTTTCTGAACTGAAAGCGGCATTCATCCGTACACTGAAGCTTGATGCGGAACATACGATGGTCACTGAGAATTCTCATCTGTATGCTGCAATGGGCTCAGCTCTTAATGCAAAAGAAGATGTATCATATTCGCTCAGCGATATGCTTGATACCCTGAAAAACAAACTTCACATGGATTTTGAAGTGGAACGTATGGCACCGCTCTTTGCAGATGATAAGGAGTATGCTGATTTTACAGAACGTCACTCAGTTCACCACGTAGTTCAAAAAGATCTTTCTTCATACCATGGCAACTGTTACCTCGGAATCGATGCAGGATCGACGACGACAAAGACTGCGCTTGTAGGTGAAGATGGTTCTCTTCTTTATTCATATTA
This sequence comes from Lachnospiraceae bacterium, assembly GCA_018053995.1. Classification (GTDB taxonomy): domain Bacteria; phylum Bacillota; class Clostridia; order Lachnospirales; family Lachnospiraceae; genus JAGPKJ01. Next base: position 3,935 of record JAGPKJ010000128.1, on the reverse strand, counting down.
CAGCGGCAATAACGGAAGTCCTCTTCTTACTGCTATCCATGCGATACAGGATATGTATAAAAAGCTGCCTGACGATGCTCATATCGTAAGAGCATGTTCGACCGGATACGGCGAAGCACTTATGAAGGCTGCATTCCTTCTTGATGAAGGTGAAGTTGAAACTATCGCCCATTATACTGCTGCTTCTTTCTTTGACCCTGATGTCGACTGCATCCTTGATATCGGCGGACAGGATATGAAATGCATCAAGATAAAGAATCACGCCGTTGACAGTGTACAGCTCAATGAAGCATGTTCCTCCGGATGCGGTTCTTTCATTGAGACATTTGCAAAATCGCTCAACTACAGTGTTGAAGATTTCGCAAAAGCCGCTCTCTTTGCAAAGCATCCCATAGATCTCGGTACAAGATGCACTGTATTCATGAATTCAAAAGTCAAGCAGGCTCAGAAGGAAGGTGCCGACGTATCAGATATCTCCGCCGGTCTTGCATATTCTGTAATCAAAAATGCACTTTTCAAAGTAATCAAGGTATCTGATGCTTCCTCTCTTGGAAAGAATATCGTCGTACAGGGCGGCACGTTCTACAACGATGCTGTTCTTAGAAGCTTTGAAAAGATAGCTGACTGCAACGCCATTCGTCCCGATATCGCCGGTATAATGGGTGCATTCGGAGCAGGCCTTATCGCAAGGAATCATTACCAGTCCGGAGAAAACACAACCATGCTCTCGATTGATCAGATCAACAGTCTGCAGTTTGAAACGAGCATGACAAAATGTAAGGGCTGCACAAACAGCTGCCGTCTCACTGTAAACAAATTTTCCGGCGGACGTCAGTATATCTCAGGTAACAGATGCGAACGTGGTCTTGGAAAACAAAAAAATGAAAACGGGATTCCTAATCTCTATGAATATAAGCTCAAGCGTCTTTTCGCATATGCTCCATTAAAAGCTGATGAAGCGAGACGTGGAACAGTTGGTATACCTCGTGTTCTCAACATGTATGAAAACTATCCTTTCTGGTACACGTTCTTTACAAAGCTTGGATACCGTGTTATCCTTTCTCCTCTTTCAAACAGGAAGATATACGAACTCGGCATCGAATCTATTCCTAGCGAATCCGAATGCTATCCTGCGAAACTGGCACACGGACATGTAGAATGGCTGATAAAGCAGAACCCTGATTTTATCTTCTATCCTTCCATTTACTACGAACGCGAAGAAGTCGATGGTGCTACAAATCATTACTGCTGCCCTATCGTAACCTCGTATTCGGAAAATATAAGGAATAACGTAGAATCGATAGAACACGGTGAAGTTGATTTTCGTAATCCGTTTCTTGCCTTCACTTCTCTTAAGACAGTCACTGACGGACTCGTCCGCGAATTCCGTGAAATTCCCGGGAAAGAAGTCATAGACGCCTGCAAAGCCGGCTGGGACGAGATGGATAAGACACGTCACGACGTCGAAGCCAAGGGTGAAGAAGTGCTTCACTATATAGAAGAACACCATATCCACGGTATCGTGCTCGCAGGACGTCCTTACCATATAGACCCTGAGATAAACCATGGTATTCCGGAACTCATAAACTCATATGGCATAGCTGTCCTTTCTGAAGATTCTATCTCACATCTTGGAAAGATTGACAGACCGCTCATAGTATCTGATCAGTGGATGTACCATTCACGTCTCTATGCGGCCGCAGCTTACATAAGGACGCGTGATGATCTTGATATCATCCAGCTTAATTCGTTCGGATGCGGTCTTGATGCCGTAACGACAGATCAGATAAGTGATATCCTTACCGGATCAAATAAGATATATACCTGCCTTAAGATCGACGAGGTAAATAACCTGGGTGCCGCAAGGATCCGTGTACGTTCCCTTCTTGCAGCCCTGCGTGAGCGTGATGATAAAAAGACTGTCAGAACAATAAATCCTACTTCTATCACTAAAGTAAGCTTTACTGAAGAAATGAGAAAGACTTATACGATCGTCAGCCCGCAGATGGCTCCTATACATTTCGAGTGCATCGCTCCGGCGCTTGCTTCATGCGGCTATAATTTTGAGATACTCGGTAACGCGAGCAGAAAATCCGCCGATACGGGACTCAAATACGTCAATAATGATGCATGCTATCCTTCTCTCCTTGTAGTCGGACAGATAATAGATGCGATGCAGTCCGGGAAATACGATCTCGACCGCACAGCTATCGTAATGACACAAACAGGCGGTGGATGCCGTGCTACAAACTATGTTGGATTTATAAGACGTGCACTCAAGAAAGCCGGACTTGAAAAAGTACCGGTCATATCAATAAGTCTGTCAGGCATTGAGACAAACCCCGGATTCCATGTGAACCTGCCTATGCTGCTTCATTGCGGGTTTGGTGCAGTGTTTGGAGATATATTCCAGCGCTGCGTTTACCGTATGCGTCCTTACGAAAAAGTGCCGGGTTCCGTCAACGAATGCCATAAGAAGTGGCTTGCACGCTGCACTGAACTTGTGTCATCGAAGAACATTGATTTCAAAGAATTCAACAAAATGTGTAAAGATATAGTCGAAGATTTTGACAACATCCCGATATATGAAGATGTCCGTAAGCCCAAGGTCGGAATCGTCGGTGAGATCCTTGTAAAATATGATCCTGCCGCAAACAATAATCTGGTAGAACTTCTTGAATCTGAAGGTGCTGAAGCTGTAGTCCCGGATCTTCTTGACTTTATGCTCTACTGCTTCTACAACCAGATCTATAAGGCTAATTATCTTGGGACAAATAAAATGGCCGCGTTTGGATCAAAGCTCGGAATACAGCTTTCAGAGCGTCTTAGAAAGAGTTCTGTTAAAGCATATCGTGCCAGCAGGCATTTCTCATCGCCAAACAGTATCTATACAACGGCATCGTATGCAAAGGATATCGTCAATATAGGAAACCAGACTGGTGAAGGATGGTTTCTGACCGGCGAGATGACCGAGCTTATAAGAGATAATGTGAATAACGTCATCTGTATTCAGCCTTTTGGCTGCCTTCCTAATCATATCGTTGGAAAAGGTGTCATAAAAGAAGTACGCAGACATTATCCCGGTGCTAACATTGTTGCGATAGATTATGATCCCGGTGCAAGCGAAGTCAATCAGCTCAACCGTATCAAACTTATGCTCTCTACCGCACAAAAAAATCTTGAAAAAGAGACTGCTGCAAATGAAGATCATTCTATTCCACTAAATGCCGGAAATGAAGATAGAAAAGAAAGTACAGAAGCAGTCTGAAAGAACTCACATATAAAGATTACAACGTTCTAAAATACCCTCCTTACCGTAAAAACAGTAAGGAGGGTATACTTTTATTTTAAATCACTCTAATTTATATCCGTTTTTTATATCATTCTTATTTATATCCATTACATTGTTGTCTTACCTCAGATGTAGCAATTATAATCGCTGTATTATCTTTACATCTGGTGTCGAACAACCTTATACTCATCATCGAGTGAATAATACGGACACTCGAAATTCGATCTCATATACCGTGCCGTATCGTCTTCATCAAGATCTACCATACAGCTGTAGCAGTCATATTCATCATCATATACATAATTTGTACATGAATCACATGACGACTTTTTCCCCATACTGATATCTCCCATTCTATATCAATAATATGACTTATTTACCTTTTTATTAATGAATGTAATCTTGCTCTTTTCCTCATCTTCAAGACAAGCGATAGCTTCATCCGCTGCATCTTTTTGAAGCTGGTTCACACAGAAAACGCAGTGTTCGTTTTTATCAGAAGAAAAGAATTTAGGTTTCGTCCATGTGATATAATATGATATTCTGTTGTTCAGCAGGATCTTCTCTATCTTGCCCTTTGTCTCAAGATCCTCTACCTCACACCATTCCATCTCATTATTGACCTTGACTTTCTGATACGCCG